>CACJPA010000015.1 GCA_902595105.1 uncultured Pelagibacteraceae bacterium
ACACAGTTAAAATAGATGATGATGAAGCAGATAAAAGAATTAAAGAAATAGCAAAAAATCAGCCAAACTTTAAAGAAGGCAGTGCAGATACTAAAGCTAAAGAAGGTGATCTTGTTGCATTAGATTACAAAGCGACAATTGATGGAAAAGAGTTTAAAGGAGGTGAAGGTAAAAATACTCAATTAACTTTAGGTAAAGATTTATTTTTAAAAGGTTTTGACAAACAATTAATTGGTGTCAAAAAAGATGATGAAAAGGTTGTAGAAGCAACGTTACCGGAAAGTTACCCTGAAAAAGAATTAGTAAATAAAAAAGCTAAATTTAATTGTAAAATTTTATCTGTTAAGCAATCTCAAGAAGTAAAAATAGATGATGATTTTGCTAAAAATTTAGGTGCTAAAGATTTAAAAGATCTAAAGGCTTTAATTTCAAAACAGATAAATGATGAATATAAAAATTCTTTAGATCAACTTTCTAAAATGCAAATCTTGAAAGAAGTTGAAAAAATTAAAATAGATGACGTGCCTGAAAATTTAGTTGAGGAAGAAGTTAAAATTCTCTCTCAAGGAATGTCAGAAGAAGAGGCTAAAAAAAACAAAAAATCTTTTGAAGAAAAAGCAATAACAAGAATTAAAACAGGATTAATTTTAAATGAATTTGGTGAACAGAATAAAATTAATGTAAGTGAACAAGAACTTCAGGCTGAAGTTCAAAAACAACTAAGAATGATGCCAGGTCAAGAAAAAATGGTAATGGATTTTTATCAAAAAAATCCATCTGCTTTAGCCAGTCTAAGAGGGACAGTTTATGAGGAGAAAATATTAAATCTAATAAAAGAAAAAGGAAAACCAAATAAAAAAGAAATTTCAAAAGATGAGGCAGAAAAAATTTTAAAAGAAGCGCATAAACACGACCACGACCATTCCAATGATCAAGAGGATAAAAAAGAGACAAAAAAAAAACCAGCAGCAAAAGCGCCAAAGGAAAAAAAACCCTCAACAAAAAGAAAAAAACTAAAACCAGCTGTTAAAAAAACAAAAAAAGTTAGCAAAAAGTAATCACAAGTTGTATAAGTAGATCGAATCAACTTATGACAACAAAATTATCAAAACATATGAGTAATTTAGTGCCTATGGTTGTAGAGCAATCAAGTAAAGGTGAAAGAGCTTATGATATTTATTCAAGACTTTTAAAGGAAAGAATTATTTTTTTAACTGGTCAGATAAACGACAATATCGCATCTTTAGTAACAGCTCAGTTATTATTTTTAGAAGCTGAAGATCCAAAGAAAGAAATTTATTTATATATCAATAGTCCAGGAGGGTTGGTTACAGCTGGTCTTGGTATTTATGACACTATGCAATATGTGAAACCAGATATATCTACACTATGTATCGGTCAGGCAGCATCAATGGGTTCTTTTTTATTGGCAGCTGGCACAAAGGGTAAAAGATTTTCATTACCCAATTCTAGAATAATGGTTCATCAGCCTTCAGCGGGTTTTCAAGGACAAGCCACAGATATTGAAATTCATGCAAATGAAGTATTGTCATTAAAGAAAAGATTAAATGAAATTTATTCAAAACATACAGGTAAAACTGTTGATGAAATAAAATCTGCTTTAGAGAGAGATAATTTTATGACCGCTGATGTCGCAAAATCATTTGGTCTTATTGACGAAGTAGTAGAAAAAAGATCATAATACACAATATATTGTTAAATTATTAATCCAAACTTGATTAGTATGAGTCATCTATAATAAAGTAATGAAAATGATTCGTTTATAAAATTATGAGTACAAATAATAAAAATATTCTTTACTGCTCTTTTTGTGGAAAGAGCCAACATGAAGTTAGAAAATTAATTGCAGGTCCAACTGTATTTATTTGCGATGAATGTGTTGAGCTTTGTATGGATATTATAAAAGAGGAAAGCAAAGATACTTTTGTTAAACATCAAGACGGTCTTCCTTCACCAAAAGAAATTTGTACAGTATTAGATGATTATGTAATTGGTCAAGCTCACGCTAAAAAAGTTCTGTCGGTAGCTGTACACAATCACTACAAAAGACTTAATTATGAAAATAAAACCAGTAAGAATGTAGAGTTATCAAAATCTAATATCTTGTTAGTTGGGCCAACTGGATGTGGAAAAACTTTACTTGCACAAACACTTGCTAGAATTTTAGATGTTCCATTTACAATGGCAGATGCAACAACACTAACAGAAGCAGGATATGTTGGTGAAGATGTGGAAAATATTATTTTAAAATTACTTCAAGCTTCAGATTACAATGTCGAAAAAGCACAGCGTGGAATAGTGTATATTGATGAAGTTGATAAAATAAGCAGAAAATCTGAAAACCCATCCATTACAAGAGATGTCTCTGGTGAAGGGGTTCAACAAGCTTTATTAAAAATAATGGAAGGAACTGTTGCAAGTGTTCCACCTCAAGGAGGCAGAAAACATCCTCAACAAGAATTTTTACAAGTAGACACAACTAATATCCTTTTCATTTGTGGAGGCGCATTTGCTGGCTTAGACAAGATTATTTCTCAGAGAGACAAAGGTACTTCAATTGGTTTTGGAGCAGATGTTAAAAACACACAAGACAAAAAAACTGGAGAGTGGATGAAAGGATTAGAACCTGAGGATTTATTAAAATTTGGATTAATACCAGAATTTATTGGAAGATTGCCAATGATAGCAACTCTTGAAGATTTAGATGAAAAATCATTGATTAAAATTTTACAAGAACCTAAAAACTCTTTAACTAAGCAGTATCAAGAACTATTTAAGCTAGATGGAGCTAAATTAACATTTAATGAAAATGCTCTTAAAGAAATAGCTCAAAAAGCAATTAGCAAAAAAACAGGAGCAAGAGGATTGAGGTCAATATTAGAAAATATATTATTAAAAACTATGTATGATCTCCCAAGTCAAGACAACATTGAAGAAGTAATTGTTGATGCAGGGGCTGCAAAAGGTCAATCACAACCAATTTTAGTTCATTCTAAGAGCGAAAAAAAATCTAAGCCTGGCAAAACATCAGCGGCTTAATATCCTTAATAAGTAACAAAAACCTATTGCAATATAATTTATAATATCCATATTAACATAATGGATGTTAAAATATCATTGCCATTATTACCTTTAAGAGACATTGTTGTCTTCCCAAGCATGGTAATCCCTCTATTTGTAGGAAGAGATAAATCTATTTCTGCACTTAACGAGGTGATGAAAAAAGATAAAAAGATCATTCTTGTAACACAAAAAAATTCAGAGATTGACGATCCTAAAAAAACAGATGTATTTATGTATGGTTGTGAAGGAAGTATCCTGCAATTATTAAAGTTACCTGATGGAACTGTAAAAGTTTTAGTAGAAGGTATTAAGAGAGTTAAAATTTTAGATTTTAAAGATAACGAGAAATTTATTACGTGTGACTATACCTATTTTAATGATGTTTTGCCAAAAGATGAGGATTTATTTCCACTTGCTGCTACAGCATTAAGAAGGTTAGAAAAACTAACTTCTATAAATAAAAAAGTTTCGAATGAAACGATAAATACTATTAAGCAGTTAAAAGATCCTTCGAAAATAGCTGATAATATTGCTACACACATCACAGCCACAATTTCAGAAAAACAGCAAATTTTTGAAACTGTAGACGTTAAGAAAAGATTAAACGCCATAATTAAAATCATGGAGAATGAAACAAGCATAATTGGTGTAGAGAAAAGAATTCGAGGAAGAGTTAAAACTCAAATGGAGAAGACCCAGAGAGAATATTATTTAAACGAACAACTTAAAGCTATTCAAAAAGAACTTGGAGAAATTGAAGACGGCAAAGACGAAACTACTAGTTTAAATAAAGCTATAACAAAAGCTAAAATGCCAAAAGAAGTTGAAAAAAAATGTCTCCAAGAGCTTAAAAAATTGAAGAACATGAGCCCAATGTCAGCTGAAGCTACAGTGGTTAGAAACTACCTTGATTGGATGACAGAATTACCTTGGCATAAGAAAAGTGAAGTTGATATAGATTTAACTAAGGCATTAAATATTCTTGATAAAGATCATTTTGGACTAGAGAAAGTTAAAGAGAGAATAATAGAATTCTTAGCTGTTCAAAAAAGAATGGAAAAAATTAAAGGCCCAATATTATGTTTAGTTGGCCCCCCTGGTGTTGGTAAAACATCTTTAGGTAAATCTATCGCAAAAGCAACTAACAGAGAATTCGTTAGAATGTCTGTGGGTGGGATGAGAGACGAGGCAGAAATAAGAGGGCATAGAAGAACTTATATCGGATCATTACCAGGTAAAATAATTCAAATGATGAAAAAAGCTGGAACAAAAAATCCTCTGATTTTATTAGATGAGATAGATAAAATTGGAAATGATTATAGAGGTGATCCGTCGTCAGCATTATTAGAAGCGTTAGACCCAGAACAAAATACAACTTTTAACGATCATTATTTAGAAGTTGATTATGATTTGTCTGATGTAATGTTTGTAACTACAGCAAACACTTTGAATATATTGCCCCCATTATTAGACAGAATGGAAGTAATAAGGTTAGCTGGTTACACTGAAGATGAAAAAATTAGTATAGCTAACAAATATCTTCTTCCTAAACAAATTAAAGATAATGGTGTTAAAGAAAAAGAGATGAAATTGGAAGACAATATCATTAAAGAAGTAATTAGAGGATACACCAAAGAGTCAGGAGTTAGAAACCTAGAAAGAGAAATTTCGAAACTTGCTAGAAAAGTTGTTAAGAAAATTGTAGCTGGTGAAGAGAAAGAAGTTCAAATTAGTAATAAAAATTTATCTGATTTTCTTGGTGTAGCAAAATTTAAATTTGGTGAGCTAGAATCTGAAAATAGAGTAGGTATTGTAACTGGACTTGCTTGGACAGAGTATGGTGGTGAAATTTTAAAAATAGAAACATTAACTATGCCTGGTAAAGGAAGAATGCAAATTACAGGTAAATTAGGCGATGTTATGCAGGAGTCAGTTAAAGCGGCTAAGTCATTTGTTAGATCAAAATGTTTAGAGTATGGAATTATACCACCTGTATTCGAGAAAAAAGATTTTCATATCCATGTTCCCGAAGGTGCAACACCAAAAGATGGTCCATCTGCTGGAATAGGAATGGTTACTTCAATTGTTTCATCAATTACAAATATACCTGTGAGAAGAGACGTAGCTATGACAGGAGAAGTAACTTTAACAGGGCAGGTTTTGCCAATCGGAGGTTTAAAAGAAAAATTATTAGCAGCTCACCGAGCTGGTATTAAAGAAGTATTAATCCCAAAGGAAAATGAAAAAGATTTGATTGATATGCCCAAGAAAATTACAGACGATATAAAGATTACACCTGTTGAATATGCTGATCAGGTTATAAAAATAGCTTTAACGAAAGAACTAAAACCTACCGAGTGGGTTGAAGTTGATATCTCCAAAAAAAACGACAAATCTCAAGCTAGTATTCAATAGTTTATATCTATATTGGAATAGTTATTTTAATTTACATCTTACTTTTAAGGTAATTACAAAATTAAAATTATAGTAAGAAAATTTCTAAAATGAGTATATTTGATGTGAAGATTTTTCAAATTTACTAACATTTATTTATTTTTTTTAAGAATTAAAATTTTAAAAAAAGACTAAATATTTGGCTATTTTTTAATATTAATAGAACTTGACGTCAGTAAACTAAAGGATATAAATCACTGTACTTTTGGTAATGGGCGGTTAGCTCAGTTGGTAGAGCATCTCGTTTACACCGAGGGGGTCAAAGGTTCGAGTCCTTTACTGCCCACCAAAAAATTTATAAGTGGGGGTGTAGCTCAGTTGGTTAGAGCGATCGCCTGTCACGCGATAGGTCGAGGGTTCGAGTCCCTTCACTCCCGCCACTTATTATTGATTCTGCAATAAAATAACTAAACTATTGATATTGTTATGTTTTTTAGTACTCTTGCCCTAAGTAATTGAATTTATTGATTTTTTTTTTATTGAAAATGTGACGTATCTACTCTTCAACAAGAAATAAAAACTGATATATAGACACGCATGTTATCTGATTTTCTAAAAGATTACTTACCGATAATAATTTTTCTAATCATAGCTCTAGGGTTGAGTTGTGCTTTCGTGGTAATTAATTTTATTCTATCGCCAAAAAAACCTGATCCAGAAAAACTTTCAGCTTATGAATGTGGATTTGAACCTTTTGAGGATTCTAGACTCGAGTTTGATGTCAGATTTTACTTAGTTGCAATCTTATTTATCATATTTGATTTGGAAATAGCGTTTTTATTTCCCTGGGCAATTTCTCTAGGCAATATCGGATTACTAGGTTTTTCATCAATGATGATTTTTTTATTCATTCTAACAATTGGTTTTATTTATGAATGGAAAAAAGGCGCTTTAGATTGGGAATAAAATTATTAATTTAATGAATAATAAAATAGATCAAGTTCCAGAGGAATTTAAACAACTTGCAGACGACTTTAGCAAGAATGGATTTATAACTACATCGCTTGATAATTTAATAAATTGGTCAAGATCTGGATCACTCCATTGGATGACATTTGGACTCGCATGTTGTGCTGTTGAGATGATGCAAACTTCTATGCCAAGATATGATCTTGAAAGATTTGGTGCAGCACCAAGAGCTTCCCCAAGACAATCTGATGTAATGATTGTTGCTGGTACCTTAACAAATAAAATGGCGCCGGCCCTTAGGAAGGTTTACGATCAAATGCCAGAACCTAGGTATGTAATTTCGATGGGAAGTTGTGCCAACGGAGGTGGTTATTATCATTATTCATATTCTGTTGTGCGAGGTTGTGATCGAATTGTACCAGTAGATGTTTATGTACCAGGGTGTCCACCGTCAGCTGAGGCATTGTTATATGGAATACTGCAATTACAAAAAAAAATAAGAGATAAAGGTTCTTTCATTAGATAATTATGAAAAATTTAGAAGATTTAGAAAAAAAAATTAATTCAGAGCTAACTACTAAAATTAATAAAACAGAAATTAGACATAATCAAATCTATCTTGAGACTGATAAAGATGATTTAATAGATATATGTTTGTTCTTGAAAACAAACAATGATGCTAAATTTAGACAACTAATAGATATTACCGTTGTTGATTATCCTGAAAGGAACCAAAGATTTGACTTAGTCTACTTATTTTTAAGTCATGAATTTAATCAAAGAATAATTTTAAAATATTCAATCTCTGAGAATGAAATTATACCATCTTTAACAAGTATTTTCCCATCAGCTAACTGGATGGAAAGAGAGGTATTTGATATGTACGGTGTTTCATTTAAAGATCATCCAGATTTAAGAAGAATATTAACTGATTATGGTTTTGAAGGTCATCCACTAAGAAAAGATTTCCCACTCACAGGTCATACGGAGGTTAGGTATAGTGAAGATGAAAAAAAAGTTATCAACGAACCAGTAAAATTGGAGCAAAATTTTAGAAACTTTGACTACGAAAGTCCTTGGGAAGGAACAAAATATATTAAAGATGAAATAGAAAGTAATGACAAAAAAAATTAAAAATTTAAATTTAAACTTTGGACCACAACATCCTGCAGCACATGGAGTTTTAAGGTTAATTTTAGAATTGGATGGCGAAGTTGTTGAAAAAGCCGATCCTCATATTGGTTTATTACATAGAGGTACCGAAAAACTAATTGAAAATAAAACTTACATGCAAGCAGTACCTTATTTTGATCGATTAGATTATGTAGCTCCAATGAATCAAGAACATGCATTCGCATTAGCAGTTGAGAAAATTCTGAAAATAGATGTTCCAATTAGAGCTCAATACATAAGAGTAATATTTTGTGAGATTGGAAGAATTTTAAGTCACATCTTAAATGTTACAACACAAGCAATGGATGTTGGGGCTTTAACGCCAACTTTGTGGGGATTTGAAGAAAGAGAAAAACTAATGGGTTTTTATGAGAGAGTGTCTGGTTCTAGGCTTCATGCAAACTATTTTAGAGCTGGTGGAGTTCATCAAGATTTACCTCAAGGATTAGAGGAAGATATAGCTAAGTTTTGTGAAAACTTTCCAAAAATAATTAATGACCTAGAAAGTTTACTAACTGATAACAGAATATTTAAACAACGTAATGTTGATATTGGTGTAGTTACAAAACAAGACGCTCTAGATTATTCATTTTCTGGAGTAATGATTAGAGGATCAGGAGTTCCATGGGATTTGAGAAAATCTCAACCATATGATTGTTACGAAAATTTAGATTTTAAAGTGCCAGTAGGAAAAAATGGAGATTGTTATGATAGATATTTATGTCGAATTGAGGAAATGAAAGAGAGTGTATCTATAATAAATCAATGTTTATTAAAAATGGAAAAAGGACCAATTAAATCTTTAGACGGCAAAATTAGTCCACCGCCTAAAAAAGATATAAAACAATCAATGGAAGCACTCATTCATCATTTTAAACTTTTTACAGAAGGTTATAGAGTTCCGAAAGATGAGATTTATACATCTGTTGAAGCTCCAAAAGGAGAATTTGGAGTTTACCTTATATCTGATGGATCTAGTAAACCTTACAAATGTAAAATAAGAGCCCCAGGTTTTTCACACTTACAGTCAATGGATTATTTAATAAAAGGCCACATGCTAGCCGATGTTCCTGCTGTACTTGGTTCACTCGATATAGTTTTTGGTGAGGTTGATAGATGAGTTTAAGAAGACCTGCAAAAAATCAACCAGAAAATTTTGAATTTAATAATTCATCTTTAGACGCTGCTAACAAAATTGTATCAAAATATCCAAAGGGCAAACAACAAAGTGCTGTAATGGCATTACTTTACATTGCACAGAGGCAGAATGGTAATTGGATACCTTTAGCTGCAATGAAATACATAGCAAAATTTTTAGACATGCCTTACATAAAAGTTTATGAAGTAGCAACTTTTTATACTATGTATAATTTATCTCCAGTTGGAAAACATTTTATACAAGTGTGTACAACAACTCCTTGCATGATTAGAGGAGCAAGTAAATTAGTTGAGGCATGTAAAGAAAAAATATCAGAAAATGAATGTGAATTATCAAATGATAAAAGCTGCTCTTGGATGGAGGTTGAGTGTTTGGGAGCATGTGTTAATGCGCCCATGATGCAAATTAATGATGAATATTATGAAGATTTAGACAAAGAAAAAACACTGAAAATCTTAGACCAGATTTTAAAAGGAGAGACACCACAGGCAGGTTCTTATAGAGGAAGAATCAATAATGAGCCTGAAAATAATAGAAAAACATTAATGGATTATAAAAATGCTTAAGGACCAAGATAGAATATTTAAAAATTTATATAACGATATGGGCTCTGACATTATTTCTGCCCAAAATAGAGGTGACTGGGTTAATACTAAAGAAATTACAGATAAAGGTAGAGATTGGATCATAAATGAGATTAAAGATTCTCAGCTTAGAGGTAGGGGTGGAGCTGGATTTCCAACTGGTTTAAAATGGTCTTTTGCCCCCAAAGAAGTAGGTTCTAGGCCACATTATTTAGTTATAAATGGTGATGAGTCAGAACCAGGCACTTGTAAAGATAGAGATATTTTAAGATTTGAGCCACATAAATTAATTGAAGGTTGTTTAATAGCATCCTACGCAGTTCAGGCACATATTTGTTATATTTATATTAGAGGTGAATATTTTGTAGATGGTCAAAAACTTCAAGCAGCTATTGATGAAGCTTATGAAAAAAAATTATTAGGTAAAAATGCAGCAGGTACTGGCTGGGATTTAGACATTTATATCCATTATGGCGCTGGAGCTTATATTTGTGGAGAGGAAACGGCCTTATTAGAAAGTATAGAAGGTAAAAAAGGACAACCTAGATTAAAACCTCCTTTCCCAGCACTAATTGGTCTTTACGGATGTCCAACAATTATAAACAATGTGGAAACCATAGCTGTTGTTCCGACAATTCTTAGAAGAGGTGGAAAATGGTTTGCTTCTCTTGGAAGAGAAAAGAACACAGGTACAAAAATATTTTGTATATCTGGAAATGTAAATACCCCTTGTAATGTTGAAGAAGAAATGAATATTCCTTTAAAAGAATTAATTGAGGTTCATGCTGGAGGTGTTATTGGTGGTTGGGATAATTTACAGGCAGTTATTCCTGGGGGTTCTTCAATGCCGCTGATACCAAAAGAAAAATGTGAAACTTTAACTATGGATTTTGACTCACTAATGGCTGAGAAAAGTGGATTAGGAACTGCAGGTATTGTTGTTATTAATAAAGATCAAGACATTATAAAGTGCATGGCAAGAATCGCCAGATTTTATAAACACGAAAGTTGTGGCCAATGTACTCCTTGCAGGGAAGGATCAGGTTGGATGTGGAGAATGCTTGAAAGAATGGCAAAAGGCGATGCAACAAAAGATGAAGTAGAAATGTTAGGTGATGTAACTAATCAAATAGCAGGTCATACGATTTGTGCATTTGGAGAGGGTTCTTCTTGGCCAGTTCAGGGACTTTTAAGACACTTTAAAAAAGAGATTGAAGAAAGAAATAATTTGGATCCTATTGTTCAGAAAAAAAATAATATTCCTTATTTAGTTGATCAACACTTACTGGATAAAAAAAATGCTTAAACTAAAAGTAAATGATATCGATGTTGAGGTAGAAGAGGGTTTAACTGTACTTCAAGCATGTGAAAAAGCTGGAGTAGAAATTCCAAGATTTTGTTATCATGAAAAACTATCCATTGCTGGAAATTGTAGAATGTGTTTAGTTGAGATGGAAAAATCTCCTAAACCTATTGCTTCATGTGCTATGCCTGCTGCTGAAGGGATGAACATAAAAACAAATACTGAATTTGTTGAAAAAGCACGAAAGGGAGTAATGGAATTTCTTTTAGCTAATCATCCATTAGACTGCCCTGTATGCGATCAAGGTGGTGAATGTGATTTGCAAGATCAATCAATGTATTATGGTGTAGATAAATCAAGATTTAAAGAAAATAAAAGATTGGTTCCTGAAAAAAATATGGGACCGTTAATTAAAACACAGATGACCAGATGCATTCATTGCACAAGATGCGTAAGATTTGCCACTGAGATAGCAGGTGTGCCAGAGCTAGGAGCTATTGGTAGAGGAGAGGATATGCAAATTACAACATACCTAGAGGAGTCCATGCAATCAGAATTATCAGCGAACGTGGTAGATCTGTGTCCTGTAGGAGCTTTAACTTCAAAACCCTATGTTTTCGAAGCAAGACCTTGGGAGTTAAAAAAAACAGAAACCATTGACGTGATGGATGCAGTTGGATCTAACATAAGGGTAGATACATATGATTGGGAAGTAAAAAGAGTTTTGCCAATTATAAATGAGGATATTAATGAAGAGTGGATTTCAGATAAAACAAGGTATGCTTGCGATGGTTTACTTCACCAAAGATTAGATACACCTTTTATTAAATATAATAAAAAATTTGAAAAAGCATCATGGGCAGAAGTGTATAAAATTATTAAGTCTAAAATTGAAAATACAACAAAAGAAAAAATTTGTGGTTTTGTTGGAGATTTAACTAATATGGAAACTAGCTATATATTTAAAGAATTTTTTGAAAGAACTCTTGATATAAAAAATTACGAGTCAAGAACAGATAATAGATTTATTAATATTTTAAATAGAGAAGACTATATATTTAACTCATCTTTAAATGGAATTGAAGAAACTGATTTAATTTTTTTAGTAGGTTCAAATCCAAGGTATGAAGCTACCATCTTAAATGCAAGAATAAGAAAATCCCATTTAAATAACAACACTAAAATCTACTCTTTAAATGAAAATGGTGATTTAACTTATCCTTATCAAAGTTTTGATGGTCAAACTCAAACATTAAAAAATATTTTTAATGGACAGCATGAATTGTCAAAACATATTTTAAATTCTAAAAAACCAATGATTATACTAGGAGAGTCGTTTTTAAGATTAAATAATGCTGAGTTTTTATATATTAAAATGAAAGAGTTTTTAAGTCAAAATAATAAACTCTCAGAAGATTGGAATCCTTTAAATATATTATCTTGCGATGCATCATCAGTAGGAAACTTTGATCTTGGTTTTATAAATAAAGAAAAAAATATATTAAATGATTTAAAATCAAATAAATTTGAAATTGTTTATTTAGTGGGTCAAGACAATTTAGATTTTAATAAAAAAGATGAGTTTGTAATTTATCAAGGTAGTCACGGTGATAAGGGTGCAGAAATTGCTGATATTATATTGCCTGGAGCAGCTTATACAGAACAGGATGCTCACTACACAAATTTAGAGGGAAAAATTCAAAAAGCATACAAAGCATCATATCCACCAGGAGAATCCAAGGAAGATTGGCAAATAATAAATGAGATAGCTGAATTTATGAATAATAGAAAGTTATTTAACGATAAAGAAGAATTAGAAAGCAGTATGTTTAATTATTTAAATCTACAAAAAGAAAAACAAAATAAAGAGTATTTAAATGAATTTAGTGGAGAATTTAAAAATGAAAAATTAACTATAGATATTAAACCATATTATTTTTCAAATATCATAGCTAGATGCTCAAAGACGATGATTGAGTGCAACAATTCAAAATTAAATTTAAAATCTACAGGTACAGAAGGTTAGAATGGAATACATAAGTATAGTGTTTGAGGAAGTATATAAAATATTATTTTTATTAGTGCCTGTTTTAGTATCTGTTGCAATGATTGTTTGGCTTGATAGAAGGATTTGGGCTTTTGTGCAAAAACGGCAAGGGCCAAATGTTGTTGGACCTTTTGGTTTACTACAATCATTGGCCGATGCTTTAAAATATATCTTTAAAGAAATGATCATTCCTTCAAGTTCAAATAAATTGATATTTATATTAGCACCAATTGTGACAATGACATTAGCTTTAATTGCGTGGGCTGTTATTCCTTTTGGAGCAACTCAAGTTTTAGCGGATATTAATGTTGGAATTCTTTACTTATTTGCAGTTTCATCCTTAGGTGTATATGGAATTATAATGGGTGGTTGGGCTTCAAATTCAAAATACCCTTTTCTTGGAGCAATTAGATCAGCAGCACAAATGGTTTCCTACGAGGTTTCAATAGGAGTAATAATAATTAATGTGTTATTGTGCGTTGGATCACTCAACTTAAATGATATTGTTACAGCCCAACAAAGCATGTGGTTTGTTATTCCTTTATTTCCAATGTTTGTAATATTTTTTATTTCAGCTTTAGCTGAAACCAATAGACCTCCTTTTGATTTGCCAGAGGCTGAAGCAGAATTAGTTGCGGGATATCAAACCGAATATTCTGGTATGATGTATGCAATGTTTTGGCTGGGTGAGTATGCAAATATTTTATTAATGTGTGCGATGGGTGCAATTTTATTTTTAGGTGGCTGGTTATCACCTTTAGAAGTTTTTCCGTTTACATTAATTCCTGGAGCAATATGGTTAATATTGAAAATTCTACTTTTATTTTTCCTATTTGCTTTAGTTAAAGCCATTGTACCAAGATATAGATATGACCAGCTTATGAGACTAGGCTGGAAAGTATTTCTTCCTTTTTCATTGATATGGGTAGTTCTTACAGCAAGCTATCTATTTTATTTTAATCTTTTACCGGTTAATTAATAATGAAAATTTCTAGATTATTTAAGACAATATTAATGATAGATTTTCTTGGAGGCTTATTAATTGCATTAAAAGAATTTTTTAAACCAAAAAAAACAATAAACTATCCATTTGAAAAAGGTAAGATTAGCCCAAGATTTAGAGGTGAGCACGCTCTAAGAAGATATCCAAACGGCGAAGAAAGATGTATAGCATGTAAACTTTGTGAAGCAGTATGTCCTGCCCAAGCAATCACAATTGAATCTACTCAAAGAGAAGATGGAAGTAGAAAAACAACACGTTATGACATAGATATGATGAAATGTATTTATTGTGGTTTATGTGAAGAATCCTGTCCAGTAGATGCAATAGTTCAAGGACCAAATTTTGAATTCTCTACTGAAACAAGAGAAGAGCTTTATTATACAAAAAAAAAATTATTAGATAATGGAGATAGATGGGAGAATATTCTAGACGCTAACATAAGAGCGGATAGTTCACACAGATAAATGATTGCACACGCTATTTTCTTTTATACATTTTCTATAATTGCTGTTGTTTCAGCCATAATGGTAACAGCTTCTAAAAATACTGTTCACTCAGTTTTTTTTTTAATACTTGATTTCATAAGTATATCTTGTCTTTTCATAATGATTGGTGCTGAGTTTTTAGGAATGATAATGCTAATTGTTTATGTGGGAGCAGTGGCAGTTTTATTCTTATTTGTAGTAATGATGCTAAATGTAGCTCAACAAAAAAATCAATGGTTTGCAGCTAAAGACAGCTCAAAACATATTCCAGTAGGATTACTTATTAGCACTTTAATTTTTGTTGAAATTATTATTGTAATCGGTGGTTGGAAATATAAACCTGAAATTTTTGATATAAATAATTCAATAACTCAAACTAGTATAAGTAACACTCACTCATTAGGTCGGATTTTATACACTGATTACATTCACATATTTCAAATAAGTGGAATGATACTATTAGTTGCTATGATAGGTGCCATTGTATTAACTTTTAGACAAAGATCTGGTGTTAAAAGACAAAGTTATATTAAGCAAATATCTAGGGAAAGAGCTGAAGGTGTTGAAGTAATAGAAGTTGGGACCAACAAAGGAGTTAGAATAGATGACTGAGATTGGTTTAGGACATTATTTAAGCCTTGGCGCTGTAATTTTTTCAATTGGTGTAATTGGTATTTTTCTTAATAGAAAAAATATTATTGTAATATTGATGAGTATAGAATTGATATTACTAGCAGTAAATATCAATTTAGTTTCTTTCTCTATATTTCTAGGTGATTTAGCTGGACAGGTTTTCACTTTATTTATCCTTACTGTTGCAGCAGCCGAAGCAGCTATAGGATTAGCGATCATTGTCGTGTATTTCAGAAATTCTGGAACAATACGAGTTGAGGAAATAGATAAGCTGAAAGGTTAATCATGGAACTATCGATTATATTTCTTCCACTTATTGCTTCAATTATATCTGGTTTTTTTGGTAGATATATCGGTGACAGAAACTCTGAAATAGTAACAAGTGCTCTAGTTTCAATTTCTTCACTCTTATCAATTTATGTTCTTTACCAAGTAATTGTAAACCAATACGAAGAAAACATTGTAATAGCTACCTGGATAAGCTCAGGGTCACTTGATGTAAATTGGTCAATGTTAATAGATCCTTTATCAGCAGTGATGTTAGTAGTTGTAACTTCTGTATCTGCTTTAGTACATATTTATTCAATTGGTTACATGTCTCACGATCCTCATAAACCAAGATTCATGGCTTACTTATCATTATTCACCTTTGCAATGTTGATGCTTGTAACGTCAGATAATTTTATTCAACTATTTTTTGGTTGGGAGGGAGTTGGTCTTTGTTCTTACTTCCTAATTGGTTTTTGGTTTAAAAAAGAAAGTGCTAATGCAGCTGCAATCAAAGCTTTTGTTGTTAATAGAGTTGGTGACTTTGGTTTTGCTTTAGGTATTTTTTTAGTTTTTTATTTATTTGGAACTGTAAATTACGATGAAGTTTTTCAACAAATTCCAACAGTTGTAGATAAAAATTTATCCTTCTTAGGTTTTGAAGTTAAGGCGATAGATTTAGTTTGTTTATTGTTATTTATCGGGGCTATGGGTAAATCAGCTCAAATCTTACTTCATACATGGCTGCCAGATGCGATGGAAGGACCAACACCAGTTTCTGCTCTTATTCACGCTGCAACAATGGTTACTGCAGGTGTATTCTTAGTTGTTAGATGTTCACCTATTTATGAATTTTCTCCAGTAATTTTAAACTTGATTACTGTAGTTGGTATGACAACAGCTTTTTTTGCTGCAACGGTAGCTTTGGTTCAAACAGATATTAAAAAAATAATTGCTTATTCAACTTGTAGTCAGCTAGGTTACATGTTTTTTGCAGCTGGTGTAGGCGCTTACAATGTTGCTATGTTTCATTTATTTACGCACGCCTTTTTTAAAGCTTTATTATTTTTAGGATCAGGATCAGTAATTCATGCTTTTAAAGATGAGCAAAATATTAATAACATGGGAGGTGTATGGAGAAAATTACCTTACACTTATGCTTTAATGATTATTGGAACTCTTGCTTTAACAGGCTTTCCTTTCTTATCAGGCTTTTATTCAAAAGATGCAATTATTGAATTTGCATATTTGAAAGGAAATACAACAGGTTATTATGCAGCTGGTATTGGCATAGTTACTGCATTTTTAACGTCTGTTTATTCTTGGAGACTAATATTTAAAACATTTCATGGTGAATATAATAATAAAGAGGTTAAAATTGAGGAAACGCACGAGTCACCTTTGGTGATGCTTGTTCCGTTATTTCTGCTTTCTATTGGTGCAATTTTTGCAGGTGTGTTATTTAAAGATTTGTTCATTGGACATGGTGGTGAAAATTACTTTTGGTCAGAATCAATCAAATTTTTAGAACCTCTAAGCACAGATCATCCACCAACATGGTTTTTACTTTTAACACCTAGTTTAGTTATCTTATCAATACCTATTGCTTATTATCTATTTGTTAAGAACAAAGAATTGCCAAATGAAATAGCGTCAATGAATAAACCTTTATACAATTTCCTTGTCAATAAATGGTACTTCGATGAGTTGTATGAGGTTATTTTTATTAAATCATTGAAAAAGCTTGGGACATTTTTATGGAAAGTTTGTGATGGAACTATAATAGATGGATTTGGTCCTGATGGAATTTCTTCTTTTATAAAAAAATGTTCGATTAAAGCAAATAAATTTCAAAGTGGTTTTATCTATCAATATGCTTTTGTAATGTTGTTAGGTTTTTCTGCTTTATTAACCTTTTTGATAGTTAAATAATGAGCTTTCCAATTTTATCATCTTTAATCTTGTTACCTACTATAGGAGCTCTTTTTCTATTTTTTACAAAAGATAAAGATGGAAATAATTCAACAGCTAAATATGTAGCTTTATTCACAAGTATAGTTAATTTTTTAATTTCTATTTATTTATGGATATATTTTGACCAAAGTGTATCTAATTTTCAATTTGTTGAAGATAGAACATGGATTGAAGGATTTATTAATTATAAAGTTGGTGTTGATGGAATTTCTATATTATTTATAATATTAACAACCTTTATAACTCCACTTTGTATTATTTCAGTTAACAATTCAGTAAAAAATAGATTACGAGATTTTTTAATTGCAATTTTAATCATGGAAAGTTTCATGATTGGTGTGTTTTGTGCACTTGATTTAGTTGTTTTTTATTTATTTTTTGAGGCTGGATTAATTCCAATGTTTTTAATTATTGGTATTTGGGGTGGTCCAAAACGTGTTTATTCTGCATTTAAATTTTTTCTTTATACCCTACTTGGATCGGTCTTAATGCTGGTTGCGATCATTTCAATATACTGGATATCAGGAACAACAGATGTAGTTAAACTTTATGAAATTGGAATTGACGCTAAATATCAAAATTTATTATGGTTAGCTTTCTTTAGTTCTTTTGCAGTAAAAACACCTATGTGGCCTGTTCACACCTGGTTGCCGGATGCCCATGTTGAGGCTCCTACAGCCGGTTCAGTTTTGTTAGCTGCTATCTTATTAAAAATGGCAGGATATGGTTTTATTAGGTTTTCACTTGGGTTATTTCCAGTAGCCTCAGAAGTATTCACACCTCTTATTTATACTTTAAGTGTTATAGCAATAATTTTTACTTCTTTAATCGCTTTAATGCAGGAAGATATGAAAAAGTTAATTGCATATTCATCTGTTGCACATATGGGTTTTGTAACTTTAGGTATTTTTACTCTTCAACAGCAGGGTATAGAGGGAAGTATAATTCAGATGATTAGTCATGGATTAGTATCTGCAGCTTTATTCTTGTGTGTTGGTGTTGTTTATGACCGTATGCATTCAAGGATGATAAATTCGTATGGTGGTATAGTTGCCATAATACCAAAGTATTCGATTTTATTTATGTTATTTACATTGGCCGCTTTAGGATTACCTGGAACAAGTGGATTTATAGGTGAATTTTTAATTTTAATGGGTGCCTTTAAGGATAATTTTTTAGTAGCTGTGTTAGCAAGCTTAGGAGTTATTTTAGGGGCTGCTTATATGCTTTGGTTGTATAAAAGAGTTATTTTTGGAAAATTAGTCAATGAAGATTTAAAGCAAATGTTAGATTTAAATAAATCAGAATATTTAATCTTAACATGTTTGGCTATTCCAACTTTATTTTTTGGTTTTTATCCAGATCCTTTGATTAATACAATTGAGGTTTCAGTTTCAGATTTAATAAATATGCATAATATTAATTTAGCGAGCAAATAACATGGAAAATTTAAATTTAATTTTACCTGAAATTTTTATCTCATTATCAATAATGTTTTTACTTGTATTGGGAGTGTTTAAAAAAAATAGCTCAGGAATTACTTTTAACTTGTCTTTATTTGTATTTTTAATCGCAGCTATAATAGCTATTAATGAAACTTTCTCTGTGAATAGAGAAACTTTATTTAATGATAGTGTTATAATAGATAAGATGTCTTCATTTATGAAGATCATAACATTGTTGGGTGGTTTTTTAGTATTAGTTATTTCTTCTAGTTATTTAAAAATATTAAAAATTTTTAATATTGAATATCCAGTTTTAATTTTGAGTTCTGTACTTGGAATGATGGTTATGATTAGCTCTAATGATCTAATTGTATT
The DNA here is from genome assembly GCA_902595105.1 of uncultured Pelagibacteraceae bacterium. GTDB lineage: Bacteria > Pseudomonadota > Alphaproteobacteria > Pelagibacterales > Pelagibacteraceae > Pelagibacter. Next base: position 18,896 of record CACJPA010000015.1, read on the forward strand.
TTATATGGGTCTAGAGTTACAATCATTAGCTTTATATGTTTTGGCAACTTACAACAGGGATCAACTAAAATCATCTGAAGCAGGTTTAAAATATTTTGTGTTAAGTGCATTATCATCAGGATTATTACTTTATGGATGTTCTCTGATTTACGGTTTTTCTGGATCTACAAACTTTGATGTGATTTCCACACAACTTAATTCAAATGAGTATTTTCTGACTTTTGGAATAGTTTTTATTTTAGTGGGTTTAGCATTCAAAATTTCAGCAGTGCCATTCCACATGTGGGCACCAGACGTATACGAAGGATCTCCAACTACAGTTACTTTATTTTTTACAATGGTACCAAAAATTGCTGCGTTAACTGTATTTATTAGATTTTTATATGTTCCATTTTTAAATCTAATCGATCAATGGCAAATGATAATTGTATTTTTATCAATTTCCTCAATGATATTTGGAGCAATTGCAGCAATTGGACAAACAAACATTAAAAGACTAATTGCTTATAGCTCCATTGGACACATAGGATATACATTGGCTGGTCTTGCTACAGCTTCCAATGAAGGAATTCAAAGTTCAATAATTTATATTTCAATTTATGTTGTAATGAATTTGGCTCTTTTTTCTTGTTTATTAATGCTAAGAAGGAATAATCAATATTACGAAGATATTGATGACTTATCTGGTTTATCGAAAAATCATCCATTATTGTCACTTTCTTTACTTGTAATATTATTTTCATTGGCAGGGATACCACCATTAGCTGGATTTTTTGCTAAGTTTTATGTTTTTAAAGCAGTTTTAGAACAATCAATGTATTTTTTAGCTATTGTTGGATTGTTATCTACTGTTGTTGCAGCTTTCTATTACTTAAGAATAATTAAGATCATGTACTTTGATAAAGAAAAAGAAAAATATGATACTGATCATA
>CACJPA010000016.1 GCA_902595105.1 uncultured Pelagibacteraceae bacterium
CCTGAGAATTAAGTATTAAGTATTTTTTATCTTTATTAATCACTTTTGACATTAATATTTCTGAATCTAAGTAGGGATTTAATAAAAATTTATTTTTTAAAATTTGAGCACCTTGAATGATTGCTGATTGAATATTCATTTATTTTAAATTACTTAAACTTTCTTCTTGTGCTTGCAAAGTAAGAGATTCGATCATTTCATCAAAGGCTTCACCTTCAAGAAATTCCTCTAACTTGTGTAAAGTTAAATTTATTCTGTGATCTGTAACTCTTCCCTGTGGAAAATTATAAGTTCTAATTCTTTCTGATCTATCTCCTGTACCAATTTTAGTTTTTCTATCTTGTGATCTTTCTTGATCGATTCTTGATCTTTCAAGTTCATATAGTCTTGATCTTAAAATTTTCATTCCTTTTGCTTTATTTTTATGTTGTGATTTTTCATCTTGCTGAGAAACTGACAAGCCTGTTGGTATATGAGTTATTCTAACAGCGCTATCTGTTGTATTAACTGATTGTCCACCTGGACCACCTGCTCTAAAGACATCAATTCTTAAATCAGAATCATTTATTTTTAAATCTACTTCTTCAGCTTCAGGTAATACAGCAACTGTGGCAGCAGATGTATGTACTCTTCCTTGTGTTTCAGTATCTGGAACTCTTTGAACTCTATGTACACCACTCTCATATTTTAATGTTGAATATATATTTGTACCTTTAATAGATGCTATTACCTCTTTTAAACCTCCAGCATCACTTCTTGAAATAGAAATAAGTTCTAATGACCACTTTTTTTTATGACTTACTTTTTCATACATTTTGAAAAGGTCTGAGGCAAATAAACTCGCTTCTAAACCGCCAGTCCCAGCTCTTATTTCAATTATTGCATTTTTTTTATCAGCTTCATCTTTTGGTAATAAAAATAACTTTAATTTTTTTTCATTAATTTCATGTTGAGATTTTAAATCAACAAGTTCCAACTCAGCCATATTTTTTAAATCTTTATCTGATGTATTGTCCTCTAATATTTTCTCTAATTCTTGTTTTTCATTTTCAAATGATAAATATTTTTTAGCATTTGAAATTATTTCATTAACATCCGAATATTCTTTTGACTTTTCGGCGAATGATTTATTATCTAAATTCCCTGATGACAAATCACTTTCTAAAGTTGAGTGCTTTAATATCAATTCTTCAATTGTTTTTGATGGAATCATTATTTTTTTTCTAATTCAGAGGCTTTTTTTTCAACTTCTGATACAACTTTTTCAATAATATCATCGGTTAGAACTTTTTCGCTTTGGACTCCTGATAGATAAAGCATATTATTGCCTTTTCCACCTCCCGTTATTCCAATATCTGTCATAGCTGCTTCTCCTGGACCATTAACAACACATCCTATAATTGACAATGTTACAGGAGTTTTAATGTGAGAGAGCTTTTCCTCTAAAATTTTTACTGTATCAATTACTTGAAAACCTTGTCTTGCACATGAAGGACAGGATATGATTTTAACTCCTCTATTTCTCAAGCCTAAAGATTTTAATATCTCGTTTCCAACTTTTATTTCTTCAGGTGGATTATCTGACAAAGAAATTCTGATTGTATCTCCAATTCCGTCCATCAGCAAAGAACCCAGTCCTATTGATGATTTTATACTTCCAGACACAAAACTTCCTGCTTCGGTAATCCCAAGATGTAATGGATAGTCCATTGCTTTAGAAAGTTGACGATAAGCAGCTATTGATAAAAAAACATCTGAAGATTTTACACTTACTTTAAAGTTAAAAAAATCTTGATCTTCTAAAATTTGAATATTCCTTAAAGCACTTTCAACTAATGCTTCTGGACATGGCTCTTTAAATTTTTCCAGTATATCCCTCTCTAAGGATCCTGCATTAACTCCTATTCTAATTGAGCAATCATTATTTTTTGCAGCATTAAGAACTTCATGAATTTTTAATTTATCACCAATATTTCCTGGATTTATTCTTAAACATTTTGCTCCATTTTCAGCAGCCTCGATTGCTCTTTTATAATGAAAATGAATATCTGCAACGATAGGTACAGGCACATGTTTTACTATTTCTTTGAGTGCAAAAGTGGAATCTTCATCTGGACAAGAAACTCTAACTATATCAGCCCCCTCTTTTGCAATATCATTAATTTGATTAATTGTGCCCTTAATATCTGTTGTTAATGTATTTGTCATAGACTGAACAGAAATTGGGTTGTCACCACCAATTTTTACATTTCCTACATTAATTACTTTTGTTTTCCTTCGCTTAATATCTCTAAAAGGTCTAACGCTCATATTAATCTAATTTAAATTCTTTATGTAAAACTGCTATCGCTTTTTTTAAATTTTTTGATGAGACTAACACTGAAATTTTTATTTCAGATGTTGAAATAACTAAAATGTTTATTTTTTTTGAAGCTAAAGCTTGAAACATCCTATAAGTAATTCCAGGTGTAGTAATCATCCCAACTCCAATTATAGAAACTTTTGAAAGATTCTTATCAAAAGAAAGTTTTTTATATGATATTGATTTATTTTGCTTAATTAATTTTTCAGTTTTTTTCAGATCATCAGATTTAATTGTGAATGTTAAGTCGGTATCTTTTCCATTTTGAGAAATATTTTGTACAACCATATCAACGTTAATTAAATTTTTTGATAGTGGTCTAAAAACTGATGCAGCAACACCAGGTCTATCTTTCACCCCTACAATTGTAATCTTAGCATCATTTTTAGTTGAAGATATCCCTGTAATTATTTGATCACTAAACGCTTTTTTATAGCCTGTGATTAATGTACCTGGTTTATTAACAAATGAAGATTTAACTTTAATATCAATGTTATTTAACTTTGCATCTTGAACTGATGTTGGTTGCATCACTTTTGATCCTAAAGATGCCATTTCTAACATTTCATCGTAAAATATTTTTTTAATTTTCTTTGCTTTTTTATGTTGTCTAGGATCAGTTGTATAAACACCATCAACATCTGTATAAATAATACATTCATCAGCTCTAATAAATTTTGCTAACATTATAGCAGTGGCATCTGAACCACTTCTTCCTATTGTGGTAATTCTATTTTCATTATTAATTCCCTGAAAACCAGTAATAATTGGTATCCCGCCTTGTTTCACATAATTATATAATTGTTTTGTAATTATCTTGTTTATTCTTGCACCAGAATATGGTCCGTCAGTAATTATTGGTAATTGCCAAGAAACCCAGGACCTAGACTTAAAACCATCATGACTAAGTCTTCCAGCAATCAATGCACATGAGACTTGTTCTCCGGTAGAGACAAGTGCATCATATTCAGATCTGCTAAAATTATTGCTAATTTGCCTCGATTTTTTTACAAGCTCATTGGTCACTCCACTCATTGCAGATGAAATCACCAAAACTCTATTTTTTTTCTTTTTATAAGCAGCTATAATTTTGCATACTTTTTTTATTCTATCGATACTACCAACAGAAGTTCCGCCAAATTTTAGTACAACAGTTTTCATGATCGGTTGAATTAATATTATTTAGTTATAAATTGATAAAGTACATCTTAATTGTTATGTCAACTAATTATATATTATGAACAGTATTAATAAAAAAGAAATAGAAAAATTTTCAAATATGGCGGCCGAATGGTGGGATCCAGAAGGAAAATTTAAACCTCTTCATAAATTTAATCCTATAAGAATAAAATATATAAAAGAAAACATAATTAAGGAATTTCAACTGAAAAATAAAAAATATCCTCTTTCTGGAATAAATGTCCTTGATATTGGATGTGGAGGTGGATTGTTATCTGAACCCATGTGTAGATTAGGAGCTAATGTTACAGCAATCGACGCTTCAAATAAAAATATTACTATAGCAAACTTACACGCAAAAAAAAATAATCTTAAAATAAACTATATATGTTCATCCCCTGAAAAACTAAAAACATCAAAAAAATTTGATGTAATTTTGAACATGGAGATTGTTGAACATGTTGAGGATGTTGATTTTTTTTTAAGATCATGTGCTAATCTTTTAAAGAAAAATGGATTAATGTTTGTTGCAACTATAAATAAAACCTTAAAATCTTATATATTTGCAATTGTTGGTGCAGAATATGTTTTGAGATGGCTTCCGATTGGAACTCATGAATGGGAAAAGTTTGTTAAACCAGAAGAATTAAAACGTATACTCATCAAAAACAATCTTAACCTTAAAAAAATAGATGGAATGAATTTTAACATTCTGAAGGATGAATGGAATGTTTCTAAAGATTTATCAGTAAATTATATTGCTGAATTTAAGAAAAACTAATTTTCTTTTTCATCAACCCAAGGAATTAATTGTGTATCTATGCCCTCTTCTTTGAGCTCTTTAACGTCTTTCTGAGAGGCTTTACCATATATCCCTTTCGTAAGTTTCTTGCTATTGTAGTGAATAGATCTAGCTTCATATGCAAAATTATCCCCTACGTACTTAAAATTATCTTTTATAAACTTTTGGTAATTTTTAATTGTTTTCTTAATTTTTTTGTACTTCTGAGTATCAAATTTTTCTTCATTTTTAGCTTTTCCACTTATTAGCTGAGGAGCCATTAATGTTTTTTCAACTTTTTCAGAATTACAGTTGTGACAGACTAAAAGTTTTTTCTTTTTTAATTTTTCATATTCTGATGAAGAAGAAAACCAACTATCAAACTTCAATTCACAGTCGTTACACAAAAGTTTGTATTTTATCATAGTATAGAATTAGTTATCAAAATTTATATTTCAATATGTTCAACTTCTATAATCAGCATTAATCTCAATATAATTTTTTGTGAAATCCATAGTAAAAGCTGTAAAGCTTTTAGTGCCAGTAAACAAATCTACATTGATATCTATATTTTCACCTTTCATATATTCTGCTACTAATTTTTCATCGTAGTTCTTGTATAATTTTCCATCCCGAATTATTTGATAATTTCCAAATTTCAAACCTAATTTATTTAAATTTATTTTTGGTCCTGCTTTTCCTATTGCCATCACTATTCGTCCCCAGTTAGGATCTTCACCTGCAATAGCTGTTTTTACCAAAGCTGAATTTGCTATTGAGAAAGCAATTGTCTTTGCATCTTGTTCGCTTTTGCTTTTATTAATATTTATAGTGACAAATTTAGATGCGCCTTCTCCATCAGAAACTACTCTTTTAGCCAAATTTAACAAAACATTGTTTAATGCTTTGTCAAATTTTTTTACTTTTATATCATTAATACTTTTTATGTTTAAATTGTTTGCTTTATTTGTTGCAAAAATACTAACCATGTCATTTGTGCTAGTGTCTCCATCACACGAGATAGCATTAAATGTATTTGTAATATTTTTTTTTAATAATTTACTTAAAATATCATTAGATAAGTTGGCATCTGTAAATACATATGCCAAAGTGGTCCCCATATTTGGAAATATCATACCCGAACCTTTGGCGACACCATAAATTTTTACCTCTTTATCTCCAATTTTACATTGTTCCATCGCAAGTTTTGGTTTTGTATCAGTGGTCATTACTCCCAAGGCTGCTTTCATCCAAAGAAATTTGTTTTGTGTATAGTTGATTTTTTTAATCAAGTTTGGAATTTGATTTATTATCTTTTCACATGGAAAGGTTTCACCTATCGTACCTGTGCATCCAAAAATAATTTCTTTTGAAGTAATTTTCTTTGGATAATCTTCATCTTCAACTTGTTTTTTTGATAATTGCTCAGAAGTTAAATCAGCAATTTTTGCGAGGCTCTCGTAACCTTGTTTACCAGTGAAAGCATTTGCATTTCTAGTATTTACAATAAGAGAGTAAATTTTTTTTGGTTTTTGATTTAGATTCCATTTAATATTTTCTGAGATAATTTTTGACTTAGTATAGACAGAAGCATGATTTGCACCATCTCTAAAGTAAAACATAACTAAATCATCTCTTTTAGTTTTATATAAATCTGCACTTAAAGCTGAAATAGATAAGCCATCTATATGATCAAGGTCCTGGAAATCCATCATTTTGGTATTTTTTGATTTCGAGGTTAAAAAATTCGTTAAATTAATTCCCATGATATTTAAAATAATTGTTTAATACATATATTAAACAATATATTTAAAGAATAAATCAAATAGTCATGTTTAACCCACTTAACTTAATTACAAAATTTATCAAATCTAGTAATCAAAAAGAACTGGATAGAATTGGAAAAATTGTAGAAAAAATAAATTCACACGAGGAACAATTCATAAAATTAAGCGATACAGACTTCCCAAAGAAAACAGTTGAATTTAAAGATCTATTAAAAAATGGAAAAAGTTTAGACGAAATTCTACCTGAAGCATTTGCACTAGTAAGAGAAGCTGCAAAAAGAACCAGACAAGAAAGGCACTTTGACGTTCAGCTTGTTGGGGGAGTAGTTCTTCACGAAGGTAAAATTGCCGAAATGAGAACGGGTGAAGGAAAAACACTCACTATTGCTTTAGCAGCTTATTTAAACGCACTTACCGAAAACGGAGTTCATATAGTAACAGTTAATGATTACTTGGCAAAAAGAGACTCGATGGAAATGGGTCTCATATATAATTTTCTAGGTCTTACCTCTGGATTTATTAATAATGACCAAGATGACCTAGAGAGAAAGAAAAACTATGATTGTGATATTACTTATGCAACTAACAGTGAGTTAGGATTTGATTATCTAAGAGACAACATGAAGTTTTCTCAAAAAGAGATGGTTCAAAGATCTCATGCATTTTCAATTGTAGATGAAATAGATTCTTGTTTAATAGATGAAGCAAGAACACCACTTGTAATTTCTGGAGCTGCAGAAGATAAAACTGCTCAATACCTAGCAATAGATAAACTTGTTAAAATTTTAAACAATAAAGATTTTGAGATAGATGAGAAAGAAAAAAGTATACTTTTAACAAATGAGGGTATTAATAATGTTGAAAAGCTTTTTTCTAATGCAGGTATCTTAAAAAATGATAATTTTTATGACCCAGAAAATCTTCATTTAGTTCACCATGTAAATCAAGCACTCCGTGCAAATCACTTATTTGAAAAAGGAAAGGATTACATAGTAAAAGATGGGGTTCTTAAAATTATAGACGAATTAACTGGTAGAATTTTAGAAGGAAGAAGATTTGGAGATGGACTTCATCAGGCTCTTGAAGCTAAAGAAAAAATTCAGATACAAGCTGAAAATCAAACTTTAGCATCTATTACCTATCAGAATTATTTTAAACTATATAAAAAAATATCAGGTTGTACCGGTACTGCAGTCACAGAATCTGAGGAATTTTTTGAAATATATAATCTTTCAGTAGTTGTAATCCCAACAAATAAAGAAATGATCAGAAATGACTATAATGATTTGATCTTTAGAACTGAAAAAGAAAAAAATGATGCAATAATTAATAAGATCATTGAAAAACATGAAGATGGCCAACCAATTTTGGTTTTCACATCTAGTATCAACAAATCTGAAGTTTATTCTAAATTATTAAATGAAAAAAATATTAAACACGTAGTTTTAAATGCAAAAAATCATGAGAATGAAGCTGAAATTATTGCGAATGCTGGAAAAGAAAAATCTTTGATAATTACAACTAGTATTTCTGGAAGAGGTGTTGACATCCAACTTGGTGGAAAAAAAGGATCAATTCCTGATGATCAGCTAAAAATAGATAAAGAGAAAATAAAGTCCCTAGGTGGTTTATTTGTAATTGGTACAGAAAGAATGGAATCTAGAAGAGTGGACAATCAAGCAAGAGGAAGGGCTGGAAGACAAGGGGATGAAGGTAGTTCAGTATTTTATGTAAGTTTAGAAGATGATTTAATGAGAATATTTGGCTCTGAATCTATGAATAATATGCTTGAAAAACTTGGTTTAAAAGATGGTGAAAGTATTGATCACCCTTGGATCAACAAAGCATTGGAAAGGGCTCAGCAGAAAGTTGAAGCCAGAAATTTTGATATAAGAAAAACACTAATCAAATTTGACAATGTATTAAATGACCAAAGACATGTTGTATTTTCTCAAAGAAAAAATGCAATGAATAGTGAAAATATTTTTGATTATTCTGACGAATTTTTAAAAGAAATATCAGAAGACTTGATAAAATTAAAAATTCAAAATTTATCTAATCCTAAAAGCAATGAATTTAGCAATAGAATAAGACAAATTGTTGGAAAGAGTTTTAATGATTCTGAGCTTCAAAGTTTAATTTCTGCCAAAGATAATGAACTGAAAGAACAAATATCCTCAAAATTCAATGAAACACGTAATGAAAGAATTAAAGTTCTAGACGAACAGCATGCAAAAGAAATTGAAAAAAGAATATTTTTGCAAACAATAGATTTGAATTGGAAATCACATATACAATATTTAGAACAACTTAGACAAGTAATTGGATTAAGATCTTACGGTCAAAGAGATCCTTTAGTTGAATATAAAAAAGAAGCTTTTGATTTATTTTCAAATTTATTAGAAAAACTAAAATTAGACTATGTTACAATTTTAATGAATTTAAAAGTAATAACAGAAGAAAAATCTTCCAATGAGGAAAGAGTAAATCCAAAACCACAAACCAAAAAAATGGGAAGAAATGAACCTTGCTTCTGTGGATCAGGTAAGAAATTTAAACATTGCCATGGAGCTTTGTAATTCTTAAAGAAGAAAAAATAAAGAAACTATCAATAATAAACCTGCACCAATACTAAATAATAATTTTTTTGATTTAAAAATATTATCAAAATTATTTTTCTTAATAGACAAATTGCCTAAATCTTCTGCATTGTTCATAAAACCATCATTTCTTCCAATTTTTAAAAATTTATTTTTTCTTTCATTCATTATATCTTCCGATGTCATTTCTTTATATTGGTCTAGGTTTTTAGAAATAGAATTTCTAACATTATCTAGCATCAGGTCTCTATCCCTATGAGCACCACCTAAAGGTTCTGGGATTATTTCATCAATAACTTTTAATTTTAGTAAATCTTTTGCGGAAAGCTTCATTGCTTTTGCTGCATCAAGCATTTTTTTTGGATCTCTCCATAATATAGTTGCACAGCCTTCGGGAGATATGACTGAATAAATGGCATTTTCTAGCATGATAACTTTATTAGATGATGCTAATGCAATCGCACCACCTGATCCACCTTCACCTATAATTATTGCAATAGTTGGCACCTTAAGTTCCATGCAACATTCAATTGATTTTGCTATTGCCTCAGCTTGACCTCTTTCCTCTGCACCAACGCCTGGATAAGCACCTGGCGTATCTATAAAAGAGATAATTGGAATATTAAATTTATTAGCCAAATTCATTAATCGAATAGTTTTTCTGTAACCCTCGGGTCGCATCATCCCAAAATTTCTTTCGATTCTGCTATCCAAATCTTCGCCCTTTTCTTGACCAATAACTAAAACTGAATGACCACTGAATTTTGCAAAACCTGTAAGTACAGATTTATCTTCACCATAATAACGGTCTCCAGATAGAGAAATAAAATCTTCGAATAAATTATCTATGAAAAATTTAGACTTTGGTCTGTCTTCATGTCTTGCAACCATGGTGGTTTGCCATGGATCTAGGTTTGAATATACATCATTTAATTTTTTATCTAACTCAACTTGTGTGCTTGAAATTTTTTGCGTATCCACTTCTGACAATCCCTCTTGATTATAAGGATCTTTTAATTTTTCCAATTCTGACTCTAAATCTTTAATTTCGGTCTCAAAGTTAAGATAATTTTTCATAATATGGTTATAGCGGATGGTTAATTCATAAAAAAGGCAATAAAATGATATTTAATTTAAAGTGTAATTGATATTAATTGACTCTTTTATAGAAGAAGATACATATTTTACTGTCGGGAGAGACTATTAGATTAGCACCGAAGGAGCAACCACCCCGGAAACTCTCAGGTAAAAAGGACCGATAGTTGCATAACACTCTGGAAAGAGAATTAATTCCGCCGAAGGAGCAAAACTCTCAGGCAAAAATACAGATGGGGTAATTTAGGTGATATGCAAAAAAAATATATAAATATAAATACTTTAAAAGTATCTGAAAAACTTTCTCAATTTATTACCGACGAGCTATTAAAAGAGACAGATCTATCTGTTGATGATTTTTGGTCAGGGTTCGAAAAAACAGTTAATGAATTAGCACCTAAAAATAAAGAATTAATAAACTTAAGGGAAGAATTACAAAAACAAATAGACAATTGGCATATTAAAAATAAGAGCAATGAATTTAATTTTTTAGAATATAAAAAATTTCTAACTGAAATTGGTTATTTGAAAGAAGAAGGTGACGATTTTGAAATATTAACTCAAAATGTTGATGAGGAAATAACAAGTATTGCTGGACCTCAACTTGTTGTACCAGTAATGAATGCGAGATACGCTTTAAATGCTGCTAATGCAAGATGGATGAGCCTATACGATAGTCTATATGGAACAGATGTAATTGAACAATCTGAAGATAGCGTATCTGAAAGATACGATCCATTAAGGGGAGAAATGGTAATTAAGTATGGAAGAGATTTTTTAGATAAATATTTTCCATTAGCAGGATTGAGTTGGCAAAAAATTACTAGTTTTGCTGTTAAGTATGGAAAATTTAAAGCTTTAAAAGGTGCAGACATTTATGATTTGGTAGATGAGAATAAATTTATTGGTCATAGGGGCGAAGCTGACAACCCGGCTGCTATAATTTTAAAAAATAACAATTTACATATAGAAATTTTAAAAGACTCACGAGCTTTTGCTGCTCAACAAGATCATGCTGGGATTAGTGACATAATTTTAGAATCTGCGGTGTCAACTATCTGTGATAATGAAGATAGTGTAGCTGCGGTAGATGCAGAAGATAAAATTATTTGTTATAGAAATTGGCTAGGTCTGATGAAAGGTGACCTAAAATCAAAATTTGAAAAAGAGGGAAAATTATTTGAAAGAAAACTTAATCCTAACAGAAGCTATATTTCAAAAGATGGAAAAGGTTTAAAGCTTCATGGAAGAAGTTTACTGCTAGTTAGAAATGTTGGTCACTTAATGACTAATCCTTCAATAATTTTAAAAGATGGTAGTGAGGTTCCAGAAGGAATAATGGATGCTTTCATTACTACTGCCGCAGCTCTTCATGATATTAAGAAAAAAACTAATTCAAGAACTGGTTCTATTTATATCGTGAAACCAAAAATGCATGGACCAGATGAAACTGCATTTACTGATTTACTTTTCTCTAAAGTAGAAGAGGTTTTAGGTTTACCAAAATATACATGTAAGATTGGAATAATGGATGAAGAAAGAAGAACCTCAGCTAACTTAAAGGAGTGTATTAGAACCTTAAAAAAAAGAGTTTTCTTTATAAATACTGGTTTTCTAGATAGAACTGGTGATGAAATGCATACCTCAATGGAAGCTGGTCCAATGATTAAAAAAGGTGACATGAAAACTTCAAAATGGATTACAGCGTATGAAAATAACAACGTAGATATTGGTTTAAAATGTGGATTTTCTGGAAAAGCTCAAATTGGAAAAGGTATGTGGGCAATGCCAGATAAAATGAAAGATATGATGGAACAAAAAACTGGACATTTAAAAGCAGGTGCAAATTGTGCATGGGTTCCATCTCCAACTGCTGCAGCTTTGCATGCGCTACATTATCATGAAATAAATATTTTTGATGAACAACAAAAAATTAAAAATAGAGAACAAGCAAAGCTTGATGATCTTTTAACAATACCTACTGCTGATAGACCAAATTGGTCTGTAGATGAAATTAATAAAGAAATTTCTAACTCAGCTCAAACTTTATTAGGTTATGTTGTTAGATGGATCGATCAAGGAGTTGGATGCTCCAAAGTACCAGATATAAATAACGTAGGTTTGATGGAAGATAGAGCCACACTTAGAATTTCATCTCAACATATTGCAAATTGGATACATCACGGAATTACAACAAAAATTCAAGTTGTAGAAATTCTAAAAGACATGGCTAAAATTGTAGATGATCAAAATAAAAATGACTCTAATTACGTAAGAATGAGTGATAACTTTGAAAATTCAATTGCATTTCAAACTGCATGTGATTTGGTATTTAAAGGAAAAGAACAACCATCTGGTTATACTGAACCCTTACTACATTTAAATAGACTTAATAAAAAGTCTAATCTGAATTAGAAACTAAATTAGACCGATTTTTAAAAGCAGAAAACAAAGTCCCATCGTCTAAACTTTCAATTTCACCACCTACAGGTAGCCCTTGTGCAAGTTTTGTAATTTGTACATTAGAATTCTTTAAGCTGTCTTGAATGTAGTAAGCAGTAGTTTGACCTTCAACAGTTGCACTTGTGGCCAATATAACTTCTTCAATTTTATCTCTATTTACTCTCTCAACCAGCGAATTTATGAGTAAATCTTCTTTTCTTTGACCTACTGATGAAATGGTGCCTCCCAAAATATGAAAATATCCTTGATAAATATTTGAATTTTCAATCGACCACTGGTCAGCAATATCTTCTACTACACAAATCTTTGAATATTTATTTTTCGTATTTTCACAATTTATACATCCGGTTGAAATTGATTTAAGAGAACCACAAGAATTGCATCTAGTTACATTTTTATAAACTTGAGCCAATGTATTTGCCATTGGTTTTACTAATTCATCACGGTTGTTAATGAGTTTTAAAACAATTCTTTTAGCAGATTTTGGTCCCAAACCTGGAAGCTTTGAAATTAATTTTATTAATTCCTCAATCTCGTTAATATTTTGCATCTACTATAGTGGCCACTTAAAACCAGGTATACCAAATCCACCTGTAGCTTTTGATATCTCTTCTGATGTTTTCGACTTTAACTGTGATTTAGCGTTGTTATGCGCAGCTACAATTAAGTCTTCTATTATTGATTTGTCTTCTTTCATTATTTCATCAGATAGTTTAATTGATTGCATTTCACCTTCTCCATCCAAGACAATTTTTGCAGAATTTGAGCCAGAAATACCTTCTACTCTAATCTCCTTAATTTTTTGCTGACTCTCTTTCATCCTCGCTTCAAGTTCTTTTGCTTTATCTAAAATTTTGTTAAAATCAGTCATTATCTTTATCCTCCTTACTTATCGATTTAACATCTACTAATTCCGCATCAGGAAAGTTTTCCATAAAATTTTTATAAATTTCAGTTTTTTTAGCTTTCTCAATTAATATTTTTTTTTCATTTTCTTTCTTTTCTCTAATTGAGGGATCTCCTTTTGATTTACTGAATGTGATAATCCATCTTTCTTTTGTCCATTCAAAAAGCTTTGTTGAAAGATCTTTTACAAAATCTTTATCAAGTCTGTCATTAAATGAAATTTCAATCCTATTTTTTTCAAATTTAACCAAATTGACATTTTTCTCTAATTCAAATGTAAGTTTTAATTCTCTTTTACTTGTGCAGATAGCAATTAATTCATCAAAAGAATTAATTTGGGTTTTGATTTCTGCTTTAACTTCAGTTTGTATTTCAGGATTCTTTTTTTCTTCTTGAGAGATATTTTTTATTTGATCAATAATTTTAGTCTCTGTTTTTATTTCAATTTTGCTAGTTGAATTTTCTTCTTTGAATTTTGTATCTAATTGTTTAACTTGTTTTACAGAACTTAAGTGCATTAATCTTATTAAAAACATCTCAATTGATAAATGTTGATTTGAAACAATATCTAATTCTTCTAACGACTTGATAGAAAATTGCCAAAATAAAATTAATACGTCTGTTTGGATTTGATTGGAAATATTTTTTATTTTGTTAAATTCTTCATCATTAAGAGAAAAATTTGTGCTTTCTAAAGTTAGAGAATTTATATTTTTAAAGTAATATAACAGCTCTAAAAAATCATTTAAAAATATTTTTGGTTCAACTCCCTGATCATATATTTTTCTATAAATTTTTATTACCTTTTCTTCTTCTCCTCTTAATATCAATTCAAATAAATCAATTAATTGTGATTTATCAAAATAACCAAAAATCTTTTGAGCAGAATTTAAATCTAGTTCTTTATCATTATCTAAACTCAGTAACGCTCTATCTAATAGAGATAATGCATCTCTTACTGAGCCTTCAGATATTTTTACAATTAATTTTAGAGCATCATCTGTAACTTTTCCATTTTCCTTATCTTTAATTTTTTTTATAAAATCTAACAGCTCAGAAGATTTAATCCTTGAAAGATCAAAACGCTGACACCTTGAAACGACTGTTATAGGAATCTTTTTTATTTCTGTTGTGGCAAATATAAATTTTAAGTATGAAGGTGGTTCTTCCAATGTTTTTAGTAAAGCATTAAAAGCTTGTTTACTTAACATATGAACTTCATCGATTATAAAAATTTTGTACTT
Source organism: uncultured Pelagibacteraceae bacterium (assembly GCA_902595105.1). Lineage (GTDB taxonomy): Bacteria > Pseudomonadota > Alphaproteobacteria > Pelagibacterales > Pelagibacteraceae > Pelagibacter. Next base: position 14,418 of record CACJPA010000016.1, read on the forward strand.
TGCTGAAGTAGGCCCATATCTAGAAAACTCAATTAGATCTCTAACATCATCAACTCCTGTCTTGCTGGCCGCATCCATTTCAAGTACATCAATGTGACTTGAGTTTGCAATCGACTGACAATTTTCACACAAATTATCTATGCACATTTTTTCAATACCATTTGAGCAATTCAAGGCTTTTGCTACAATTCTTGCAGTTGTAGTTTTTCCAATCCCTCTAATTCCAGTAAACAAATATGCATTAGGTACTTTGTCAGCTTTTATTGAGTTTATAATTGTTTCAGCAACAACTTCTTGACCAATAAGATCATCAAATATTTGAGGTCTATATTTAAGAGCTAGTACTTTTGAATTGTTATTCATAAATTTTTTAAGGAGACTAGAACCTGAATAACTGTCTCTACGACTGCTTCCGTTAAGATCTGGTCGGGTTCAAGCAGCATCCACCTCTAGCCTCCAAATCTATTATAGCAGTTAAAATTTCTAATCTACAAGAAAAGATTATTATTTTTTTTGTCTCAAACTATCGGCTTCAAAAACACCTAGGACGTGAAAATCCTCACAATGTAAGCCTAGCTCTTCTAGAGATTTTTGAACCTTTGGATCTTCAATATGTCCATCTAAATCACATAAGAAAAAATAAGAGTCGAAAGAATTTTTTTCAGGGTAACTTTGAAGCTTAGTAAGATTTACTCCATTGATAGCAAATCCTCCAAGCGATTGATAAAGAGCTGCAGGTTTACTTTTTAGTTTAAATAAAAATGAAGTTATATATTTTTTATTTCCAAACTCAGGTTGAGATATATTTTTTCCCATAACAAGAAACCTTGTTAAGTTTCCACTCTCGTTTTCTATATTTTTCTTAATTACATCAAGATTATAAATTTCAGCACTTAGAGATGATGCTATTGCTGCCTGTTTTTTGTCTTTTGTTTTGGAAATCATTTCGGCTGATCCGGCTGTATCTGCTCTTATATGTTCAGCAATATTATTTTCTTTTATGAAATTTGAACATTGCGATAAACCCTGTGCATGAGAATAAACCTCTTTTATATCAGACAGTTTAGCTCCTGGCTGACCTAATAAATTATGTTCGATTTTTTGAAAGTGCTCTTGGTAAATATTCAATCTATGTTTAAAAATTAAATATTCTATACCAATATTTCCCGTTATTCTGTTAGACTCTGGTATTATAATTCTACAATCAGGTTCTTCCGAAGCTTTATTAAAACAATCATCAAAAGTTTTACAAGGTAAAATTTCAGCATCAGGGTCAATTGATACTGCTGCTAAATGAGAATAGGCTCCAAATGTTCCTTGAAAATATATTTTATCCATCAGGACTTATATTCCATTATTTTTTTTAAGGCTAGATAATCTTCCTCTGTGTCAACTCCTATAGGAGCTTTGTTGGCTAGAGCAACATTTATTTTTATATTATTATCTAAAGCCCTAAGTTGCTCTAATCTATTTTCAATTTCATTTTTAGATTGTGCTAATTCAACAAAGTTTTTAAGAATTTCAGATGAATAACAGTAAATTCCAATATGGTGATAAATATTTAAGGCATCTTCGGATTTCCTTAAAAATATTTTTGCTTTAGAAAACGGGTCATCTTCTAAATTATTTTCAGTAATAACTTTAACTATATTTTCATTTGCTAAATCTAATTTATTCTCAATTTTAGCCGCAAGGGTTCCTATTTTTGCTTTGTGATCTATCATCATTTGATTTAGGTTTACAATATCCTCTATATTTATTGCTGGCTCGTCACCCTGTAGATTCATTATAAAATCAATATTATCTAAGTTGAGTTTTTGATAAGCTTCATATATTCGGTCTGTACCAGTTTTATGTTTATCACTTGTTAAAATTGCATTTCCTCCATTATTTTTAACATCATTGACAATCTCTTGATCCTCTGCAGCAACAATTACCTCTCCAATATTTGCCTCTTTTGCCCTCTTGTATACATGTGAAATAATTGAAATATCATTGATTTTTAATAATGGTTTTCCTGGAAGTCTAGTTGCGGATAATCTAGAAGGTATAATTATAAGAGTTTTCATCAATCACTAATAAAAATAGAGGCAAATTTATACATTAAAATTTAGTCAATTATTAATTTATCATGTTATACGTTCAAAATTAAATTTATAAAAATGGATTCTTTTGAAATTAACAAAATTGTAGCTGCAGTTCTAATGGTTGCACTTCTTGTTATTGGTATAGGAAAATTGTCTGATGCAATTTTTCATGTGGAAAAGCCAGAAACTCCAGGTTACGCAGTGGATGTTGAACAGGTCTCTACCACATCATCTTCAGCAACAGCTGCTGTAGAAGAAAAAGTCGACATTGCAGCTTTAATGGCTATGGGAGATATAGCAAGTGGAGAAAAAATATTTAAAAAGTGTGCAGCCTGTCATTCAATAATTAAGGGTGGAAAAAATGCTATAGGTCCGGCTTTATATAATGTCGTTGGAAGAAAAGTTGGAGCTGTTGAAGATTACAAATATTCAAAAGCATTAGCTACTTATGAAAAAGAATGGACATTTGAAGAGTTAAACGGGTTTCTAAAAAAACCTGCTAAATATATTAAAGGTACAAAGATGGCTTATGCAGGTTTAAGAAAAGAAGCAGATAGAGCATCTGTAATTAAATATCTTAATGAAAATTCAGATAGCCCTGTACCACTACCTTAATTTTCCAAAACAATACAACAGTATACTTTTTTGAACATGAACTCTATTAAGAGCCTGTACCCAGACATGAGATTTTTTTCCTAAAAAAACTTCTTCAGATACTTCGTTACCTCTAGGAAGACAGTGTAAAAAAATACAATTCTTGTTTGCAAAACTCATTAATTTTTTGTCAATTTTAAATTTTTTAAATGCTTGAATTTTTTTCTTTTTGTTTACTTTATCATTTAACGAAATAACTTTATCTGAAAAAATTACATCGGCTCCACGAACAGCTTTTTTTGGATCATTGTAAATATAAATTTTTCTTTTATTATTTTTTACCCAACTTCTCACTTCTTTTCCTGGTTCAAAATTTTTTGGACAACCAATACTTAATCTGAAAGAAAATTTAACAGAAGCAGCTATTAAACTATCCAACACATTATTTGAGTCTCCAATCCAGCAAATATTTAATTTAGAAATTGGTTTTTTTGTAATCTCCTCAACTGTAAAAACATCTGAAAGCACTTGGG
>CACJPA010000017.1 GCA_902595105.1 uncultured Pelagibacteraceae bacterium
CTATTTTCATCAACAACTTGACCGTACCATAGAACATTATCAATTATTATTATGCCATGTTTCTTTAATAATATTAAAGATTTTTCATAATATTCTTTATAATTTTTTTTATCAGCATCAATAAAAATTAAATCAAAATCATTTTCTTTTAATTCGTTCATACTTTCTAAAGCAGGTTTAATTATTATTTGAATTTTATGACTTTGTTTTGCTTTCTCAAAAAATTTTATTGCAATTTCGTTAGTTTCTTGATTTTTGTCTAAAGCAATAATTCTACCAACCTCTGGTAAAGCTAGAGACATTGATAAAGCACTTAAGCCGGTAAAAGTTCCAATCTCTAGTATTTTTTTAACATTAGATGTTTTTACTATTAAGTTCAAAAATTGAGATTGTGAGATAGATATTTGCATCCTTTTAATATCTCCCAGAGACTCATTATAAGAAATAATTTCTTTTTGAACTGGATGAAGATCTAGTCCATTTTTTAAAATGTACTCTTGAATTTTGGTGCTAATTTTTAGGTCTGATCCCATAAACCTAAAGTTTTTTCTTTAAAATCTCATTTACTAACTGAGGGTTAGCTTTTCCACCTGAAACTTTCATTACTTGTCCAACAAAGAATCCAAATAATTTAACTTTACCAGATTTATATTCAGTGGCTTTATCTCTATTGTTATCAATAACTTTATCTATTAATGCTTCTAAAGCTTTTGGATCACTTTCTTGTTTTAATCCTTTTTCTTCAACAATTTTTTTAGGATCCTTGTCCCCTTCCATCATTTGTTCAAAAACAGTTTTTGCAATTTTTCCAGAAATTGTTCCATCCTTAATTAAATTAATTAATTTTGATAAATTACCAGCGCTAATTGGACTATCGGTTATTTCTAAATTTTTTTCATTAAGTACAGCAAATAATTCACCTATGATCCAGTTTGTTGCTAATTTAACGTCAGATTTTTTAACAACATCTTCAAAATAGTTTGAAGTTTCAATGTCTGAAACCATGATATTTGCCTCATATGGGGTTAATTTAAATTGATCTATAAATCTTTTTTTCTTTTCATCGGGTAACTCCGGTATTTCTGATTTTAATTGATCGATAAATTCATCAGAAACTTCTAATGGTAATAAATCAGGATCTGGAAAATATCTATAGTCATGAGCATCTTCTTTTGATCTCATAGATCTTGTTTCATTTTTTTTAGTATCAAAAAGTCTTGTTTCTTGATCAACAGATTGTCCATCTTCAATTAAATCAACTTGTCTATTAGCTTCGTATTCAATTGCCATTTGCATAAATTTAATTGAATTGACATTTTTAATCTCACATCTAGTACCAAAATCTTTTGATCCTTTTTTTCTTACAGAAACATTAACGTCTGCTCTTAAAGATCCTTCCTGCATGTTACCATCGCAAGTTCCCAAATATCGCATTATTGATCTCAATTTCTTAATATAAGCGTTAACTTCCTCTGGTGATCTTAAATCAGGCTTGCTAACAATTTCCATTAAAGCTACTCCAGACCTATTCAAATCAACAAAAGTGTTTTTTGGGTCTAAATCATGAATACTTTTGCCTGCATCTTGTTCTAAATGTAATCTTTCAATACCAACCTCTTTTTGGCCGTCTGGCATATCTAAAATCACTTTACCTTCACCAACTATCGGGTCCTTAAATTGAGAGATTTGATATCCTTGCGGTAAATCAGCATAAAAATAATTTTTTCTATCGAATACTGATCTTTTGTTAATTTTAGCTTTTAATCCTATTCCAGTTTTAATTGCTTGCTTTACACAAAATTCGTTAATAACTGGAAGCATTCCAGGAAACGCAGCGTCTACTAAACTTACCTGGGTGTTAGGTTCAGCGCCAAATTTAGTAGCTGATGTAGAAAATAATTTTGATTGAGAAAGTACTTGAGCGTGAACTTCTAAACCAATGACAACTTCGTATTGATTGTCATTTCTATGAATTAAATATTCTGACTTTTCTTTACTCACTTAATCCACCAATCAGTAATTTTATTTTTAAAGTTGATTTTTTCTTCCATTGCATAAGCAATGTTTAAGATATTTTGTTCATCAAATGCTTTTCCAATAATTTGTAAACCTAAAGGGTAACCCTTAACGTCATGGCCAGCTGGAATAGAAATTCCTGGTAAACCTGCTAAATTTACAGGAACGGTAAAAATATCGTTTAAGTACATTGAGACTGGGTCGTTTGTTTTTTCACCAATTTTAAAAGCAGAACTAGGTGTTGATGGCGTTAATATTGCATCTACTTTTTTGTACGCTTCATCAAAATCATTTTTAATTAGTTTTCTAACTTTCTGAGCTTTTAAATAATATGCATCGTAATAACCTGAAGATAAAACATATGTTCCTATCATTATTCTTCTTTGAACTTCGGCTCCAAATCCTTCTGATCTGGTTTTTTCATACATATCAATAAGGTTTTCTCCATCAGCTCTAAAGCCATATTTAACACCATCATATCTTGCAAGATTAGAAGATGCTTCAGCTGGAGCCACTATATAGTAAGTTGGTAAAGCATAATTAGTGTGTGGAAGAGAAATATCAATTATTTCTGCACCACAATCTTTAGCATACTCAATACCTTTCTGCCAAAGATCGTCAATTTCTTTTGGCATTCCATCAACTCTATATTCTTTTGGTATTCCTATTGTTTTTCCTTTAATATCTTTTGTTAATTCTTTGCTGTATTGGTTTCTTTTAAAATCAATAGAAGTTGAGTCTTTTTGATCGTATGAACTAATTACCTCTTGTAACAAAGCACAGTCTTCAACATTTTGAGCCATAGGACCTGCTTGATCAAGAGAAGACGCAAAAGCAACTATTCCATATCTAGAACAACTACCATAAGTTGGTTTTAAACCCACTGTACCTGTAAATGACGCCGGTTGTCTTATTGATCCACCTGTATCTGTTCCAATTGTAATTGGAGTTAATTGTGCAGCTAAAGCAGAAGATGAGCCACCAGATGAACCACCTGGAACTAAATTTTTATCAATCGGATTTTGAACATTGCCAAAAAAACTTGTTTCATTTGAAGATCCCATTGCAAATTCATCACAATTTAATTTACCAATAAGAATTGCTCCTTCATTCCAAATATTTTGAGTTACAGTAGACTCGTAAGTAGGTATAAAATTATTTAATATTTTGCTACCAGCTGTTGTTCTTAAATTAGCTGTACAAAATAAATCTTTAACAGCCATTGGAATTCCTGGTAATTTTAAATCTAAGTTTGGGTTGTCATCAAATTTTTTAGCTTTATCTAAAGCATTACTAAAATCTTCAGTAATATAAGTATTTAATTCTTTTGATTTTTCTGACCTATCTATAAAAGCTTTGGTAACCTCTAATGAAGAAAGTTTTTTTTCTTTAATATTATTAACTAATTCTGAAAGTGTTTGCTTGGTTATGTCAGACATTATTCTATAACTTTTGGTACAACGAAATAATCTTCATTATCTTTTGGAGAATTTTTTATTATTTGTTCTCTTAAATTTTTACTCTTAACTTCATCAGGTCTTAATTTTAAAGTTGTTTCAGCGACAGATGTAAGTGGTTCAACATTTTCAGTTTTAAGTTCATTGAGTTTCTCAATGAAATCAAAAATCGAATTTAGATCACTAGCAAGTTTTTCAGCTTTTTTCTCATCTACTGAAATTCTTGATAATTTAGATATATGTTTTATGGTTTTAAGATCGATACTCATATGATATTTAAATATGTCGCAAACTATCACTATAGTTTAAAATATACAACATGATCACAATAGAAGAATTTAAAAAAAAACAGTCAGCAAAATGTCGTTTGATAGGTTTAGATCTGGGATCTAAAAGAATTGGTGTATCAATTTGTGATGAAAAGCAATTAATTGCGACTCCTTATAAAACTATACATAAATCAAAAAATAATGAATTAATTAAAGAGTTAAAAAACATAATTCAAGAGAATGATATTAAGGCAATTATCATTGGTTACCCTTTAAATATGGATGGATCTGCAGGCTCTTCAGCACAGTCAGTCAATGATGTATCTAAAAATATAGACAAAGAGATAGACATTGATGTGTGTCTCTGGGATGAGAGATTGTCAACAGTTGGGGCATTTAATTTATCAAGCCAATTAGATGTTAATATATCTAAAAGAGAAAAGAATATAGATCAGAACGCAGCAGCTTTTATTCTACAGGGAGCCATAGACTATCTAAATAATTAATCCTTGCCATTCAAAGGCTTTATAGTTATAGAGTTAATTTTAATGGCAAAAAACATCAAAGCTATTAAAATTTCTCAAAAACATTTGTTAGGTATCCAAGATCTATCAGTAAGTGATATTAACGGCATTTTAGATGAGTCTGAAACTTTCATTAAATTAAATCAAAGTAAGAACAAGAAAATTGATGTTCTAAGAGGTAAAACTCAAATTAATCTATTTTTTGAACCATCAACAAGAACTCAAAGTTCATTTGAGTTAGCTGGAAAAAGACTTGGTGCTGATGTGATGTCAATGAATATGAATAATTCAGCAATTAAAAAAGGTGAAACTTTAATTGATACAGCAATGACTCTAAATGCGATGCATCCTGATATCATTGTAATAAGACATCAAGATTCAGGAGCATGTAATTTGTTATCTCAGAAAGTTAATTGTGTAGTATTAAATGCTGGTGATGGAAGGCGTGAGCACCCTACTCAAGCATTACTAGACGCTTTAACAATAAGAAATAGAAAGAAAAAAATTGAAGGATTAAAAATTGCCATATGTGGAGATATTCTTCACTCCAGGGTCGCAAGATCAAATATTTATTTATTAACGATGCTTGGTGCTGAAGTAAATATTGTTGCTCCAACAAATTTACTGCCAAAAGAAATTGAAAAGTTTGGTGTTAATACTTTTACTGATATGAAAAAAGGATTGAAAGATTGTGACATTGTAATGATGTTAAGATTACAAAATGAGAGAATGACAAGCTCTTATTTATCGTCAAATAGAGAGTATTATGAATATTATGGTTTAACACCTGATAAATTGGATCATGCAAAACCTGATGCATTAATAATGCATCCTGGCCCAATGAATAGAGGTATCGAAATAGATACGAGATTAGCGGATGATATAAATAAAAGTGTAATCAAAGAACAAGTTGAACTAGGAGTTGCTGTAAGGATGGCCTGTTTAAAAATATTTTGTGAATAAATGAAAAAACAATATTTTATTAATGCAAATATAATTGATCCTCAAAATTCAATAAATGAAAATGGAGGTTTAATTGTTAGTGAAGAAGGTAAAATTGAAGCAATAGGAAAAAAAGTAAATACAAATAATTTACCATCCAGAGAAAGACCTATTGATTTAAAAGGAAAATATATATTCCCTGGTTTAGTCGATATGAGAGTTTTTGTTGGAGAACCTGGTTATGAATATAAAGAAAATTTTAGAACTTTAAGTAATGCAGCTCTATCTGGAGGAGTAACATCCGTAGTAACAATGCCAAATACAAATCCTGTAATTGACAATGTTTCAATTGTAGATTTTTTAAAACGAAGAGGACGAGATAAATCGAAGATTAATATATTTCCATGTGCTTCTCTTACACAAAATTTAGAGGGATCTAATATGACAGAATTTGGATTATTAGCTAATAAAGGGATTGTAGCTTTTACAGATGGTGTAAAAACAATTCAGAATACCAGATTAATGTCAAGAATAATGAATTCAGCAAAAGATTTAGGATGTCTTATAATGCAACATGCTGAGGATTATGAGTTAGCAAAAAATGGTATGATTAATTCAGGTATAATTGCTACCAAACTTGGATTATCAAGCATACCGGAAGTCGCTGAGAGAATAATTATTGAAAGAGATTTAACATTATTAGAAAAAGTAAAGTGTCGATATCATATATCTCAACTATCATCAGGTAAATCAGTCGAAATCATTAAAGAAAGAAAGAATGATATTAAATTCACTTGTGGAGTTTCAATAAACAACCTATCGTTAAATGAAAATGATATCGGGGATTTTAAAACATTTTTAAAATTATCTCCACCATTGAGAAAAGAAGAAGACAGATTGATGTTAGTCCAAGGATTAAAAGATAAAACAATTGATGTCATTGTCTCAGATCATAAACCAGAAGATGAAGAATCAAAACGATTGACATTTTCACAAGCAGCAACAGGTGCTTCTGGTATTGAAACTTTATTGTCTTTAAGTTTGGAACTATTTCATAATGGATCTGTAAAACTTGAAACAATAATCCAAGCACTAACATCTAATCCAGCTAAAATTTTAAATATCAATAAAGGAAATCTTTCAATTGGTAATGATGCTGACTTTTGTATAGTTGATATAAATAAACCTTGGATTGTAAAAAAAGAAAATTTAATTTCTAAATCCAAAAATACGTCTATTGAGGATAAAAAACTTCAAGGAAAAGTAACCAATACATTTGTAAAAGGTAAAGAATTATTTAAGATATAAAAATGGAATTATTAACAATAGGTATCATCTCATACCTAATGGGTTCTATCCCTTTTGGGTTAATATTAACTAAAATTTTTTTAAAAAAAGATATTAGAGATATTGGATCAGGTAACATTGGTGCAACAAATGCTCTAAGAACAGGAAATAAATTTATTGGTTATTCAACTTTAATACTTGATATAGTTAAAGCAGTTATTCCAGTTTTATATGTAAAGGTAAATTTTCCTGATCTGATTTATGTATCAGCTTTATGTGCTTTTCTGGGTCATGTTTTTCCAGTTTGGTTAAAGTTTAAAGGTGGTAAGGGGGTCGCAACTTATGTTGGTATCTTATGTAGTATGAACATAATGTTTGGAATAGTTTTTGGTATTTGTTGGATAGTAACTTTTTTTATTTCTAAATTTTCATCTTTATCATCGTTAATTGGATCATTTTCAATTCCTGTTTATTTATTACTTTTTGATACTGCGGGAAATGAAATTTTTTTTGGAATAATGTTTATTTTAATTTTTTATACTCATAGAGAAAATATTAAACGACTGATAAATAAAGAAGAAAACAAGACTAAAATTTATTAATTTGACTATCAAAGACTTTTAAGTAGTTTGTTAAATTATGAATCTAGTCATAGTTGAAAGTCCCGCAAAAGCTAAAACTATAAACAAATATCTTGGCGATGATTATACTGTTTTAGCAAGTTATGGACATATAAGAGATTTACCATCCAAAAATGGATCGGTTGATCCTGATCATAATTTTAAAATGGAATGGGAAGTTGATAGTTTTTCCAAAAAATATTTAAAAGAAATAACTGATGTTGCAAAAGACTCTTCTAAAATAATACTTGCTACTGACCCTGACCGTGAAGGTGAAGCTATAGCTTGGCATGTTAAAGAGTACCTTGATGAAAAAAAACTTTTAAAAGATAAAGAAATTGAAAGAGTTGTTTTTAATGAGATAACCAAAAAAGCTGTAATTCATGGTATTGAAAATCCAAGACAAATCGAACCTTTGTTAGTGGATGCCTACATGGCAAGAAGAGCTCTTGATTACTTGGTTGGTTTTAACATTTCTCCAATACTTTGGACTAAATTACCTGGATCAAAATCAGCCGGAAGAGTTCAGTCTGTTGCTTTAAAATTAATTACTGAAAGAGAGCATGAAATAGAATTATTTAATCCAGAGGAATTTTGGACACTTACTCTTAAATTTGGAGATGATAATAAAAACACTATTACTGCAAGCATCTCACAATTAAATGGTAACAAAATAGAAAAATTTACTTTTAGAGACAAGAATAGCATTGAAAAAGCAATCAAAGAAATAAAAGAGAAAAAATTTCAAATAACAGATATTTCATCAAAAGTTGTAAAAAGGAACCCCTCTGGTCCATTTACAACCTCAACATTACAACAAGTTGCATCTAGTAGATTAGGTTTTGGAGCTTCAAGAACAATGCAAATTGCACAAAAATTATATCAAGGTGTTGAGATTGATGGAGATACTGTTGGATTGATTACTTATATGAGAACTGATGGAACTAATTTATCAGCTGATGCAGTAAATGATTTTAGAAATTTTATTAAAAGTGAGTATGGTAATGAATATTTGCCTGCTTCTGCAAATAATTATTCTGGTAAAAAAGCTAAGAACGCACAAGAAGCTCATGAGGCCATAAGACCAACAGATATAAATAGAGCACCAGACACTTTAAAAAAATATTTAAGCAATGATCAACAAAAACTATATAACTTAATTTGGTCCAGAGCTTTGTCCTCACAAATGGAAGTTGCCCAATTTGATAGAAATACGATAACAATAGAATCTGAAGATAATCAAACAATATGTAAGGCAAGTGGCTCTGTACTTAAATTTGATGGTTTTTTAAAAATTTACTCAAATACAAGTAAAGATGATGATGAAGAAATTTTGCCAGAAATGTCTAAAGGGCCAATTAATATTGAAGCATTAATTGATGAACAACATTTTACACAGCCACCTCCAAGATATTCTGAAGCAAGTTTAGTAAAAAAATTAGAGGAACTGGGAATTGGTAGACCTTCTACTTATGCAAGCATAATTTCAACTATAGCTAATCGGGGTTATGCAGAAATAGTAAATAAAAGGTTTTTTCCAACAGATCGGGGCAAACTTATCTCTGCATTTTTAGAAAAATTATTTTCTAAATATGTTGATTATAACTTTACTGCAGGTTTGGAAGATCAATTAGATGAAATTACAACTGGTAAAGAAAGCTGGATAAAAGTTTTAGAGATGTTTTGGAAAGATTTTAATAATAATGTTTCTGAGGTTAAGGAGAAAAGAACTAGAGAAGTGTTAGATCTTTTAAATGAAAGTTTAGGAGCTTTAATTTTCGATACTGATAAAGATGGAAATATAGTTAGAAAGTGTCAACTCTGTGATACAGGTTCACTCAGCCTTAAAAATAGTTTTAGAGGTGGGGCTTTCATTGGTTGCTCAAATTATCCAGATTGTAAATTCACTAGACCATTATCTAAAGCAAAAGCAGCAGCTCAATCGCAATTAGCAGAACCTAAATTTTTAGGAAAACATGAAAATGGTAATGATATTTATCTAAAAAATGGAAGATTTGGCCCCTATCTACAATATGAAAAGCTTAAAGATGAAGAATTAGAAGAGACAAAAACTAAAAAAAAGAAAAAAAACAAAAAATCTAAACCAGATGTTAATGAATTAATTAAAAATGTTTCTATACCAAAAGGTTTAGAGTTAGAAAGTATAGATTTAGAAAAAGCTCAGTTTTTATGTTCTCTACCAAAATCAATTGGATTTAATCCTGATAATCAAAAAGAAATCATTTTAAATACTGGAAGATTTGGTCCTTATCTAAAATGTGAAAATAAATCTGCTAGAATAGAGAATATTGATGAAATTTTCTCTATAGGATTAAATCGTGCAATTACTCTTATTGCTGAAGCAAAACCAGGAAGAATGTCTTCTTCAATTATTAAGGATTTAGGAGAACACCCAGAAGATAAAAAACCAGTTAGAGTCATGAAGGGACAATATGGTCCTTATATTAAATATAAATCTTTAAATGCAACAATTCCTGAAGAAAAAGATCCTACAGAACTTACAATGGAAGAGGCTTTAATCCTTATTGAGAAAAGGAAAGAATACGATAAAACTAAAAAGAAGAAAAAAACTAAAAAATAATGAAAATAAAATGAACTTTGAAAAAAAAATAAAAGAATTAAATATTAATTTACCAGAAGCAAAACCTCCTGTTGGCTCATATGTTGCTACTAAAAAAACCGGTAATCTACTTTTTATCTCAGGTCAAATTTCGATTGATGAAAATGGAGAACTAATTAAAGGAAAAGTTGGGAAAGATTTAAGTACAGATCAAGCCTACGAAGCAGCAAAAAGATGTGGATTAAGCTTAGTGGCTCAAGCAAAAGCTGCTTGTGATGGTGATTTATCTAAAATAAAATCATGTATCAAATTAACAGGATTTGTTAATTCAACTGATGACTTTATTGAACAACCAAAAGTAATTAATGGAGCTTCAGATTTAATTGCTTCAATATTTGGAGATGCTGGTATGCATACAAGAGCTGCAGTAAGCACTAATAGTTTGCCTCTTGGAGTTTCTGTAGAAGTTGATGCCATATTTGAGTTAGACTAAACTATCTTCCGATACCAAAATAATTGATATTCAATTTTTTCATTTTAGTAGGAGAATACATATTTCTCATGTCATAAACCTTGAAATTTTTCTTATTAACTAATTTTTTAAAATTCAATAATTTAAAATCATTCCATTCAGTATGTAAAATTATTAAATCGGAATTAAAACACGCAGGTTTTATCTTGTCGAAATATTTAACATTTTTTAAATTTTTAAATTCTTTTTTTTCACCCGAGGGATCAAAATATCTTATCTTGCAATTTTTTTTATTAAAATAATTAATCATTGGTATACTAGAAGCTTCTCTCATATCATCGGTATTAGGTTTAAATGTTACTCCAAGAAATGTAATTGTTTTATTTAAAATTTTGTTATTTAATATTTTCTCAACCCTTTTGATTGATAAAAATCTACGTTTATCATTCGATGAAACTACAGTTTTAACAATAGACAAATCTGTTTTAAATTTTTTACCTGTATCAATTAAAGCTCTAGTATCTTTTGGAAAACATGATCCTCCGTAAGCTGGTCCGGCTCTCAAAAATCTATCTCCAATACGTTCATCCGATCCCATACCAAGAGATATATCTTTAACGTCTATACCCGTTTTTTCACAAAGGTTTGCAATCTCATTAATAAATGAAATTTTTGTAGCTAAAAATGCGTTTGAAGCATATTTAATTAATTCGGCACCTCGACGAGAAGTATTAAAGTATCTGCTATTTTTTTTTATAATGGGCATATAAAGTGTCTTTAAAATTTTATTAGCTTTTTTACTATCAGTTCCAATAATAACTCTATCTGGGTAGACAAAGTCTCTGATAGCCTCACCCTCTCTTAAAAACTCAGGATTAGATACGATATCAACTAATTTTCTTTTTTTTAGATTTTTTAAAATGTTTTCAATTTTATCGCCAGTAGTTACTGGAACTGTAGATTTGGTTATTATAATTTTATAACTTTTAATTATTTTTTTTAATTCTTTTGCAACACTAAACACATATTTTAAATCAGCTGAATTACTATTTTTTTTAGTTGGAGTTCCAACACATATAAAAATTATATCAGAACTTGAAACTGCTTTTTTTAAATCTGTAGTAAATTTCAAGCGATTTTGTTTGTAATTTTTTTTTAAAATTTCCTCTAAACCAGGCTCATAGATAGGAACGTTACCTTTATTTAACTCTTCTATTTTTTTTTTATCTTTATCTACACAGTAAACAATATTACCGACATCAGAAAAACAAACACCACTAACCAAGCCAACATAGCCTGTACCTATCATACAAAGTTTCATAGTTTTCCTATTTCTTTATTTGAATTAATAAATCCTTGCATTGTCCCACAGTCTAAATAGTTTCCTAAAAAATTATGAGCAATAAATTTTTCGCCTTCTTTAATTAAAGTTTGAATTGCATCGGTTATATGTATTTCACCTCCTTGACTTGGTTTTTGCTTAGCTAGTTTTTTAAATATAGTTTTAGGAAGAATGTACCTTCCTATAACAGCTTTATTTGAAGGAGCTTTTTTAACATCAGGTTTTTCTACCACACCATCAATGAAATAATCATTTTTTGAAATTTTTTTGTTTAAACTATAGATACCCCATCTTGAAACTGTTTTTGAATTAACCTTCATGCTAGCCATCACAGATGCTTTATGTTTATGATGAACTTTAATCATATCTTTAGAACAGTTTTTTTTTATTATTAAATCATCTGGTAGCAACATTAAAAAATATTTATCCTTTATATATTTTCTTGTTTTAAATACAGCATCACCTGTTCCTTTGGGTATATTTTGATATACAAATTTTATTAGTTTTTTGTATTTTAATATTTTTTTATATTCAGCAATTATTCTAGGATCTTTTTTCTTTTTAATAATTTTTTTATAAAAAGCATCACTATAAAAATAATTTTTAATCATTTTTTTTTTATTTGATATGATGAAAATGACTTCTTTTATACCAGCGTCAATGCATTCATCTAAAATATATTCGATTCCTGGCTTTCCATTTATTGGGAGAAGTTCTTTTGCAAAAACACTTGTTAAAGGCAAAAGTCTAGTCCCTTGACCAGCTAGAGGAATAATTGCTTGTTTAATCATATAAATGTTTTACTTATCTAGTTTTTTAATACAAATGAAAATTATATTAAATAATAATTCATTATTTAAATCTTTAAGGCCTTTTAATGATATTGGCTTTGTTCCAACAATGGGAAGTATCCATGAGGGTCATTTATCACTTATAGAAAGATCAAATCGAACTTGCAAAAAGACAATAGTAAGTATTTTTGTTAACCCCAAACAATTTAACAACAAAAAAGATTTCAAGAATTATCCCACAAATATTAAAAAGGATATTAAAATTTTAAAAAAAACTAAAAAGGTTGATTTCTTATACATCCCAAAATTCAAAGATATTTACAATAATAAAAAATCAAACATAAAAATCACAAAAAAAGATAAAGTTTTATGTGCCAAATATAGAAAAGGTCATTTTGAGGGTGTGCTAGATGTGATGGAAAGACTAACTAATTTAGTAAATCCAAAAAAAATATTTATGGGCAAAAAAGATTATCAACAATATTTCTTAATAAAAAATTATCTAAAAGATAAATTTAAAACTTCTATTATTCCATGCAAAACAATTAGAGATAAAAATAAAATGGCTTTATCTTCAAGAAATAATCATTTGGATTTAAATGGTATTAAAAAAGCAAGTTTTCTAAGCAGAAGTTTAATTAAATTAAAAAGAAGTTTGACAAAAAACAAAAAAATAAAACAAAATTTAAGAATTCAAATGAAATATTTTGAGAAATTTTTAAAAATTAAAATTGAATACTTAGAATTAAGATCAATTAAAGATCTTACAATATCTAATACTGTAAGAGATTCACGTTTATTTGTTGCTTATTATATTGATAACGTAAGATTTATTGATAATTTTTAGAGAAAGTAAGCTCCAACACCTAAAAATGAAACAAAACCTATAACATCAGTTATGGTTGTAACAAAAACACTCGATGCAATTGCAGGATCAATATTCATTTTTTTTAAAGTAAAAGGAACAAGAATACCAAACAGTCCGGCTATAATCATCGTAAGTACCATTGATATTGAAATGATTATTGAAAGAATACTATCTTGAAACCAAATTTGAACTATTAAAGCACTTATAGCGGCAAATATAATTCCATTTAATATACCGATTGAAAATTCTTTAAAAACATTTGATGAAAAATTATTTTGGGTTAAGTCATTTGTTGCAATTGTTCTGACTGTAACAGCTAATGTTTGCATTCCTGCATTACCACCCATTGAGGCAACAATTGGCATCAGGAAAGCAAGAACAACCATTTGCTCAATAGTTGCTCCAAACAGACTAATACACCAAGTAGCTAGAAAAGCTGTGAATAAATTCAGTAAAAGCCAGTTAAATCTTCTTTTAGTTTTTGTAACAACGCCATCAGTAATTTCCTCATCACCTACACCCGCAAGTCTTAATGCATCTTCCTCAGCCTCTTCTTTTAGAACTGTAAGAACATCATCGTTCATAATCATTCCTACCAATTTATTATTTTTATCAATTACGGCTGCTGAGTTTAGATTATAATTTTCAAATAGGTTGGCCACTTCCTCTTTATCCATATCTACAGGTACTAATAATTGAGACTCAGACATGATGCTTGCCATCTTTGTGTCCCTCGGTGAAGTAAGCACTCTTGATGATGGAACTGTTCCAATAGGTTTAAATTCTTCATTAACAATAAAAATTTCCAAAAATTCCTCAGGCAGATCTTTATTTTCTCTTAGGTAGTCAATTGTTTGACCTACAGACCAGTTGCTTGGTATAGCTGTAAACTCACGCTGCATAAGTCTAGCTGCAGTATCCTCTGGATAGCTTAAGCTTTCTAATAAAGCAAATCTGTCTTTAGGTGGTAATGAACTTAATATGGTATTCTTATCTTCTTCAGGTACATTTTCTAAAATCGAAATAGCATCATCTGACTCTAAATTTGTAAGAATAGTAACGATTGAATCTGAAGATAAATATTTAATTATTTCAGATTGTATAGACTCATTTAATTCTACAAAAACCTCAGCATCAATATTAAAGTTATTTAATTTAATTAAACTTTCTCTATCACTAATACTTAAGTGTTCAATTATATCTGCTGCATCAGCAGGGTGCATTTCATTGAATGAGTCGTTAATAAATTTTGCATCATTGTTAGCTATTTTAGAGGTTACAACTCTCAAATATTCTTTATTGAATTCAAAATTTACTTTTTTATCTTTAGTTTTTTTAATTAAAGACATAAATGTACCTATAATTTAGTTGTGCACTATTAATACATAATTAAAATATTACAAATTTTAAATGGATATAGAGATCAAAAAGTCAATAAAACCGGTAAATTATTTTGATGCTATAAATGCGTTAGAGACAAGATTAAAAGAATTAAATGAAAATAATGCTAAAGAATTAATCTGGACTTTAGAACATAATGATATTTTTACAGCAGGAACTTCCTATAAAGAAAATGAAATAATTGATAAATCAATAAAAATATTAGAAACAAATAGAGGTGGTAAAATTACTTATCATGGACCAGGTCAATTAATTTG
>CACJPA010000018.1 GCA_902595105.1 uncultured Pelagibacteraceae bacterium
TTCATTTATTTCAACAAGTTCTGGTCTAAGATTTTTAAAAATATACTCATTAACGAAATATTCTTTAAATCAAATACTTTCTTTTAGTAGACCAAAAAATGTATTTATGAACAAACTGGTATTTTCAAAAATTAATTTTGCAACTCAAGATATAAATAAATATTTTCTTACAATTATTATTTTTATAATTTCACTCTTTTCATTAACAATTTTTTTGTCTTTGAGTGAAATCAATTTTGAATATTCATTTAAACTAGCAGTGTTAACATTAATGAATACTGTTAACTCATCAGCTTATGGAATTAGTGATTTTGATTTCCAAAATTTGCATTTTATAACTAAATATATTCTTATTTTCTTTATGATTACCGGTCGAATTGAATTATTATCTTTATTATTGATAGCTAAAAAATTTCTGTTTAAATATTAAATTTGTAATATATATATTCCAAATATTGCGCCCTTAGCTCAGCTGGATAGAGCATCGGTTTTCTAAACCGAGGGTCGTAGGTTCGAATCCTTCAGGGCGCGCCATTACTTGTCTTTTAAGCATATCTTTCTTGTATAATTTCTTCTTGAAGTAGTTTTTCTAAAATGTTTTAATCCTGCGAATTCAAAATTAAGTTTTGAATTATTTGTTAACAAATAAAAATAACTAAAAAGGAAGAATAATGTTTAAATACTTAAAACAATTAACTTCTTTAGTGGCAATGGTTGCGGTGTTGTTTACTTTTACAACAGAAACTATGGCTGCTAAAAAATCTAAAACACTTAAAAACACTCAAAAGAAGGGTTTTGTAAGATGTGGAGTATCTCAAGGTCTTCCAGGATTTTCTAATGCTGACGCTGCAGGAAATTGGACTGGTGTTGACGTTGACGTATGTAGAGCGGTAGCTGCTGCAGTATTAGGTGATGCAAACAAAGTTAAGTTTACACCATTAAGTGCTAAAGAAAGATTTACTGCTTTAACTTCTAATGAGATTGATATCTTATCAAGAAACACAACTTGGACTCTTTCTAGGGATGCTGACATCGGACTTACTTTCGTAGGTGTAAACTTCTACGATGGTCAAGGTTTTATGGTTAGAAAAAATTCTGGATATACATCTGTGAATGATTTCAAAAACGGTATTTCTGCATGTACAAACTTAGGAACAACAACTGAGCTTAATATGAGAGACTTCTTTAATTCAAAAGGAATTTCTTATGAGCCAGTAACTTTTGAAAAAGCTGACGAAGTTGTTGCTGCGTATGATGCTGGAAGATGTGATACATACACAACTGATAAATCTGGTTTAGCTGCTCAAAGAATTAAATTGAGTTCTCCAGATGACCACATAGTTTTACCTGAAACTATTTCAAAAGAGCCTTTAGGCCCTGTTGTTAGACAAGGTGATTCTGTATGGGAAGATATCGTAAGATGGTCTCTAAACGTAATGATCGAAGCTGAAGAGTATGGTGTTACTTCTGCTAACGCTGATTCAATGAAAACTTCAGATAACCCAGCTGTAAAAAGATTAGTTGGAGCTGAAGGTGAATTAGGAGCAGCTTTTGGTCTAGATAATGATTGGAGTTTAAGAATTATCAAGCAAGTTGGTAACTACGGTGAAAGCTACAAGAGAAATATTGCTGACACTGGAATTCTACCTGACAGAGGTCCAAATGAATTATGGACTAAAGGTGGAATACTTTATGTACCACCAGCAAGATAATTTATATCTTTAAATAAAACTTAAAAAGGGCTAGATTTTTCTAGCCCTT
The DNA here is from genome assembly GCA_902595105.1 of uncultured Pelagibacteraceae bacterium. Taxonomy (GTDB): domain Bacteria; phylum Pseudomonadota; class Alphaproteobacteria; order Pelagibacterales; family Pelagibacteraceae; genus Pelagibacter. Next base: position 1,762 of record CACJPA010000018.1, read on the forward strand.
TTTTTTATAAGTCTTGAATTATTGTGAATATTAAAAAAATATTACCCCAATTACTTACACTCCTAGTTGTAATTTTAATATTTGGATTTTTTTCATATAACGCACAAGTTAATATGGAGAATAGAGGAATTAGTTTTGGATATGGTTTTTTATCTCAAGAATCCTCTTTTGATGTACAATTTTCATTAATTGAATTTGATGGCTCACATTCATATTTTAGAGCATATCTTGTTGGTTTATTAAATACTATTTTAGTTTCTGTTATCGGGATTATATTTGCAACAATTATTGGAGTTGTTGTTGGAATAGCAAGATTATCAAACAACTATCTTATTAATAAAACTGCTGCAGTTTATGTAGAATTTTTTAGAAATATCCCTTTATTATTACAAATATTTTTTTGGTATTTTGCTGCGTTAAGAGCTCTACCATTACCTCAAGATACAGAACCTATGTTTGGAGTTTTTTTCCTTACTATAAAAGGTTTTTTTGTTCCTGCTATTATTTGGAATAATTTAGATATTTTTATTTATTCAATAATTGCTGCTATAATTTCAATTTCTTTTGTCAGAATTTATGCAAGAAAAAAACAAGAGAACGAAGGTATTCAAACACCTGTTTTGTCAATTTCAATAGGTTTATTGTTAATTTTACCAATTTTAAGTTTTTTATTTGGCGGAGTTGATGCATCAGTTGAAGTCCCTGTAATTAAACAATTGTCTCAATCTGGTTTCACTTTTGAGGGAGGAATAAAATTACCACCTGAATTAATATCTCTTGCTTTAGCTCTATCATTATATACAGCAACTTTTATTGCTGAATGTGTAAGAGCAGGTGTTCAAGGTGTTAGTAAAGGTCAAAAAGAAGCTGCTGCTTCTATAGGATTAACTCCAAACCAAGTATTAAAATTAGTAGTAATGCCGCAAGCTTTAAGGATTATAATTCCACCAACCACTAATCAATATTTAAATTTAACAAAAAATTCATCTCTTGCAGCTGCAATTGCATATCCTGATTTAGTTCTGGTATTTGCAGGAACTGCTTTGATGCAGACAGGTAGAGCAATAGAAATTGTTTCTATAACAATGTTAACATATTTATCTTTGAGTATATCAATTTCAATATTTATGAATTGGTACAATAAAAAAATAGCTATTAAAGAAAAATAATGAACAAATTGAACTTTTTACAACCAGATAAAAATAATCTTAATAATTATTTATATACAGGAACAATTCTAGTTGCATTAAGTATATTTATAGTTTTTTTAAATTCTTTTTTTAATAAAGATTTAATTTCTTTTTTACCTGGAACTCTTAGTTTCTTTTTACCATTAATTTTAGGTTTTATAGGGCTTCATTTAATTAGAATTGAATATTCAGGTTTAAAATTTTTAGATTCAATAAATAAACATATTAATACTAACAATTTTAATGCTTTTTTATCATTATTAATTGTATTCGTGGTTATCAAATCACTCCCACCATTATTAAGTTGGTTTATTTTAGATGCAAATATTGCTGGAGACTCAAAAGATGTATGTACTGGTACAGGAGCTTGTTGGACTTATATTAAAATTTGGTTTAACAGATTTATGTATGGTATGTATCCAAATGCTGAGCAGTGGCGTATTAACTTATCTTTTATAGCTTTAGCTTTTCTCGGTACCATTGGTTTCTTTGCTACTGAAAAATTTAAAAAATATTTGACCCTTTATTATGTAGTTATTTATCCTGTTATCGCTTTTTTCTTTATTTTCTTTTTTATATCTGGTGGTCCAATATTTTTTGATTTCTCATATGGAATTATTGCAGCTGTAATTTCAATTATAATTGGATTTTTTATTCCTTCAAAATTTAAAATGTACTATTTCATTATAGTTCCGATCACACTTTACATATTATTAAAATATGTATTTTTTTATGAAGAGCTTATTGAACTTGGTAAATTAGAAGCATTAGAGTGGGTAGAGACAGGCGCTTGGGGAGGTTTGTCTTTAACTTTTATAGTATCATTTTTTTGTTTAATTTTCTGTTTTCCAATAGGCTTATTTTTATCTTTGGGCAGAAGATCAGATTTTCCAATAATTAAATATTTTTCAATAGGTATGATCGAATTTTGGAGAGGTGTTCCATTGATTACAGTATTATTTATGTCCTCAGTAATGTTTCCAATGTTTTTACCAGAAGATATGTTTATAGATAAACTAGTAAGAGTAATCATTGCAATTTCATTATTTGAAGCTGCTTATGTAGCTGAAGTTATCAGAGGTGGTTTACAAGCATTACCAAGAGGTCAGTATGATGCTGCTAAATCTTTAGGAATGGGTTATTGGAAAATGCATATTTTAGTAATTTTACCTCAGGCACTTAAACTTGTAATACCCGGTATTGCTAATACCTTTTTGGCGTTAGTAAAAGATACTCCCTTAATATTTGTTGTTGGACTTTTAGAAATTGTTGGCATGTTAAATCTTGCTAAAACAAACCCAGAGTGGCTAGGTTTTGCTATGGAAGGTTATGTGTTTGCATCAGTACTATTTTTTATTATTTGCTATGCAATGAGTAAATATAGTTATAATTTAGAACAAAAATATAAAACGGAAAGATAATGTCAGATAAAATAATACAAATTACTGAAATGAATAAATGGTTTGGTGATTTCCAAGTTTTAAAAAATATTAATTTAGAAGTTGAAAAAAATAAAAAAATTGTAGTGTGTGGACCATCTGGTTCAGGAAAATCAACATTAATAAGATGTATAAACAGATTAGAAGAACATCAAGAGGGCTCAATCATTGTAGATGGAAATGAATTAACAGCAGATACAAAAGATATAGAGAAAATTAGAGCTGAAGTTGGAATGGTATTTCAACAATTTAATCTTTTTCCTCACCTTTCTATTTTAGATAATTGTACATTGGCACCAATTTGGGTAAAAAAAATGCCAAAAAAAGATGCAGAAGATTTAGCCATCCAACATTTAGAAAAAGTACAAATTGCAGATCAAGCTAACAAATATCCAGGACAACTTTCTGGTGGTCAACAACAAAGATGTGCAATTGCTAGAGCATTATGCATGGAGCCAAAAATAATGCTTTTTGACGAACCAACGTCAGCATTAGACCCTGAGATGATCAAAGAAGTTTTAGATGCTATGGTTAATCTAGCAAAAGCAGGAATGACAATGATTGTAGTAACACATGAGATGGGATTTGCTAAAGAGGTTGCAGATGAGGTTATATTTATGGACGAAGGTATGATAGTAGAAAAAGCTGATACTAAAGAGTTTTTTGCAAACCCTAAGAGTGACAGAACCAAGCTGTTTTTAAGTCAAATACTATAAAAAATATATAATTATAAAGCAATTAATTTAAATTAAACAATCGAAATATGTTTATTTTGCATTGAACTAATACTTGACAGTATTTTGATTATTCTAAGTTTCTTATAAAAAAAAATAAATTTTTCTATTGCAGTAACATTAATAAATAGGTTGAATACAGTTTATAAAATTTAATTAAGAGGGGTCTTAATGGAAGATAATTTCAACAAACATCTGGGTAACAAACTCAAGTTAAGAAGATTAGCTTTAGGTTTAACACAAACTAAAGTAGCAAAAGCAATTAACGTAACATTTCAACAAATTCAAAAATATGAAAAAGGTACTAATGGAGTAAGTTCAATACGATTACTTCAACTTTCTAATTATTTAAAAGTACCGATCAATTATTTTTTTGAAGATTTTTCAGAATATTTAGTTAACTTAGAAAAATCACAAGAAGGACATATGAATGTTAATTATAATTTTTTAGCAAAAGTTTATTCAGAACTTAACGCTGATCAAAAATTAAAATTTAACAAAACATTACAAATTCCAGTATCAAATATTTCTAAAGCAATTTAATCATAACCAAAACAAGACCCCTTTGGTTAGGTGGTTAAACATTTTAAAATTTTGGATTACATTTTTGGCTCCTCGGGCAGGACTCGAACCTGCGACCAATTGATTAACAGTCAACTGCTCTACCAACTGAGCTACCGAGGAATGTAAAAATCACAACTTACTTTTTTTTAAAAGTAAAACAAGATTTTTTTTGGAGGCAACGCCCGGAATCGAACCGGGATACAAGGATTTGCAATCCTCTGCGTAACCATTCCGCCACGTTGCCAACAAGTTTTAGACGAATAGCTTCAGGCCTTTTTATATTAAATTTTTTATATTAGTCTATTAAATAACGATCCAAATTGATTATTGTTAAATAAGATTATTAAATTATAAACTTTAATATCAATGAGTAACGATAAATATATCCATTCTGAAGTTGAAAATAAGATTTATTCATATTGGGAAAAAAACGAATTATTTAAACCAAAAGAAAATTCAAAAAAATTTTCAATAGTAATTCCTCCACCAAATGTAACTGGAAGTCTTCATATGGGACATGCATTAAATAATTCAATTCAAGATTTATTAGTGCGTTATCACCGGATGAATAATTATGAAACTTTGTGGCAACCAGGAACTGATCATGCTGGCATTGCAACACAAGCTTTAGTGGAAAAAAAACTCACTTCTGAAAAAATAGATAAGAATGAGATTGGTAGAGATAAATTTATTGAAAAAGTTTGGGAATGGAAAGAACAGTATGGGGACATAATCATTAACCAATTAAAAAAACTAGGATGTTCTTGTGATTGGTCAAGAAATGCATTCACAATGGATGAAAATTTATCCAAATCAGTTATTAAAGTTTTTGTAGAACTGTACAATAAAGGTTTAATTTACAAAGATAAGAAATTAGTAAATTGGGACACTGTTCTTAAAACAGCAATTTCTGATTTAGAAGTAGATCAAAGAGAAGTAAATTCTAAAATTTATTACATCAAATATCCTATAGATGGAACAGACGAGTTTATAACTATAGCAACTACAAGACCAGAAACAATGTTAGGTGATACTGCTATCGCTGTTAATCCAAAAGATGATAGATTTAAATCTTTTGTTGGCAAAACAGTAACCATTCCACTTGTTGAAAGAAAAATAAAAATAATTGAAGATGACTATGCTGATCCTGAGCAGGGTACAGGTGCTTTAAAAATAACTCCAGCCCATGACTTTAATGATTATGATGTAGGTCAAAGAAATGATCTTGAAATCATAAATATTTTCACTGAAGAAGGCAAGATTAATGAAAATGCTCCGGCACATTATGTGGGTCTTGATAGATTTGAAGCAAGAAAAAGAATTTTAAAAGAATTAAAAGAAAAAGAATTTTTTGATAAAGAGGAGAATATTAAAAATAAAGTTCCATACGGAGATAGATCTAATTCAGTAATTGAACCTTTTTTAACAGAACAGTGGTTTGCAGATGCTGGTAAATTATCTGTTAAAGCTAAAGAAGTTGTTAATTCAAAGAAAACAAATTTTTTTCCTGAAAATTGGTCGAAAACTTATTTTCAATGGATGAACAATATTGAACCTTGGTGCATATCAAGACAATTGTGGTGGGGACATCAAATACCAGCTTGGTATGGTCCAGATGAAAAAATATTTGTTTCCGAAAATGAAGATGATGCAAAGCAACAAGCTAAAAAACATTATGGTAAAGATGTTGAACTTATTCGTGATCCAGATGTTTTAGATACTTGGTTTTCATCTGGCTTATGGCCTTTTGCAACACTTGGTTGGCCTGATGATAATAAGTATGTAGATAAATTTTATCCAACCTCAGTTCTAGTTACAGGTTTTGATATTATATTTTTCTGGGTTGCTAGAATGATTATGTTTGGTACTGAATTTTTAAATAAAGAACCTTTTAAAGATATATATGTTCACGCGTTAGTAAGAGACGAGAAAGGACAAAAGATGTCTAAATCAAAAGGAAACGTAATTGATCCTTTAGATTTAATAGAAAAATATAGTGCTGATGCATTAAGATTTACATTACTCTCAATGGCTTCGCCTGGAACTGATGTAAAATTATCAGAAGATAGAGTGAAAGGTTATAGAAATTTTTTAAATAAATTATGGAATGCAAATAACTTTTTAATAACAAATGAATGCGATTTTAAAGATATTGATGAATTACCTAACTTAAATATAAATATTAATAAGTGGATTTATTCAGAGCTAATAGAGGCAAAGAACAAAATTCAAAAAAACCTTGAAGATTATAGATTTGATGAGGCTGCTAAAAATGCTTATCAATTTGCTTGGCATTCATATTGTGATTGGTACCTAGAGTTATCTAAAACTATTCTATTTTCAGACGATAATGATGCAAAAAAAGAGGTTAAAAAAGTATCATCTTTTGTATTCAAACAGATATTAATTTTACTCCACCCATTTATTCCGTTTGTAACAGAGGAAATATGGCTCAAAGACCAATTTGATAAGAATGGAAACGATTATTTAATGCATAAAAATTGGGTAACAGGAGAAGTTAAAAAGGATGATAGCACCGAACAAGTAGAAAATATCATTAATATCATTTCAGAGCTGAGATCTTTTAAAAATGAGCTAAATGTTAGTCCAGGATCATTTATAGATGTTTCAGTTAAAGGTATAAATGAAAATCAAAAACAATTTATTAATAAAAATGAAGTTATTTTAAAAAAACTTGGAAGAATAAATAATATAATTGATGATGATTTAGATAAACCAGCTGCAACAATGGTTGTCTCAGGTGACTTATTTAAAATTTATTTTGATAAAGATGTAGATTTAAAATTAATCAAAGAAAACTTAACTAATAAACAAAGTAGATTAGAACAGGAAATGAATAAAATTTCTCAAAGATTAGATAATAAAAGTTTTGTTGACCGTGCTCCAAAAGAGATTGTTGAACAAGAAAAAACTAATTATAATAATTTAAAGAATGATATTGAGAAAATATCTGTAATAATAAAGGGTATATAATGGCAAAATTTAATAAAAAGAAACTTCCAAGTAGACATACATCGTTAGGACCAGATAGAGCACCTCATAGATCTTTTTACTATGCTATGGGTGAAACTGAAAAAGATGTAGCAAAACCCTTTGTTGGTGTAGTTTCAACTTGGAATGAAGCAGCACCTTGTAACATTGCATTAATGAGACAAGCTCAATCAGTAAAGAAAGGTGTTAGAGCAAATGGCGGGACACCAAGAGAATTTTGTACAATTACAGTTACAGATGGTATTGCAATGGGTCATGAAGGAATGAAGTCTTCATTAATTTCAAGAGAAGTTATTGCAGACTCTGCTGAACTTACTGTTCGAGGACATTGCTATGATGCATTAGTTGGTATCGCTGGTTGTGATAAATCTTTACCAGGTTTAATGATGTCTATGGTTAGACTTAATGTTCCAAGTGTATTTATTTATGGGGGATCTATTCTTCCAGGAACTTATAAAGGTAAAGATGTAACAGTTGTTGATGTATTTGAAGCTGTTGGAAAACATTCATCAGGTCAAATGTCTGCAGCTGAGCTTAGAAAATTAGAATTAGTTGCTTGTCCTAGTGCAGGTGCATGTGGTGGTCAATTTACTGCAAATACAATGGCATGTGTATCTGAAGCTATAGGTTTAGCATTACCTTATTCAGCAGGAACTCCTGCTCCTTATGAGGAAAGAGACAAGTACGCAAAAGAAAGTGGTAAAATGGTTATGAACCTCTTACAAAAAAAAATAAAACCAAGAGATATTGTTACAAGAAAAGCTTTAGAAAATGCTGCAACAATTGTTGCTGCAACAGGTGGATCTACCAATGCAGGTTTGCATTTACCAGCTATTGCAAATGAAGCAGGAATTAAATTTGATTTAATGGATGTAGCAAAAATTTTTAAAAGAACACCTTATCTTGCAGATCTAAAACCAGGTGGAAAATATGTTGCAAAAGATATGTGGTTAGCTGGCGGAGTTCCAATGTTGTTAAAAACTTTATATGAAGGTGGATATATTCATGGTGATTGCATGACTGTTACAGGTAAAACTATGAAAGAAAATTTAAAAAATATTAAATTCAATCCTAAACAAAAAGTAATGAGATCTTATAAAGATCCATTGTCTCCAACAGGTGGTGTTGTTGGGTTAAAAGGAAACTTAGCTCCAGAAGGAGGAATTGTTAAAGTTGCAGGACTTAAAAAATTACAATTTACTGGAAAAGCAAGATGCTTTGATAATGAAGAAAGCGCTATGAAAGCTGTTCAAAGCAGAAAGTATAATGATGGTGATGTAATTATTATTAGATACGAAGGACCTGTTGGAGGTCCAGGTATGAGAGAAATGTTATCAACTACAGGTGCAATCTACGGACAAGGAAAAGGCGAGAAAGTTGCCCTTATAACAGATGGCAGGTTCTCTGGGGCTACAAGAGGCTTTTGTGTGGGTCACGTGGGTCCTGAGGCCGCTCTAGGGGGTCCTATAGGCCTTTTAAAGAACGGAGATATAATTGATATCGACGCTAAAAAAGGAACAATTAATGTAAGACTTTCTAAAAAAGAATTGGCTAGTAGAAAAAGAAAATGGAAGGCTAAAAAATCTGACTTTGGATCAGGTACTTTGTGGAAATATGCTCAAACTGTCGGACCATCATATTTAGGAGCACCAACACATCCAGGTAAGAAAAAAGAAGTTAAGGATTATTCAGAGATTTAATGAAAATTCGTCCAGTTATTTTGTGTGGAGGCGCTGGAACTCGACTTTGGCCAAATTCTAAAAATCATCAAGCTAAACAATTTATTAATTTTGGTAATTGGACTTTACTCGGAAAAACTCTAGAGAGAACAAAAGCTTCAATTTATGATCCTCCAATCATTAGTACAAATAAGAAATATTTAAAACAAGTTAAACAGCATTTAAGAAAAAACAAAATAAGCAAATATAAAATTGTTGTTGAGCCTGCAAAAAGAAATACTGCACCAGCTATTTTAAGCACTGCCTTAATTAAAGATATACCTGATAATCAACCTTTGATGTTTTTTACAGCTGATCATTTGATCGAAAAAATGAGTATTTTTAATAAGGCGATAAACAAAAATAAATCAAACCTTAATGAAGAAAATATATTTGTATTTGGTATTAAACCTAAATCTCCAACTAGTGATTATGGATATTTTTTAACTAAAAAAATTAAAGGAAATATCAATAAAGTAACCAGATTTATTGAAAAACCAAAAGAAGCCAAAGCAAAACAAATTATAAAGAATAAAGGCTATTGGAATTCAGGAATGTTTTATCTTCGTAAAGACTCGATAATCAATAACTTTATAAAACATCAACCAAAAACTTATAGAAATTGTGTAACAGCAGTTAATAAGGCAAAATATAAATCAAATGTTTATCATTTAAATAAAGCCTCATTTATAAAAGCTACAGCGAAATCTTTTGACTATGCAATTCTAGAAAAAACAAAACAAATTAATGCAATTAAATTAGATATACCTTGGTCAGATCTTGGTAGCTGGAAAGAAATTTTGAAGATGTACGATAAAAATAAACACAAATATATAAAGAAGAAAAATATTTTTTATCGACCATGGGGCAAATACACAAACTTATTCGAGGGTAAGGAATTTTTAATTAAAGAATTGTATGTAAAACCAAAAGGGATTTTAAGCTTACAAAAACATCATCATAGAGCTGAACACTGGTTGGTCACACAAGGAAATGCAAAAATAACGCTTAATAAGGCTAATATTATTAAAAAACCAGGTGAACATATATTCATTCCATTAGAAGCCATTCATAGAGTTCAAAATTCTGGTAAGAAACCAGTTAAGATTATTGAAGCTCAAGTAGGTTCAATTTTAAAAGAAACTGATATTGTAAGATATCAAGACGTTTACGGCAGAGTAAAATAAATAATTAATGGACACCACAGTCTTTTTTGTAATTCTATTAGCAACTATTATGCATGCCATTTGGAATGCGATGGTTAAACATCATCCAGATAAGGCTATAGCAGTTTTAGCTATTGTTTTAGGTCATATACCTTTAGCCTTGATTTGTATTTTATATTTTCCTTTACCTGGAAGTGAGTCATTACCGTATATAATTGCAAGCGTATTAGCTCACCAGGGTTATCAATGGTATATGCTTAATTCTTACAAGGTAGGGGACTATACAAATGTTTATCCAATATTTAGAGGCTTTGGACCTTTATTGGCTACATTAATTTCCATTATATTTCTTGGGGTTGTATTTAAAATAGCAACACTAGTTTCAATATTATTAATCTGTGCAGGAATAATGTTTCTTGGATTATTTGGTTCAAAAAACCAAAATCAAATTGAGATCATTAAATACTCATTACTTACTGGATCATTTATAGGTCTTTATTCGTTGATTGATGGATATGGGGCACGAGTAAGTGTATCAGCAATATCCTATATAAGTTTTTCCTTTTTATTTAGTGCTTTAGTTTTTCCTATAATTTTAAAACTAAATAAACATGAGAATATTTTTTCAAAGGTTTTTAAAGATGCAAAGATGATATTTTGGGTAGGGGGATCTATATCTTTTATTATCTATGTAATCGTTGTTTGGGGCTTCACAAAAGCACCTATCCCTCTTGTTGCAGCTCTTAGAGAAACGAGTATTTTTTTCTCAATTTTTATTGGATATTTTTTCTTAAAAGAAACTATCAATCTTAAAAAAATAATCTCTATTGTGCTTATAGTTATTGGAGTGATTGGGATTAAACTATTTTAAATATAATCAAATAATTTTAGAATAATTATTGTATTCAAAAGCAACAGCATTATAGGGACAACAGTTCTTATAAGTTCCATTATATGATTAACTCGATCAAGTTTTCTCTCCAATTTTCTAATTGGACTCATGTTGTTCCATTCTTTTTGTGTAAAACCGTATTTTTTTTGATTTTTTTTCATAAATAAAAAAAGTACTTTTAATGATTTTAAGGAAAAATTCAATTTTTAAACGAAAAATTTTATAAATTTGGACATATTAATTCAAATAATATGCCCAAACAGATATTTTAAAACCAATTATTTGGAATAATTATATAGTGGATCGCTAATACGATACCTACTGATACACTTAAACCAAAAATCATTTTAAGAAAGTCTTTACCAATCAAAGGGAAGACATATTTAAATTTATATTCTTTATTCATTGTTGATATCGCAAGTTCTCTACCACATAACAATCCTACAAACACCCACGTCGTAGACATAGGCAAATCATTGAGCTCTTTGAAGTAGAATAAAACAGCAGCATAAATTACGTTTATAATTGTAGCTGATCTTGCATATCTTGTTCCCGTTTTTTCAAGAACAACTTTTTGAATTGGTCCACCTTGAATGTAGAAAATATAAAATAATAATGAAGTAAAATAGGCCATTACAATTAAAAGTAATGATAAATCTAATTGCCTAGGCAGATATACAGCAATATTAGCTACATCGTGAGATAACCAAACCCACCATAACCAACCTGAAGAAACCCATACTGCATTTCTCCAAAATCCTCTCCATTTGTCATCTACTTCATCAAATTTCTCATTAATGAACTTTGATACCGCTATCCAGGCTATATAAGCAACCATTGCTGCTAATCCATAACCTACAACGCTTTTTAACAGCATTTTTTCAAGCACAACAGTTGAAGCAAATGCTGAAAGAACTAAAAAGGTTGTTGATACAGGTATCCCAATTCTCGTTAATAATAACAGTATTGCAGGTGCTACTGCATGATACCATTGAATCTCTTGATAAGGTATTCTAGTTAATCTTCCGTAAGAAATATCACCATCATACGCATACCACCCCCAAGCTAACGCAAAAATCATAACTGCTGATGCCGATCCAGCTAGTACGTACCACTTAAACCACTTCTTTTTTGAAGCTATAAAGGTACCAAGTGTTTGAATTGAGTCGTTAGCGATTACGCTATATCCAGCAAGGGCAAATCCTATAACTGTATATACTAAAGTCATATCCATTTTTTCTCCTATATATTATTGTTTTCGGTTCTGTCTAATAATGACTTGAGAATGTAAATATTCATTAAAGAGAAAATAATCTACGATTAAATTTATTTATTTGAGAATCAACGCGAAGATTCATTGATCATTATTTCAAGCTTGAGATAAGTCTACAAATGAATTTAATTATTTTGGAAAGCAAGTAAGGGATTCGCCTTAAATATATTATTTCAAAATTTTGTAAATAAAATTATATATATTTTACATTTAGAAGTTGTGTTATTTATAGATAATTCTAAGAATATACGCTGCTAAAATTAATCCAATAAACTCAGCTAAAATATATGTTGGCGTATTAAGATAATTAATTCCTGTAAAAGAATCAGTAAATGTTCTTGCTAAAGATACAGCTGGATTTGCAAAAGATGTTGATGAAGTAAACCAATAGCCCGCGGAAATATATGTTGCTACGCTAATAGCAACTATTGTTTTTCCGTCCTTTAGAGTTGCAAAAATTATAAATATTAGACCAAAAGTTGCTACAATTTCAGAAACAAATATATGTAACCCATCTCTATTTTTAGTTGATAACTCTAAAAGACTGTGTTCAAAAAAGACATTTGCAAACATTACTCCTAATAAACAACCAGATATTTGTGCAGGAATGTAATATTTTAAAAGATTACCTTTAATTTTTTTTCTGAAAAACATTGCAAGACTTACAAAAGGATTAAAATGAGCACCTGAAATATCAGCAAAGGCTGTAATTAAGACAAATAATCCAGCTCCAGTAGCAATTGTATTAGCTAAAAGCCTAATGCCATCATCATTAGTTAGATTTTCTGCCATGATCCCAGATCCAACAATAATCATGACAAGAAAACAACTTCCTAAAAATTCACCAATTAATATGTTTTTTTTAATTTTCATTATTTAACCAAATATTAATTTTTTCATTTATTTTATCGTAAGTCACATTAATTATTTCGTTTATCTGATTTTCATCGGAATTTTTAAATTTTGATACAGGATC
>CACJPA010000019.1 GCA_902595105.1 uncultured Pelagibacteraceae bacterium
GTTGTCATCAAATAAGCCTTGATGCATGAGTCTTATTTAAGATGAATAAGGTAAATGTGTCTTTATCCTATAATGTTTGGGAAAACATATGATTGAAATAATTTTATAAGCAATTATATGTAGGATTAAGTTTGACGGTGGCACCTGATAACTTGACTAGAGTTTTAGTGGTAGTCTTTTTTCATAGAAACTTTAGTGACAAGAGATGTAAGACTACTCGGTAAACTTTCATACGTAAGTAAAGTCCTAGATTGATACTCGATTGCCAATAAATAATCACAGAGAGCGTTTGCCAATATAGCTCAGAAGAAATTGGATTGATTAAAATAACATTAGGTTTTTTGAGTATGAACAGAAATTTTAGAGAGGGGATATTTGAATATCGTTACAGAATTCATGGGATTATTGCTGGCCAGCATTATAGTCTTTCCTCACTTCCAAACAGTCTTCATCACATCTTCAAACCTAATGATGATTTAACAGTTACGTACAGAGCCTAATCAACTCTGTGCGTGGCTACTTAAACATGAGGTTACTTAGATGGAAAATCCAAAAGTAAAAGATAACGTTGTTAAGATTGGTCACAACTCAAACAGATCAATCAGCCAAGAAACACTAGAGAAAATGGCCAATAGGTTTATGCATATTCTAGAGTACGTAAATAATAATCTAGAGACTTTAGAAAAAAGATATTGGGAAGCATTTACTAAATATCCCTACAGATCCAAACATGACCATTACGGAAGACATAAGAAACTACGTGAGCATGAAGTCCATGAGCAAAAGATTAATGCAGATAAGCAATTAAAAGAGATCAGCCAAAATCTTTATAAGGAAGAAGACAAACTGCATGAACAACTGCTGGAAAAGTTTGACATCAATGTAATGAGCAAACGTCAGGAATGGAATAAAAAATGTGAAGAAGAAGATGCTAAGGAGGGAAACAATGACTAGAAAGATCCCTGAGCATCTAAGACCATTGTATGATGAATTAACTGTTACATTTAAAGATGGACAATTCAGCAATGATGCTGGTCAAACATTTAAAACTGCAAAGGAAGCTATAGAACACAATCAAGTGGTTGATGGTCTAATAGATAATTTTAGTAGTTTCAAACCAGCAAAAACAAAACCATTTAGAGAAAGAGTTAAAGTTAAACCAAAGAAACCACAGCAACAGTCTCTAAATTTAGATCTAAACTTTTATGATGAGATCAATAAGATCAAAACATCATTAAATGGATCTACTCAACCACCAGCCAAAGTTAGAACTAGCTCAGGCTTAAATTACATAATGGGGTATGATGATGAGTAGAAAGTCTAAAGATTGGAAACTGTTTGAAGAAAACAAAGCTAAAGGCACCTTATGGGAACAATTTGCAGAGTCAGTAACACTAAGACCTATACTGCGTAAATGGTTGCCTGTAAGACCTCGCAAAGCAAAACTATGTAAGTGTGGTCATGTTAGTTACAAAACATTATCAGCACTAACTGTAAAACAATTAAATGTAATCCAAGCTATTGCAGAAGCTTGTAGATCTCTCGAGTATGACAGGGATCAAATCAAAGAAGAAGCAATCGAGCAACTAGACGCTAAGGATAACACCATAAAATTATTGACTAAAAGATTGGAGGTAATGAAACATGTCAATTAGAACTATAAAAGATCCAACATATAGCATCTATGCATCAGGTGGTAATGTTGAGAATAGAAAGAACACACCAAAAAAAGATGATCTAATCAAACTTGCAAAAGATGAAGCAGATCTAATCTTTGATTTTGAGAATGAGATCATAGATGTATTAACTCAAGAATATAATAAGGAAAAAACTGAGGGGCAGAGCTTCTTAGATTGGTTAGACACAAAACCTAGAAATTATTTTTTGAAGATACCTCTAGGTCTTAAAGAGGGTGGTACAGTTATAAGTATCAGCGATTACTTAAAATCTAGAGAGAAACCTAGAATAAAAAAATTAAACTTAGACTCAGTAGCACCTGGCAAAAGTATTTCAGATTTAACCGACGCTGAAAGAGATGTTGTTAGGAATTTATTGAGAATGACGTTTGATAACCTGAGAGGCTCAAATGACTAATTTAGAGCCAATATCAGCACTTTTAAAGGCTGATGCAATACTTTTTTGGAGTGACTATGGCAGAAAAGCAATTCAAGAAAGCTGGACTGTAAGACTTAACAAACAGATCAGACAGTTAGATCAAGTTAAGGATTACACAAACATAAACATTGCGACAGGGCGAGATAGTTTAATAGTAGATGTTGATCTAGATTGTCCTGAAGCAAATGCATTATGCGATTACTTCCTACCACAAACAGAGTTAGAGTTTGGTAGATCAAGTACACCAAGAGCACATAGACTATTCAAAGTAATAGATCTCACTAAAAACCATACTAGAAAATATTTTAGTTTTGAAGATGAGACAAAGTCTATGCTGGTAGAGATCAGAGCTAATAAGCATTACACAATGTGCTATGGACAATATGACAATGAAGAAAAAGTTGTTTGGTCTAAGTCAGGAATTCCAAAAGAGATTAGTTGGGAAGCTCTTAATAAAGCCTGCGCATTGTTAGGTGTAGCATGTGTTATTAGTCGTAAGTATGCTCGAGAGGGATTAAGAAATGAGTATATTAGAAAAATGGTTGCAACACTTTGGCAACATAAGATTGAGAAAGCTGATTGTGAAAGAATAATTACAGCTTGTGCTACAGTTGCAGATGATGATGTAAACGAGAGACTTGCAAGAGTTGAAGATGTTTACAAAAGAGAAAGATCAGAGCAGTTACAAGGACTACCAAAGCTAGCTGAGGAGTTTAATTGGACGGAAGATGAAGTCAAAGATTTCAAAAAACTTCTATTCAAAATAACTGGTCGAGATGCATTACCTGAGTACACAAATACTTTCGTAGAACGAATTGCTTACATGATGAAGCAAAAGAAATATTACGATCTAGAAGACAAAGAGATGTATGATGGCGAAGCTATTGACGTTAAATATTCAAAATTTTTTGATGGTAAATATACGCCGTTAAAGTTTTGGAAACAGCACAAAGACTCTAAAGTTTGTGTAGATTTTACTTATAAGCCAAATGATCCAAATAGATTTGTGCATGTAAATAAAAAGCTGATGATTAACGTCTATGAGAAGAATGAGTTAGCACCTGATCCCAAAGCAGATACAGATGTTTTTTATGCATTGCTGGAACATGTAATACCTCATGAGCCTGAGCGTAATCACTTCTTAGATTGGTATGCATATCCTGTACAAAATCCTGGTGTAAAAATTAGGCATGCTTTGATTATGCAATCAGATGAATTCCAATTAGGTAAAGGAAGTTTGTTTGATTTACACAGAGATGTTTTAGGCCACAGCAACACTAGAAAGATTGAACTAGCAGAAGCATTAGACAAAGGTAAAAACTATTTGCTGAACTATCAAACTGTTCTAATTGATGAAGCTAAAAGCTCAGGGAGTTGGAGTGAGAAAGCACAATTAATAAATACATTGAAGACAATTATTACTGAGGGATCTATTGGAGTTAGACAGCTCTACAAAGAATATTCAGAGCAAGACACCATCACTAATTATTGGATAAATACTAACTATAAGGACGCTTTTCCGTTACCAGCAAATGAAGTTAGGTATTGGGTTTACTTTAGTCCAGCGAAACGAAATCAGCAGATGCTTGATGAGTTTCATCTACAGAGACTAAGTGGAAATCTAGCTGGAGGAGTTATGGCTGATCTATTAGACAGAGATCTATCTAAGTTTAATCCTTTAGCACCAGCACCACATACAATCTATAGAGCTGAAATGTCAAAGATGGCAGATAGACCATTGAATGATTTTGTTAAAGAGCAATTTGAACAAGGTGCTTTTCCGTTTGATAGAGACATGGTTACAACAATCGAGTTATTTGATTTTTTAAAAAATGAAAAAAGAGTCAAAGTTACTCGTGAGAGAGAAGTTGCAAATGCACTAGAGCTTATAGGTGGTAAATGCATCAAACAAGTACCAATAGAAGATGTTGCAAAGAGAGCAACAGTTTGGGTTATTAGAAATCAATCTAAATGGTTTGAGAAGATGCCTGACAGCATTGGTGGTCTAAGGTGGAAGCCTAAAGACATTGGAAGAAAGTATGTTCCATTTTACAGCGACAGCAGAACAAATAAAAAAGGAGGAAAAAAATAATGAAAAATAATGTTTGGGGTGTAAAGGTTTACACTAAGACTGTTACAGAGGGAGGAAACAGAGAGATGTGGGGCGTGATTGAAGCGCCTATACACAAGATGCTTAAAGCTTTTCCTGATGAGTTTAAGTTTATGAAACATGAAACTAGAAGATCATTAGATGGTAAGAGATCTGTTCGTTCCAAGACTACACGGCAACATAGCTAGATTGCAAAGTTAGAGAAAAAAATTTATATAAGACTGCTGTAGCAGAAGTTTTAAACAGAGAACGAAAGATGCCACGTTGGAATGTGTACTAATGTGTACTTACTTTAACTTACTTTGAATAAGTTTTGGAGGGCTCTAAGAGAGGGGGTATAGTCACCTTTTATCACCTCGAATTGTTGGCCTAAGTTGGCGTAAATGTTACGTTTTGTGACGTCGAAATGTATGCAAATGTAAGCATGCCTGATCCGTGTTTCTTGTTGATTGGTGCGTGTTTTAGAGTAAGTACATCTTGCTAACCTCAGCTCATTTTCAACGTAACAAATTCCGTACTACACAGAATTTTTGAAAAATTTTTTAAGGGAACTACTTAGCCTTTTTCCCAGCATTATAACCAGCCATGTATTGAACAGCGTGAGCTTTAGCACGTTTGAAACCTCTTTTTTTATAGAGTGCTGTCATAGATGCTAGAGTTGGTTTTTTAGTTTGCCGTGTAACTTTTTTAGATTTTTTCTTTTTAGCTTTCATATGCAGATGGTACCAAAAAGTTTTAGTGGAGTCTAAGGATCTCTAACTTGCTATTTACAGCTTTATATAGGTACCATATTTTAGTTTTAGGGGGGTGGGGGTACTTCTTACTTTCCAAATTTGAAAACAGATCTAAGGTTGCTTTATGGACTCATTATGGGACGCAATGGTCTCACAACTTTCTTGATTTGTTCTTGTTGGTGTGGGATAATCCCATAACGATTAATTGTGTTTTAAAGTGCAGTAAACATTAGAACATTAACTAGTCGAAAAGAAAGTGCGGGCATAGCTCAGTGGTAGAGCGTCTCGTTGCCAACGAGAAGGTCGAGGGTTCGACCCCCTTTGCCCGCTCCAAAAAATAAAAATTTTATCATGATTATTTGGATTGCTTCATATCCTAAAAGTGGAAATACCTACTTAAGATCTTTTCTGGCTAGTTATTATTATTCTAATGACGGTAAGTTTTCTTTTGATCATCTATTGAAGATACATCAATTCCCAAATTTGAAATTTTCAAAATTTAAACCATCAACAAAAGAAGAAGCTAGTAAAAATTGGATATTTAACCAGAATTTATTTTTTAAAAAAGAGGATCTAAATATAGTTAAAACGCATAATTGTTTACTTCCTTATAAAGGAAATCAATTTACAACAAATAATGAAACATTAGGTGCAATTTATATCATTAGAGATCCAAGAAATGTAATCACATCAATTACTAATCACTATTCAGTGGATTATCAAAAGGCCTTAGAATATATGTCTGATGAAAATTCATCTTTATTAGAAACTTCCTTTGAACTTGATCATAGTAATTTTACTTTTTTAAATTCTTGGTCTAATCATTACAAGTCTTGGAAAAATAATTCAAATTTTAGAGTTTTATTTATTAAGTATGAAGATTTTGAAAAAAAGAAAGAGGAAATGTTCGAAAAAATTATAATTTTTATTAATGATTTAAGTAAAAAAAAATTAAAAATTAATGAAAATAAATTTTTAAATTCGATAAAATCAACAAATTTCGCAAACCTTAAAAACAAGGAATTAAATGAAGGGTTTGAAGAAAGTGTTAGCTCAAATATAACTGGAAAAAAAATTAATTTTTTTAATTTAGGATTTAATAATCGTTGGCAGAAAATATTGACATCTGATATAAAAAATAAGGTTGAAAATAAATTTAGTAAAGAAATAAAAGAACTAAGATATTAATATGAGTAATGACCTAATTAATAAAAAATGTCTTCCATGTGAAGGAGGTGTGCTCCCTTTTGATATATCTGAAATTCACAAATATCAAAAGAAAGTTGATGGTTGGGACATTACAGAAGATAAAAATAAAATATTTTTTCTATTCAAAAAATTTAAATTTGAAAATTTTATAAAAAGTCAAAGTTTTGTTAATGAGGTTGGTAAAATTTCTGAAGAAGAGGGTCATCATCCAGATATAAATTTTGGTTGGGGTTATGCAGAAATTAAAATTACTACTCATGCTATCAAAGGTCTTTCAGAAAATGATTTTATTTTAGCTGCTAAGATAGATAAAGTTACTAATGTCTGAAATGTCTTGTCTTAGAAAAGACTAGAATAGTATCCGTTTCGTTTGCATATTTAATTATTTCTTTATCCCTCATTGATCCTGAAGGTTGAATTACAGCTTGAACACCTGATTGAACTAATTTTTCAATTCCATCTACAAAAGGGAAAAAGGCGTCTGATGCAGCAACTAAATTATTTCCAAATAAATTAAATTTTCTCATTTTATCAATTGCTATTTCGCAGCTATCTAATCTACTTGGTTGACCTGATCCAATACCGACTATTGAATCATCTTTTGCAAGAACAACCGCATTGGATTTTACGTATCTACAAACATTGAATGCAAAAATTAGATTTCTAATCTGTTTAGAATTTGGTCTTCTTTTAGAAACAACTTTAAAATCTTTATTTTTGAATATTTTTAAGTCTTCGGATTGAACTAATATTGCCTCATTTGAGGAAGTAAATTTTGTAATTTCGTTAAGAGAATATTCTGTTGCATCAATTACACGCAAATTTTTTTTAGATTTAAATATTTTTTGGGCATCACTATCAAAACCATTAGCAATAATTACTTCTAAAAATAGTTTATTAAGTTCAATTGCAAGATTTTTCCTAATTTTGAAATTGCAAGAAACAATTCCCCCAAAGGCACTCACAGGGTCACATGCTAATGCAGAATTATAACTATCTACAGGATTTGATTTTATTGAAACACCACAAGGGTTTGCATGTTTTACAATAACAGTACCTTTATTTTTTGGTAAAGACTTTGAAATAGTTAATGCAGCAAATATATCGTTATAATTATTATAACTGAGTTGTTTTCCCTGAATTTTTTTTAAATTAGTTTTTAAATTTTTTGAATAATACCCGCTAAATTGATGTGGATTTTCTCCATACCTAAGTTGTTCAATTAAATTTGCAGAAAAAACTTTTTTATCAGGTAAGTGTGTATTCGTTTTTTCATTGAAATAATTTGAAATTATAGAGTCGTAGTAAGCTGTTTCGGTAAAAGCTGTTCTCGATAGTTTTTCTCTAAATTCTAACGATGTAGCTCCATTATATTTATTCATTTCATCTATTAATTCTTGATATTGATCTGTAGAGGTAAGCACTGTTACATCATTATAATTTTTAGCAGCTGACCTAACCATTGTAGGACCTCCTACATCTATATTCTCAATTATTTTTTTATGATTGTTTGTTGTTTCTAAAGTTTTTTCAAACGGATAAAAATTTACAATTACTAGATCAATATTTTCAAAATTATTTCTTTTTAAGTCATTTAAATGTGTTTTGTTATTTCTTTTACTAAGGATTCCTGCATGTATTTTTGGATGTAAAGTTTTAACTCTTCCCTCTAAAATTTCAGGAGAGTCTGTAAAATCGGATACTTCTAAACAATTAAATTTTAATTTTTTAATTTCTTTATAAGTGCCACCTGAACTAATAATTTTAATATTATACTTTTTTAAATTTTCTAAAATTGATTTTAAATTATTTTTATCTGATACGGAAATAAGGGCTGTCTTTATTTTTTTCATTATATTTTACTTATTTCCCATCTTATTATTTGTTCACTTTCATTATTCATGCCCGAAATAAATATATTTTGGTTTTCTTGATATGAATTTTTATTACCGAAATATAAACCATTATCAATATTTATATCATGGTTGTCACAACTAAATTGCCAACCTTCATCTTCTAATTGTATCAATATAAACTTATTATTTTGTGTTTTCATAACTTTAGAGTCAGGATGAAGGTGAAACCTAATATCAAATTTAATTTGTTTATCAGGATTTTTTCTTGATATTTTATCATGACCGATAAATTTAAATTGTTCAGGATAGAACTCGATTTCTCTATGATGATATAATTTAAACTTTTTGAAGTAACCATTATTACTAGCTGAAATTTTCCAATAATTTTTCTCAAAAATTATATTTTTATTTTCAATTTTTAGACCTTTTTGTATTAAAAAATTATCACCAGATTTAATAAAATCACATGAAGAGTAATCTTCAATTGAAAGTGTATTTTGCAAAGCAGTACTTTTAGATAATTTATTTAGTCTGTTTTTTGTATCTGGATAGTACCCAGAATTAGAAATTAATTTTTTATCATTAGAAAAAATTTCAAAAGATAGGGCACCAGCTTGATAATCTTTCGAGTATATTTTATCTGGATTTGACCCAATATCTGCCGCAAGTGTAAATTTTTTATTTTGAAGTATCGCATATCCTGCTAGTTCATTATTTTGATTTTTAAAAGTATATCCAAATCGTTTTAAATATTGGTCAAATTCATGATTATCGGATAAATAATTTCCATTAAAAAAAATATTTTGTTTTATGTTTTGCCATATAAAAGCATAACTGGATCCTAAATAATATATAGTTTCATCAATAAATTCTGGAATTGAACTTTGTGATTCTTTGAACCACTCCCTAATAATGATGAGATATTTAAGATAAAAAACTAAATTTTGTATATTTCTTGATTTGGGAAAACCTTGTTTATCTAGAGACTCTTTAATTATGGTTTTTAATATATTTAAACCACTATCTAAATAATTTTTTTCATCTTTATATGCTAAACCAGTTAAAATTATCGCAGCACAGCCAATTAGTTTTTCTTGTGTTGCATTTAAATTTTTTAGCTCATTTAATAAATGGTTAGTTTGTTTCTGGAGCATATGATTAAAAAATAATCTATATTCTTCATTACTATCCTCATAAGTTAGCTGATGATTGGAAAGCCAAGCAATAATTCTTTTTGCAGTAATATTGAATTCCCAGGTATTCTCATTAAATTTTTCGTTTTTTTTAATCCAATTGAGAAGAATTGATTGTGTAGTTTTTTTTGATGATTTTAAATCTAGACTAAAAAACCAGAAAAAATTGTTTAGTTTCTTAAAATCTTTAGATGAAATATTATTTTGCCAGATGGTCTCAGTTGTAAAATCTTCAATTTTATATTTTTTTTTTTGATACTTAGTAATTGAAGATAAGAGATGTGGACTTGGTTTATATTCAAAATTATTATCAAAAGTTTTTGAAATTTTCTTGTCATAAAAACTTGAATTTTTATATAATTTTTTAAATGAAGATTTTAATTTAAAAAATATTCCATTAGAAAGATTTAAGGAATTTTGAGATTGCATTAACTTATTTTGTTTTTAATAAATTAATATTCTTTTTAATATCTCCATCATTACTTTTAAAAACTGTTGTACCAGATACAAGAATATTAGCACCAGCTTCAATTGCGATTTTGCAATTATCAAAATTTATCCCACCGTCTATTTCAATATCAAAGTTAAGTTTTTGTATTTCTCTAATTTTTTTTAATTCCTTAATTTTTTCTAAAACTTCTGGAATAAATTTTTGCCCACCAAATCCAGGATTTACACTCATTATTAAAACTAAATCAATTTTATCTAATAGATTTATGATCAAATCTATACTTGATTCAGGATTGAGAGAAACTCCTACCTTTTTCTTTAAATTTTTTATTTTATTTATTGAATCCTCTAAATTATCAGTTGCTTCAGGATGTATAGTAATTATATCTGCTCCTGCATCAGCATAAGCTTCTATATATTTATGCACAGGAGAAATCATTAAATGAACATCAAATTTTAATGAACAATGTTTTCTAAGAGCTTTAATCACAGGAGGACCTATTGTTAAGTTTGGAACAAAGTGCCCATCCATTACATCTACATGAATCATATCAGCTCCACCTTCTTCGAGTCTTTTAATTTCAGTACCTAATTTACTAAAATCGGCCGATAAAATTGATGGAGATATTTGTATATTTTTCATTGATATCTAGACTTACTAGTATCAATTTTTAAAATTTAATTGAATTAAAAAATTGATAAATCTGCCTAGAAATTTCACTTTCAAGAGGAAATGACAACATGCCCATAACTGAATATCCTAAAATCCAAGGCATCAAATAAAATCTAATCATGAAAAAAAACCATGCTACATAAAGTGGTACTAATGGTTGAATTATGAAAGAAGGTGTAACAGGTTTAAAAATTCTTAATAGGGGATTGGTAAATTTTACGAACGCTTTCATAAAGAAAAAACTTGAGTCTTCTCTCTGAAAGATGTTCATTGCTACTCTTCCAACTAAAGTCCACATTATAATTCCAAGAATATAGTCAATTATATAAATTAAAGGATGAAAGTTAGCGGACATTAAAGAATTTATATTTGATCTTAAAAAGAAATAAAAGGGGCGAAATTAATCGCCCCTTAAAAAGATTATTTATTTTTGGCCGCCAATTACAGATGCACCCGCAGGTACCCTAGAATCATCAACCATTTTTTGTGTTGCAGCGCTTGGTGCTGAAGTCATTAAACTTACAACAACCATAGCTACTAAGCTAACTGTAGATCCGAAGATACCAAATGTTAACTGAGTAATGCCTAAGAATCCGCTTCCACCACTTCGTACCCAAACTAGATACACGAAACCAGAAACTAATCCTAAAACCATACCAGCTATAGCACCTTCTTTATTAGCTCTCTTCCACCATACACCAAGTACAAGTGGCCAGAATAATCCAGACATCGCAAAGTCAAAAGCCCAAATAACTGAACCTAAAATACCTTGGATCTCCATTGCTGCAATAGTTGCTCCTGCAAAACCAATTACTACAAGTAATACCCTTGCAACAACTAGTCTCTTAGCAGTCTCAGCTTTAGGGTCTACCATTTTGTAGTAAACGTCATGCGAGATTGCATTTGCAATTGCAAGAATTAAACCATCTGCAGTTGACATCGCAGCTGCTAAACCTCCAGCAGCAACTAGACCTGAGATTACATATGGTAATCCTGCAATTTCTGGTGTTGCTAATACAACGGCTTTACCACCCATAAAGAACTCATTTAATTCAACAGTTCCATTTCCGTTAAAGTCGCTTACAAACATCAGATTTGCTTGGTTCCAGTTTTGATACCAATCGATTGCTTGAACTTCTGCAATTGATTTACCAATAATACCTGTTGGTAAATTTGGATCAATCAAAGCAAGTTTAGATAGTGTCGCCAACATTGGTGCAGAAGAATAAAGTAGGAAGATAAAGAATACTGACCAACCTACTGATTTTCTAGCTGCTTTTACACTTGGAGTAGTAAAGAACCTCATCATTACGTGTGGTAATGAAGCTGTTCCCATCATCATTGCTAATGCTAATGAGATGAAAGCCCAAGGTGTTGCGTTTACTTCAGAGTGAGCCTTAGTAATACCAGCTAACCCTTTAGGTACTGTAGCTAAATCAGCAGCAGAGTTTTTAACAAACCCAAACTGTTGTTCCAACTCACCAATTCTAGCAACTTCATCAGCTAACATGAAGTGTGGGAAGAAACCCGCACCTATGTTGTTACTAATCCAGAATACTGGAAGTAGGTAAGCTATGATTAGTACAATGTATTGTGCAACCTGTGTCCAAGTTACCCCTCTCATACCACCAAGCATCGAACACAATAAAATACTTACTAGCCCAACATAAACAGCGTATTGGAATGGGATATCTAAAGCAACAGCTGCAATAGTACCAGTAGCATTAATTTGTGCAGTCACGTAAGTGAATGATGCAACAGTTAAAACTATAACTGCCATCAATCTTGCTGTATTACCACCGTATCTAGTACCTACGAAATCTGGAACTGTGTAACAGCCAAATTTTCTTAGGTAAGGTGCTAATAAAGTTGCAACTAACACATAACCACCTGTCCAACCTACAAGCAAAGCCATATATCCATAACCTTTGAAATAAATACCACCCGCCATTGCAACGAATGAAGCACCAGACATCCAGTCGGCTGCTGTTGCCATTCCGTTGAACACGGTTGGAACCGTTCTTCCAGCTACGTAATAGTTACTTGCTTGGGCTGTTCGAGATAGCCAACCAATTAGTGCGTAGATGAAAATAGTAAAACCTACAAAGCAAATACCAATTGCCTTTGCAGTCATACCCATCTGCTCACCAATCGCCATCAAGATTATAAAACCTATAAATCCACCGGTGTAGATTCCATAAACTTTAGGCAAGTTATCTATAAAATTACCTTTAATCATTAGTCGTCTCCTTTTTCACTGAAGCCGAACTCTTCATCAATTTTTTCTTGTCTACCTGCAAACCAGAAAATAAGGATTACAAATATCGCAAGAGAACCTTGACACGTGAACCAATAAGTCAATGGATACCCAAAAGGTCCAGTGACTTCGTTCATTTCAGCTCCGAAAAGGAATATACCCATTGAGAATACAGCCCAGATTGCTAGTGTTACAAATAGCAAGCCTCTGGTCTTTTCCCAGTGTTGAGCGTTTTTCGCCATGTATACCTCTCTTTTTTAGTTATAACTGATAAAACCTTAACCATTATGAAAGAGAATAAAAGTGTAAAATTAGCCGTATTAGGTTAATTTTTTCATATATTTTCAATAAAATTAACTTTTTATGGATAAAAAAAAATTAAGTTGGAAAGATTTATCTTTGAGTGATTTCAAAGTTTATTTTTTTTCTTTGTTTAAAGCTTTTATTCCTAAAACAAAAATTAAAACTTTAGATGAGTTGGAAGAGTTTATTCAAACAAAATCTGCCTGGGTATCACAAGTTACGCTTTATAGTTATTTAAAAACTAGAATGGGGACAAGATATGTTCTTCATTTTGATAATGATGAATTTATGAAGTCTGTAAATGAAGCTAAATGGAATATCTATTCTGTTGCTCTTCAAGATTTAACTTTTTTCACTTTTTCTTATTTAAAAGTTAATTCTAGTTACAATGAACTAGATAAAGCTAAGGAAATTTTTTTAAAAATTTTAGATGATGAAACAACAAATAGTATGCCTTTAAATATCATCGAAAAGGCGAAAAAAGAATTTGATGAAAGACTAATTAAAATTGATTGGGAAAAGTATATCAATGACCGTCCTTTCAACCCAAGTGCTTTGGCAATGTATAAATGGGCACCAATAGCAGATGAGTTAAAAACTCTTGATCGAAAAATAGTTCTAAATTCTGTTATTTTAAAATGGGATGTTATTAAAAAAGAATTTAAAGATAGAATACAGTTTTAAATATTTTTTCTGTTTTCAACTAAACTATCTACAACACTAGGATCGGCTAATGTAGTTGTGTCTCCTAATTGACCATGTTCATTTGCAGCAATTTTTCTTAAAATTCTTCTCATAATTTTGCCAGATCTTGTTTTTGGAAGTCCTGGAGTGAAATGAATTAAGTCAGGTGTAGCAAGTGGACCAATTTGTTTTCTGACCCAAAGTTTCAGATCTCTTTCGAGTTCACCGGTTTCTCTTTCACCGGCATTTAATGTTACATAACAATATAATCCGTTACCTTTAATATCATGTGGGTAACCTACCACTGCTGCCTCTGCTACCTTTGGATGAGCTACAAATGCACTTTCAATTTCAGCGGTACCCAAATTGTGTCCTGATACAATAATTACATCATCCACCCGACCTGTAATCCAATAATATCCATCTTTATCTCTTCGACATCCGTCACCAGTAAAATATTTGCCATCAAACTGAGAAAAATAAGTATCAATAAATCTTTGATGATCCCCATATACTGTTCTCATTTGTCCAGGCCACGATTGTGCTATACAAAGTCTTCCTTCTCCGGGTCCTTTTATCTCTTTGCCTGATTTATCAACCAACATAGGTTTTATCCCATAAAATGGTTTTGTTGCAGAACCAGGTTTTAAAGGTATAGCACCTGTTTGAGGGGCAATTAATATCCCTCCTGTTTCTGTCTGCCACCATGTATCTACAATTGGGCACTTAGAATTTCCAACTGTTTTGTAATACCACATCCAAGCTTCAGGGTTTATTGGTTCACCAACAGTTCCAAGTAATTTTAAAGATTTTCTAGAAGTTTTTTTGACAGGCTTATCACCTTCTCTCATTAGGGCCCTGATTGCTGTAGGTGCAGTATAAAAAGTATTTACTTTGTATTTATCTACTATCTGCCACCATCTAGAACTATCAGGATAGTTTGGTATTCCTTCAAACATTATAGTTGTTGCGCCGTTTGAAAGGGGACCATAGATAATATAACTGTGACCTGTTACCCAACCAATATCAGCAGTACACC
>CACJPA010000020.1 GCA_902595105.1 uncultured Pelagibacteraceae bacterium
ATTTAAACCAATATCAAAATTTAATAATAATAAGCATATATTTATAATTGGATTACCAAGATCGGGGTCTACGTTGGTAGAAACGTTAATAACTCATAATTCAGAAAAAGTTTTATCACTAGGAGAGTTTCATGGAATTAATACTTCAATTCTGGACCAAGTCGGTGAAAAAATATATTCAAAAAATTTTGAAAAAAAAAATTTTAAACTAGAATTAGATGAAAATATTTTTCAAGAAAATTTAATCGAGAAATATAGTAATTTAAAAAAGAATTTATTTCTTGATAAATCTTTAGAAAATTTTTTTAACATAGAAATAATATTAAGATTCTTTCCAAATGCAAAAATTGTTCACACTTATAGAGATTATAAAGATTCTATAATTGCTATTTATCAAACTATGATGCCAGAATTATCATGGAGTCACAGAATTCAAGATATAAAAAATTATATTAAAATATATCAAGAAATTATTGAATATTTTAAAAAAAAATATCCTGATAAAATAATAGACGTTGAGCTTAATGAGCTAACCAACAACAAAGAAATTGAAACAAAAAAAATTTTAGAATTTTGTGAAATTGATTTTAAAAAAGATTTTCTAGATTTTGATGAAAATAAAAAATTATTTAATAAAACAAATAGTTTTCTTCAAGTTAGAAAAAAGATTAGAAAGTATGAAACGAAAAAATATCAGCCTTACTATCACCTTATTTAATAATAATTATATTTGAATTTATCTTTTAAATTAATGTATAAAACTAAAATATGAAAATAAATGACTTTCCAAAAGAAATTCCAGTATTTCCTCTAAGTAATTTTATAATTTTTCCAAGAACAAGTGTTCCGTTAAACATCTTCGAACCTAGGTATATTGATATGATTAATGATAGTATGAAATCTAACAGAATGATTGGAATTATACAGCCTAAAATTTCTAATGATAAAGATATTGTCCCAAATTTATATGACATTGGTTGTCTTGGAAAAATAACATCCTTTCATGAAACTAAAGATGGTCGTTATTTAATTGAATTAAAAGGATTAATTAGATTTAAAAAAATACAGGAAATAAATACTATAAATAAATACAGAATTTTAGAAGTCGATTTTGGAAAATTTTCTGAAGATTTAAATATTGAGGATCAAAAATTAAAATTTTCTGATTTAGAATTAATTTTTAGAGATTTGAAATCTTTGTTTGAAAAAAAAGGATTAATAATAAATTGGAAAGCTTTAGAAAAACAAAGCTTAGACGAAGTAATTAATGCGCTGTCAATGGCATCACCCTTTTCTCTTGAAGAAAAACAAATATTATTAGAGTCTAAAGATTTAGAAATTAGAAAACAAAATATTACTGAAATATTAAAAACTTACACTCACGATATCTATAATAACAACACTCTGCAATAATTTAAATTCCTGTATCTGCAATTTTTGTCAAAATTTTATTAAAAGATGAATTTTTTCCAAATTTTTGGATTGATTTGGTAAGTAAATCTCGATTTAATTTTCTTTCAAAATTAAATAATTCATAAACCAGGTCTACACCTGTTGTAAATATAAAATTTTTATGTCTCATTTTTTTTTCAAACTCAATACAAATAGATCGATCTATTGGCAGACCTAGAGAAATTTTATTTTTAATTAAATCAATTAAGAATCTTATATCTCTTATAGTCATATTGAAACCTTGGCCAGCAAGTGGATGAATTTTATGCAGTAGATCACCGAAAGCTAAAATATTTTTATAATAATAATTTCTTAAATTTACAGATAACAATTCAAATGAAGAAATTTTATTAATTTTTTTAATTTTATATTTTGGATTATATAAATTTATAAGTTCAATTAATTTTTCTTGTCTAATATTTGAATTGTTTTTAATTGAGTAAACAATAGACGTCTCTACATCAGAAGTAGGAAGAAATGCTAATGGTCCAATATTTGTAAAAATTTGACTTGCAATATTGTTATTAATTTTTTCATGCTTTAATATAACTGTGTAAGCTAAACTTTTATATTTTTTAATTATTTTTTTAGCAAAGTATTTTTTAGCAATTAAATTTGAAAAATTAAGATTAATTAAAAGATCATATTTTTTCTGGATATTTGTTAAGCTTTTTAAATTATTTCTCTTAAAAAACTTATTTCCTTTTAAACTTTTTTCTAAAATATTATAAAGATCAAAACTTTTCACTATTGCAAAAAGTTCTTGATTGTTATTTTGAAATTTTAATAATCGCTCTTTTTTAAGTTTCTCAGAAAAAATTTCAATTTTATTTAGTTTCCATATTATTTTATCAACACTAACTATGTTATTATTAAAATATTCAACATTACTTTTTGTTATTCCGATAGTTCTAGATTTATCGATTAAGTGTTTTTTTTTATCAGCTAAGAGATCAACATATATATTTTGATTAACTAAAGCTTTCGCTAAAGCTAAACTAGTTAGACCACCTCCAATTATACAAATCCTCATATTATTTTTAATTTTAACAACAAAAATTAGATGATACAAAGTGGTATAATTGATTTGTATAAATGGACATTAAAAAAACAGCTAATTTATTACTTAATTTTACTTTAAGACGATTAGCAGAAATATCTGGGATCATAATCTTCTTTGCTAGTATTCTATTATTCATTGCACTTTTTTCATATTCACCTGAGGACCCTAACTTTATTTTTCCTAAAGATACTAAGATTAAAAATTTATTAGGTTTTCAAGGAAGTTTTATTTCTGATCTGTTTTTTCAATCTTTTGGATTTATTGCTTACCTAATTTCTTTCACATACATAATTACTGGAATAAATATATTTCGACTAAAAGAGTTTTTTTTAATAATTGAAAATACTTTTATAGCAATATTATACACTATAGTTGGAACTTTATTTTTAAACCATTTTTATTCTGATGCTTTTACACTTTACATAAATGGAAATGGAGGTTTTGTTGGAAACTATTTGGGACAGACTTTTTTAAATTCAATAATTCTTATAAATGAAACCTTAACTTATTATGTTCTAGTTATACTCATAATTGCTTTATTTTTATTAAGTGTAAATTTTCACCCTATTAAATTCTATAATACGATAGTTAAATTTATTAAATTTTTTAATAGAAAAGAGAATAAATCATATACAGATAAAAGTGAACTTATAAGTGAATATATTCCTCAAGAGGAAATCAAAAACTTAATACAAGAAGATTTGCCATTTATTAAAACAGAGAATAAATCAAATCTTAAAAATAAATTTCAGCTACCTAAGATTGAACTATTAAGAGTTCCAACTAAGAAAGAAAGAGAGAACTCAAATAAAAATGAAACAAATGACCCTAAATTTTTAGAAAGAATTCTAATGGACTTTGGAGTTAAGGGAGAAATTCAGAAAGTAAGTCATGGACCAGTTGTAACACTTAACGAATTTGAACCAGCTGCTGGGGTGAAAGTTTCTAAGATTATAAATTTATCTGATGATATTGCTAGAAATACTAGTTCTGAATCTGCAAGAATTTCAACTATACCAGGCAGCAATACAATAGGAATTGAATTACCAAATAATTCAAGGGAAAATGTTTATCTTAGTGAAATTTTAAATAATGCAGATTTTAAAAGAAAAGAAACAAAATTACCAATAGCTCTTGGCAAAAATATTTCTGGAAAACCTATTGTAAGAGATCTATCTTCTATGCCTCATTTGCTAATTGCTGGTACTACAGGATCAGGAAAATCTGTTTGTATAAATACAATTATTTTATCGCTTCTTTACCGTCACACACCTGAAAGGTGTAAGTTTATATTAATAGATCCTAAAATGCTTGAGCTTTCAACATATGAAGGAATACCCCACTTACTTTGTCCTGTAATAACTGAAGCTAAAAAAGCTGCATCAGTTCTTGGTTGGGTAGTAAAAGAAATGGAGAGTAGATACAGATTAATGACAAAAGAAGGGGTTAGAAATATTGATGGTTACAACGCCAAACATAAACTTCCAATGCCTTACATAGTGGTGGTGGTAGATGAAATGTCAGATTTAATGTTAGTGGCAGGTAAAGAGATGGAGAACTATATTCAAAAGTTATCTCAAATGGCTAGAGCTGCTGGGATACATATTATTATGGCTACGCAAAGACCTAGTGTTGATGTAATAACAGGTACAATTAAAGCTAATTTTCCAACAAGAATATCTTTTCAAGTAACTTCAAAAATAGATAGTAGAACAATTCTAGGCGAACAAGGAGCTGAACAGCTATTAGGAAAGGGAGACATGCTTTATATGTCGTCTGCTAACCGAATAGTTAGAATTCATGCCCCATTTGTTTCTGATAATGAAATAGAAAAAATTAACAATTTTTTAAGATCACAAGCTGAACCAGATTATATTGATGAAATTTTGAATTTTGCAGACGAAAAAGAATTGGGATCAAATACAGATCAAGGAGAAAAAGATGAATTATATCAACAAGCTGTTGAAATAATTAGATCTGAAGGAAAAGCCTCCACCTCATTTTTACAAAGAAAGCTTCAAATTGGGTACAACAGAGCTGCACGAATAATTGATATGATGGAAGCTGATGGAATTGTTAGTAAAGCAAATCATGTAGGTAAAAGAGACGTTCTTTGATGTTAAGGTTCCTTTTTTTTGTTTGTCTTATTAGTTTATCTAGTGAAGTAAATGCAAATAACAAAGATCAAATAATTAATAAATTAAAAAATACTTTAAATTTAAATTTTGATTTTGAGCAAAATATAAATGGGAAAATTGAATTGGGAAATTGTACAATTCAATATCCAAAAAAAATGTTTTGTAAATATGATAAAAAAAATAAAATTATAGTTTCTAATGGAAAGTCTTTGTTTGTAAAAACTACTTCAAGCTATTACAGGTATCCATTAGGTAAAACTCCATTAAATTTTATTTTAGATAAAAATTTTTTGTTGAAAAAAATTTCAGAATTAAATGAGGAAATAATTAATAATTCTTTAATTAAATTTACAATAAAAGAGAATAACCAATTAATAGATATTTTTTTTAATATTAAAAATTATGAATTAATTGGATGGCAAACAAAAGATATCTATCAAAATACTGCGGTTACACTACTTTATTCAAATAAATCTAATCAGGAGATTGATGAAAAAATATTCAAAACTCCACTTCAAAATTAAATTCTAACAATCTCAGATTTAAAAATTTTCATTCCTCTTGATAAATAATTATTCAGAGCATTTTTATGGTCTAAAGAACATGTATGAAGCCAAACTCTCACTACATTTTCTCGAAATGATTTTTTAATAGCATCAGATAATAAATATGATCCTAGTTTTTTATTTTGATACTCCTCCAATATTCCAAAATATGCAATCTCCACCTCTTTTTTATCTGGATGGGTAATTAATTCAAAAAAACCAACTAAATCATTTTTATTTTTTAATACGAATGTTTTAACATTTTTATTGGAAACATATTTAATCCACTGTTCTTCTGTCCATATCAATCTATCAATCCACTTGTGTTTTTTGCCAATATTTTTATAAAAAAATTTATTTAACTGAAAATCAGTCGGTTCAATTAAGTTAACTTTATAATCTTCTGAAGGTTGTTCGCCCTCATTTAAATCATGAGGTGAATTTATTTCTAGATAATTTCTTTTAACTTCTTCTGTCACTCGACCATTTTTCCAACACGTTCACCACCAAATAAATGAAAATGCAAATGAGGGACCTCTTGACCACCATGTTCACTAATATTAGCTAGTGCCCTATATCCTTGGCCTACTTCTGTTGAAATACCTAGCTTTTTTGCAACTATATTAATACCTTTCAAAAGACCCACCATCTCTTCTGATGATGCATTCATACTAAAATCATCAAGATCTATATATTTGCCTTTAGGAATTACTAAAGCATGAACTTTCTTTTGTGGGTTGATATCATGAAATGACAAAACATAATCATCTTCATAAATTTTATTGCAAGGTATCTCCCCACGTAAAATTTTAGCAAAAATATTATTGTCGTCGTAGCTCATTTTTTTCTTTTTTCTAATTCTTCCATTACTTCTTCAATTTTCACATCATTAGCTTCTAAATACATTAATAAATGGTAAAATACATCGGCAGCTTCATGTATTTTGTTTGTATTTTCCTCTATAGCTTCAATTAATTCATCAATTTCTTCTAAGACCTTTGCTTTGCTGAGAGATTTGTCTGTAAGTAATTTGTTTGTATAAGAACCTTCAACTGGATTAATTTTTCTCTCTCTTGCAAGTTTAATTAAATTTTCTAATGTATTAAGCATATTAAATTCTAACAGGTATTCCTTTTGAATCCAGATATTCCTTCGCTTCTTTTACAGAGTGTTTACCATAATGAAATATTGAGGCTGCCAATACTGCACTTGCATTTCCTAATTTAATTCCATCAACTAAATGATCTAAGTTCCCTACTCCGCCTGATGCAATGACAGGAATGTTTACCTTGGATGAAATTTTAGACATAAGCTCAATATCATAACCTTCCTGGGTGCCATCTCTATCCATTGATGTTACTAATAGCTCACCTGCACCACTACTTTCCATTTTTGATGCATATTCTATTGCATCAATTCCAGTATTATTTCTTCCTCCATGTGTAAAAATTTCCCACTTATCTGAATTTTTTTTAGCATCAATAGCAACCACAATACATTGTGAACCAAATTTTTTGGAACTTGCTACTACTACTTCAGGATTTTGGACTGCTGCAGTATTAATAGAAACTTTATCTGCACCACAATTAAGTAATTTATTTATATCATCAACACTTCTAACACCTCCCCCAACTGTTAATGGAACAAAGCATTTTTTTGAAGTTTTCTCTACCACATCATAGATTGTATCTCTGTTTTCATTTGATGCAGTGATATCTAAGAAACAAATTTCATCTGCTCCTCCATCAGAATAAATTTTAGCCTGTTCGACTGGATCACCTGCATCCTTCAGATCAACAAAGTTAATTCCTTTTACAACACGGCCATTTTTAACATCTAAACATGGTATTATTCTATTCTTAAGCATTCACTTCCTTAACTAATTCATCCAATTTAATATCACCATCATAAATAGCTTTTCCAACTATAATGCCTTCAATATTTTTATTATTTAATTCCTTAGCTTTTTTAATGTCCTCTATTGATGAAACACCACCTGATATGACCACTGGACAATTAGATGTATCAGCAACCTTAACTGTTTCTTCAAAATTAGGACTTTGCTTCATTCCATCTCTATTGATATCAGTATAAATCAGTCTGCTTGCTCCATATTTGTTCACTTCTTTTAAGTAATCTAAAGTTAATTGATTGGAATTTTCTTTCCAACCAGAAACAGATAAATAACCATCTTTAGCATCCAAACCTAAAGCAATTTTGTCTGGGAATTTTTCACAAGCTTGTTTTAAAAAGTTTTTATTTTGAATAGCTGCACTTCCTAAAATAACTTTTTCTACACCAGCATCAGTATATTTCTGAATACTTTCAAAATTTCTTAACCCTCCACCAATCTCAATTTTAAGATCAAATTTAGTAACTATTTCGTGAATAATATCTAAATTAACAGTTTCACCAGTTAAAGCTCCATCTAAATCAACTATGTGCAAGTTTTTAAAACCATGATCTTTATATTTACCTGCTTGTTCAACTGGAGACATTTCATATACGGTTTGATTGTCAAAGTCTCCCTTAACTAACCTCACGCATTTCTTATCCTTAATATCTATTGCTGGAAATATTTTCATTATTTTAAATTAAAATATTTTTGATTATAATAAATTTCATCCATGCCTACTCTGTCAAAATAACTAAAGTTTTTTTCTAAAAAAAATTTTAAATAACTTAATTCGTTTGGCACGATATTTTCAACTATAATAACTTTAATTTGATATTTATCAAAATCTATTGATTTTAAAACGTCAAGTTCATTACCTTCAATATCAATTGAAATTAAATCTATAATTTGATCATCGGGTATCAATTTATCAAAAGTTTTACATTCGATATCTATTTTATTAATTTTAGAGTCACTATTTTTTTTAATCCTCTGAAAGCTGTTTTGAAAATTTAGATTATTTATTCCACTCATTTGAGTGAAACCCTCAGCTACTTCATAAAATTCAACCTGTTTATTTTCTGAGCCTAAGGCTAAGTTGATCAATTTACAATTTCTATTTTTTTTTAATTTTTCAAATTGTAAAGGAGACGCCTCAATAGCAATTCCTTCCCAGTTCATAAATTTTTCAAAATGATAACAATTACTACCCTCAATTCCGTCATACGCACCAATTTCTACAAAAAAACCTGATTTTTTATTTTTAAAAAAATTATCTTTAACCAACATGTCTTGACCTGCTTCTGAAAAATAATCTAAATTTTGACCTAGTTTTCTTAAACAATCCCAAATTCTTTTTCTTATAATTCCTCTCACAACATAAGGTTTTTCTCCATCTTGCAAATTAGGAATTTTTTCTAAAACTAGTTTATAAATTTTATGAGCTTCAATTTTTTTATTATCGTCTCCTCTAAAAAGATTATCAGCATAATCAACAATTTCTTTAATACTTTTTCCTTCAAAATTAATGTTTGATTCATTCATAATTAATTTTCATTTTATAAATTTATAAAATTATTAATTATTTTTAATCCAATTTTATCACTCTTTTCAGGATGAAATTGGGTTCCAAAAATATTTTCTTTTTCAACCGAACAAACGATATTTGAAGAATAATCTGTTGTGGATGAAATTATACTTTTATCTTCAGGTACAAATTCATAACTATGTACGAAATACATATGAGATTTATTTTCAATACCTTTAAAAATTTTACTATTTTTCGTTATATTAATTTCGTTCCAGCCGATGTGTGGTAGTTTGTATTTTCCATTTTGATTATCTATTTTTGATACCTTGCCTGAAATCCAACCAAGTCCTTTTGTTTCTGTTTCTTCATAACCAATATCTGCAAACATTTGTAAACCAACACAAATTCCTAAAAGTGGTTTTTTATTATTTATTGCAAATTCGTTTAATGCATCTACTAAACCATTAATATTATTAAGTGCATCAACACAACTTTTAAACGAACCCTGCCCTGGCAAAACGACTTTATCGGAAGATTTAATCTTTTTTAAATCTGAAGTTACTTCAATATTTACTTTATCTTTAGCAACCTCATTAAATGAGTTTATTACCGAGCTTATATTGCCCGAATTATAATCAACAATAGTGACATTCATTAAACTTATAATGAGCCTTTAGTTGATGGAATACTTTTTTTGCTTCTAGGATCCATCTCTAATGCCTCTCTTAATGATCTTGCTAATGCTTTATAACAAGACTCAATTATGTGATGACTGTTATCGCCATAAATATTTTCAACATGCATTGTAATACCTGCTGCTTGAGAAAATGCTTGGAACCATTCTTTGAATAACTCAGTATCCATCTCACCAAGTTTCTCAACTTTTAATTTTACTTTCCAAATTAAATAAGGTCTGTTTGAAACATCTATTGCAACTCTAGTTAATGTTTCATCCATTGGAATAACTCTATGAGCATATCTTTTAATGCCTACGAATTTCTTTGCAGCTTTTTTTAAAGCTTCGCCAATTGCAATTCCTGTATCTTCTGTTGTGTGATGAAGATCAATATGAGTATCACCTTTTGCTTTTACTTTCAGATCAATTAGAGAATGCTTTGATAATTGTTCAAGCATATGATCTAAAAAACCTATTCCTGTATCAATCTGGTATTTACCTTTGCCGTCAATGTTTAATTCAACATTGATACTGGTTTCTTTTGTTTTTCGGGAAACTTTTCCTTTTCTAGCCATATAATTTAAATGGTATACATACTTAATCCAACGATATCAATATCAGTGTAGATACTTGAAGTATCAAAAATAATTACCATTTATTAGATATGACAACAATTGTGCTAGTTAGAAAAAATAATGAAGTCGTAGTTGCTGGGGATGGACAGGTAAGCATGGGAAATACTGTTGTTAAAAGCACAGCTTCAAAAGTTAGAAAAATTGAAAAAAGAGATGTAGTTGCAGGATTTGCAGGATCAACCGCTGATGCACTAACTTTGTTTGAAAGATTAGAGGGAAAGTTAGAAAAACATGCGGGCAATTTATCTAGAGCTGCTGTTGAGTTAGCAAAAGATTGGCGAACAGATAAATATTTAAGAAGATTAGAAGCTTTAATGGCTGTTGGTGATAAAAATAATAGTTATATAATTTCTGGGACTGGAGACGTATTAGAGCCTGAAGGTGATGTAATTGGAATTGGTTCTGGTGGGAATTATGCTCTAGCAGCAGGTAAAGTTTTAATGGAAGGTAATTTATCTGCGGAAGAAGTTGCAAAAAAAGCAATTAAAGTCGCTGCTGATATTTGTGTCTTTACAAATGAAAATGTTAAAGTTGAAAAAATATAATGGATAATTCAAACGTTACAACTTTGCACCCAAAAGAAAAAACTCATAAAGAAGAAGCTTCTTTAGTAAGTGCTCTTTCACCAAGAGAAATAGTTTCAGAATTAGATCGTTTTGTAGTTGGACAAAATAAGGCAAAAAAAGCCGTCGCTGTAGCTTTAAGAAATAGATGGAGAAGACAAGCCCTAAAAGGTGAAATGAAAAATGAAGTTTTACCAAAAAATATTCTAATGATTGGACCAACAGGAGTAGGAAAAACAGAAATTTCTAGAAGATTGTCAAAACTTGCTGAAGCTCCTTTCGTTAAAGTGGAGGCAACAAGATTTACAGAAGTTGGTTATGTTGGAAGAGATGTTGAGCAAATCGTAAGAGATTTAATTGAAATTGCAATTGCAATGGAGAAAGTAAAAAAAAGAAAAGAAGTACACGCTCAAGCTCAAAAGGCTGCTGAGGAAAAAGTTCTAGATGCTTTAGTTGGAAAAAAAGCAAGCCTTGCAACAAGAGAAAGTTTTAGAA
Source organism: uncultured Pelagibacteraceae bacterium (assembly GCA_902595105.1). Classification (GTDB taxonomy): domain Bacteria; phylum Pseudomonadota; class Alphaproteobacteria; order Pelagibacterales; family Pelagibacteraceae; genus Pelagibacter. The sequence continues at coordinate 10,993 of CACJPA010000020.1, forward strand.
AAAGACTTAGAAATGGTGATTTAGATGACAATGAAATAGAAATAGCTGTGAGCGATACAGGTTCAAATGGTGCATCTTTTGAAATCCCAGGAATGCCAGGTGCTAATGTTGGAATGATTAATATTGGTGAAATGATTGGTAAATCAATGGGTAACAAAGAGAAAAAGAAAAAAATGACGGTAAAAGAATCTCACGAAATTTTAATTAATGATGAGTCAGACAAACTAATTGAACAGGATAAAATTGTTAAAGCTGCTAAACTATCAACAGAAAACAACGGAATAGTATTTTTAGATGAGATAGATAAAATTTCAGCAAGGACAGATCGAGTTGGTGGAGATGTGTCTAGAGAAGGTGTACAAAGAGATTTGTTGCCACTTATAGAGGGAACAACTGTGAATACTAAACACGGTCCAATTAAAACTGATCATATTTTATTTATTGCATCGGGAGCTTTTCAACTTGCGAAACCATCTGATCTACTACCTGAGTTACAAGGAAGATTGCCAATAAGAGTTGAATTAGAGGCTTTAACAAGTGATGATTTCAAAAGAATTTTAAAAGAACCAGATTATAGTTTAATCAAACAATATGTAGCTCTATTAAAAACAGAAAATGTAGAGCTTGAATTTTCTGAGGATGGTATTGATACAATTGCAAATATAGCATCAGAAGTTAATGCAACTGTAGAAAATATTGGTGCAAGAAGATTGCATACAATTATTGAAAAAATATTGGACGATATTAGTTTTACAGCCACAGATAGAGCAGGTGAAAAAATTATAATAAACAAAGATTATATTAATAAAAATCTTGATAATTTAGTGAAAGATACAGATCTATCAAAATTTATTTTGTAGATTTGTTTTTTTTAAGAAAAATATAAAAAGCTCCAGATCCTCCATCCTCAATTTTTGCATCAGTTATTTCATTAATTAAATTATTTAAATTTTGATTATTAGAAATAAATTCAGGCACTGAATATTTTAAAATACTTAGATCTTTTGAAACGTAAGGATCCCTTTCAACATCAGAATGGATACCTTTGCCTGTTACAACAATTAACTTATTTATTTTTTCTTCAAATGATTTAATTATAAACTCTTCTATAGCTTTATTCGCTTCCTCTAAAGTGTATCCGTGTAGATCTATTGATCTTATTTTTGTGGTGTTGCCAGTTTTTATTTTAAAATCTTTATTAGGTAATTTATCTTTGCTTGATATAAAGTTCTGCCAATCTTTTTTATCCTTATCTGAAATTTTATCGTTCAATTAAGTTAAGATATTAACTAGCTGCCAATTAGGATTGGCTGATGTAGTGTCCCTAGAAAAAACCCAGGTATCGTATATTTTTTTTATTTTTTCAGGATCACCAGAAACAATTTTTTTTTCTTTATCTCTAATGCAAGTAATAACCTCAGCTATAAAATCTACTGTAACATTTAAAATATTACCAATTTTCTTGTGCTCTTTTATTTCAGCTTTATTTACACCTATAAATGTAATTTCGGCCTCATGACCTCTCTTTGCTCTCTCTTTTAAAGCATCGTCGAATTGATTATATATTTCTTTATTAAGCAATGGTTTAGCGTTCACAATTTTATTATCGTTATCGCTAAAATCAGTAATTATCGTTTCGTAGGCAATTCTTGCTCCTTTCAGAAATTCTTTTTGTGCTTCATCGTCAAAGTTTTCTTTAGGTTTTGTGGTTTGTTCCACTTTGATATTTTTTAAAACTTCTTTAAATTGTGCTGGTGATTTACCTTCAAAGCCAGTTCTTTTTCCAAGAATGCCTCTTAGTCTTAAAAAAATAAATCCAGCAATCATTGCCAATAAAATAATATCTATGTATTCGAAACTATAATTCATTACTTTATAGTAATTACTCTATTGATTAATTTCAACTAGCAATTTAGATTGAGGACAAATGAACTCAATACTTTTAACGTTGATTTTAATACCAGTTATTGAAATTTATCTTTTGATTAAAATTGGGTCTCAAATTGGAGCCATAAGTACAATTTTTTTAATATTCATAACTGCAATAGTAGGAATTTATTATGCAAAATATGAAGGATTAAACACCCTTAAGTCAGGTTTTTTCCAACTAAGCAAAAATAAAGCACCAACTTTCGAAATGCTATCAGGTGCAGCGATAGCTTTGGCGGCACTATTGCTGATTATTCCAGGATTTTTTACAGATATTATTGGTTTTTTATTAATATTTCCAATTTCAAGAAAACTTTTATTTAATTTTTTATCAAAAAAATTTAGTCATTCAAAATCTCAAAATAATAATTTTATAGATGGAGAATTTGAAGATATAGAGGAAAACGATGACAGAAAAATTTAATATATTAGGACAATACATTAAGGATATGTCTAGTGAAACTCCAGATACGGAAACATATATTTATGTCAAAGATAATATTTCAAAATATGAACTTAATATCGATATTACCTCTAAAGCTCTAAAAAATAAAATGGTAGAGGTTAACACAATTATGAAATTTGAAGATAAAAGTGAAGTTAAAAAAAAATCTTATTTTGAAATTACTTACGCAACAATAGTTAAAATTAGTGATGAAGTCTTAGATAAAAAGGAATTGGAAAAAATTTTATTATCTGACGTTCAAACCAAAATTTATCCTGATCTTGAAAAGTCCTTTTTAGATATGCTACATAATTCTGGATATAAAGATGTGCAATTCGAAAAAAAGGTAAATTTTGAAGAACTATATAAACAAAGATTTAATTAAAATAATTTTTTTTTAAATTATTTTTTAAATATTCTTTATGATTAATTAACTCTTGTTTCGAAGGAGTAATAACTTTTTTATAATAGGATGTATTTGAAATATCATTATTAATATTTTCTATATCATTATTTTGTAAATCTAGGGTTGGCTCTTTTTGATCAATTAAATTGATATAAACTTTTGCTAACAACTCACAATCGATAAGCGCTGTATGTTTTATTCTTCTTGAATTATCTATTCTAAATCTTTTACACAAGGCATCCAAACTTATAGCTGATCCTGGAAATTTATTTCTAGCAAGATCTAAAGTATCGATGACCTGGTTTTCAATTTTTCCCTTTCCAAGAATAGAAAGTTCATTATTTAAATGAGATAAATCAAATTCTGCATTATGAATAATTAATTTTTTATTTTCAATAAAAGTTAAAAATTTTTCACTTACTTCTTTAAAGCTTTGCTGTTTAGATAAAAATTCATCTGAGTAACCATGAACTTCAAAAGCTTTCTCTGAAACTTTTCTTTCTGGATTTAAGTAGCAGTGAAAATAATTTTTTGTTGGAATTAAATTATCAAGCTCAATAGCACCAATTTCAACTAATCTGTGTCCATCTTTTATCGAAATCCCTGTAGTTTCTGTATCAAGCACTACTTCTTTCATTTATATAATTTCCTTAAGAATTTTGTTAATTTGTTTTTTTATACTCTTTTTTGTAAAATCATTTTTGATGATAAAATGAGATTTTTTTCTCT
>CACJPA010000021.1 GCA_902595105.1 uncultured Pelagibacteraceae bacterium
ATAATCAAATTACGTAATTTATAGAATAATTCCGACTAAATGCCGACCAAAAAGTTGGTCGGCCAAGACCTATATTTTGGACTCATGGTTCATGATTTGGTAATCTTGGAACATGAAACGCTTACTTTCATATCTGTTCGTGGTTCTTAGTTTAGGGTTAATGTTTAATGCCTCAAGCAAAGAAGAACCAATTGATATATGGAACTTAAAAAAAAAAGAACCAAGCAAAACACAAGTAAGTGGTATCAAATGTTTTAATCCAAAAACCAACAAAACTGAAACTTGGAGTGGGTACAAAACTTGTCCTGGTAATCGATCAATAGTAAAAACAGAGGAAATCATCTATAAAGCTACAGCCGTAAATCCTGCAAAAAACTCATTTTTTGGATCAAGCATAATAAGCATTGAAGAAGCCAAAGAAATTGCCTTAAACAAATGTAGAGCAAGTTCATGCAGAATTCATTCAACTCAAATTGTAACTAATGGTGTTTATGGTGATATTGTTTATTATCCAGAAAAAAATGAAGATAAAAATTTAGCTGAAGAAAAAAGAAAAATAGCTGAAGAAAAAAGAAAAATAGCTGAAGAAAAAAGAAAAATAGCCGAAGCTAAGAAAAAACAACAGGAAGAAGAAAAGCAAAGAAAAGAAGCCAATTCGAAGTTATATATAATTGGTTCTGGTACAGGTTTTTTTGTTAATACTAAAGGTCATGTAGTTTCTAATGAACATGTAGTTGGAGGTTGTAAAGAAGTAGCAACAAAAATAGAAGGCGAAATAATAAAGTTTAAAATAATTACAACTGATATAACTAACGATATAGGGCTCATTAAAACAGATTTTAAAAATACGAATTATCTCAACATAAATTCTAGTGGTGCTGAGATAGGAGAGGACATTGTGGCTTTTGGGTATCCACTGTCAGAAAAATTAAGTTCAAGTGTTAAATTAACTAGAGGCATTGTTAGTTCTCTAAGTGGACCTGGTAATAATTACTCTTTAATACAAATTGATGCAGCAATTCAACCAGGAAATAGTGGAGGGCCAGTTTTGAATTATAATTCCCAAGTAGTTGGTATTGCTTCTGCAGGTTTAAGAAAAGTTAAAATGTTAGTAGAAGAAGAATACATTCCTGAAAATGTTAATTTTGCTGTTTCGGCAGCAACTCTCTCAAATTTTCTAAAAGCTAACGATGTTAATATCGGTTCAGAAGAAAATAAAGTGGCTAGTACAAAACAACTTGCACAAATAGGTATTCCAGCAACAGTTCAATTATATTGTTTAAATACAATAGCTGCCCATAAACAAAATAAAGAAAATGAAAGATATGGGGATGTAATGTTAGAAAAAGTTATTGATCTAAGATAAAAAAATAAATAAATGCCGACTACAAGCCGACTCACTCGGTTGTATTTTTAAAATAACGTTGATACTGCAAACTAAATTAACAAATGAGCAGGGGCGTTCTGTTGCCAGGTGCCCTGAACTTTAAAACATTATTTTCGAATAATTTGAATTTTAAATTAGTATTTTCAATCAAATGACGCCATTAGGACGCCAAAATGATTTTTCAATTTATTTCAAACAAACTTTGTTGTAGCTCACTTACAGACGTATCCGCAGTTTCAAAAGCTAGAGTAATAGGAATTTTCGGCATTACACCATTTAGTAGTTCCTCAATAGAGATGCATTGAACTTTTTGGTAATTTTTTCCTAGCGCTTTAAACAAACCCATTTTTGCTGCAGCTTGTATCATTGTTGATTTAGGTTTTTCTAATGTGACTAAGATTCCACTAAAAGCATTATTTTTTTTCATTGCCCCATATAGTTCATCTACCATAGTCACTGAAACATTTTTTCCAGATTTAATCGAAACAATTCCCTTTTTATAAATATACCCTTTATTATCTTTTCCTTCTATGACCCAGTAAGTTCCATCAACTCCATTATCACTTCCTTTAACCGGGTTATTTCTTACTCCAGGAATCAAACTATTTGCCCAGTATTGAAACTCATAATAAAGTTTTGGATTTTTTTCACTAAAATCTCTTAACTTAATTGCCGAGCTTAAATTTGTTGGTATTCCATTACTTTTAAATTTTACTTTTGGAAAGCTATTAATCAGTCTTTTCTTTACTAGACCAGTAGCTAAATGTGTTATATCGATTCCTATCCAATTCCTTTTCAATTTTTCTGCGGCATGGATTGTTGTACCACATCCACAGAATGGATCTAAAACAAGATCATTTTCTTTTGATGATGCATTAATAATTCTCTCTAAAAGTTTTATAGGTTTTTGTGTTGGATATCCTAAATCTTCTGATCCCTGAACAAAATGAATATCTTTCCAAAGGCTTTGAAGAGGTATTCCATCTCTTTCATCAAGAAAAAGTTTTCTATTAGCCAAACCTTTAGAGGTATAGTGTAGCTTTTTCTCTTTATGTAATTTTTCCATTTCTTTTTTTGGAACTCTCCAAAGATGATATCTATTATTCCATTCATATTCATAGCCACCTCCACTTAAACTTTTTGCATCAAGTGGTCCTAACCTATATTTACGTCCATCATCATCCGTGTGTTTATAATGACTTTTGATATAATCTTCGCCCAATGGAGTAAATTGTTTATTCCATGTTGATTTGTTTGATTTGGCATAAAAGAGTATTCTGTCGGTATTATTTCCATATCTTTTAGCATCATTATGAGGATGTGATCTTTCCCATATAATCTCGTTTCTAAAATTTTTATTACCAATTATTGTATCCATAACCATTTTTAAATAGTGGCTGGCAGTAGGATCACAATGTAAGTACATTGAACCATCTTTTTTTAATTTTTTATTTAAAAAATAAATTCTTATCGACATATTTGTCAAATATGCCATCATGTCACTTTCGCCCATTATATCTCTAAAAGATCTCAAACAAGTATATAAACTCTTATCTTCAAGTCTCCCAACTTCTTCGAAAACTTTTTCGTCATCATCACCCCAAGACCAGGTATCTAGAAAAGCTTCCACTTGAGAATTTTCCTTATCTTTGTCAGGAGTTTTATAAAGAATGTTATAAACTTTCTTACTATTAAAAGGTGGATCTAAATATATTAGATCGATAGATTCATCTTTAATTATCTTAGACTTGAGGACATTTAAATTATCCCCAAAAATTAATTGATTCACAATAATAGAACTTTATATATTTTAAGTCTTTTGACTAGAAAACTTTTAGTTTTCTAATGACGCCACTACGACGCCAATTTATTTTTTATTTATAAAAAGTGTTGTGATCTTTATTGTTCTTGATAATCGGAAGGGGCGTTCTGTTGCCAGGTGCCCCGAACTTTGTTTCAATAATCCTTATATTTCAACACTCAGCAATAATCAAATTACGTAAATTATAAAATAATTCCGACCAAATGCCGACCAAAAAATTGGTCGGCCTAGACCTATATTTTGGACTCATGGTTCATAATTTAGTAATCTTGGATTATGAATAAAATTTTAGGGATTATATTGCTAGTGTTTTTAATGTTGAACTCTGCTGAATTTGCTTTTGCAAAACACATGAGATCAAAAATTCCAGAACTTAAAATAAAAGAATTTGATAAGTGGTCTTATGACAAATTAAAAAAATGGGAAAAAAAATGTGATTCCGAAAACACCTGTATTTATAAATTTAAAAATAAGAAAAAAATAAGAAAACTGGATTCAAATATTATTGATTTATCAAAGGAGACTTTAGATTTTATAAATAATTCCTCAATCACAAGTATTTTATACTTTGAAAAAGGTAAGGTAATTCATGATTTAACAAAATCTAATATAGGAATATTTAATACTAAGAAAAAAATTACCAACAAAACTTACCTATATGGGTTTTCTAAAAGCAAGAGTATAGCTTCCTTAATGGTTGGTGTAACTCAATGCGAAGGATTAATTGATCCAAATAAAACTTATGCGGAGCTTATTCCAAAGCTAAAAAATAGTTACTATGGAAAAATAACATTGAAAGACTCATTAAACATGATGGCACGTGATAATATTATTGGTGAAAGGGGATTTAAAATGGTTGTACCTTGGCCTTATACTGTAATTAGCTTTTTAAGAGCTGAAGGAGCTAAAATTGATGAACAACTCGGAGATAATAAATTTTACTATTCTAATTTACAACCAGACTTAGCTGCAGCAGCTGCCATTGAAGCTGTTGGAAGTTTTTCTAAATTTAGAAAATTAATGGAAAATAAATTATTTAGCGAGATAGGAAATGAAAGTGTGATCAAAATTCATGGTTACCATAATTTACCTGCAATGTTCAACTGGGTTTGGGCAACTAGATATGATTGGTTAAGAACAGGTATTTATGTAATGGAAAAAATAAATGATCCAGATTCATGTATGGGTAAATATTTAAGAGATGGAATTAAAAATTCAGTAGAAACAGGAAGAGATTGGGGACCAAAATATGGAAAATTTTTTTATACAAAAAATCCTTATGGTTTGAAATCAAAAGCTATAATGATGAAGGGTCACGGTAATAAATTTACTATTATCGATTACGAAAATGAAAGAGTGTTAGATGTACATTCAATTGCTGAAGACTTTGAAGCTGAAAAACTAGTTTCATTGATTATGAAATAAATGCCGACTACAAGCCGACTCACTCGGTTGTATTTTTAAAATAACGTTGATACTGCAAACTTAATTTACAAATGAGAAGGAGCGTTCTGTTGCCAGGTGCCCTTAACTTTGTTTGATTATAGCCAATTATTTTCCAAAATCATATAAATTTTACGTATTAGGCCGAATAGAGGCCGAACAAAAATCGACTCGGCTAAAAGACAGAATTTTGATAACCTTGGTTCATAAAAAAATTCTTCGACAATTAAAATGGTAAAAAATAAGCATCAACAAAATAATTATAATGATCCTGATAAAAAAATTGGTGTAAGCGATCTTAATAAAGATGGTTCATGGATTGGAATTATACTTATAGCTATAGTAATTGTAGTAATAGTTTTTGCACTGCAAGGAAATTTAAAACACCTTTTTTCTTTTAAAGGAATGGGTTTTGTTGTGGCAGCAATTGTATTTGTAACAATAGGGGTAATTTTAACTCATAATGATAATGTTAATGAAAGAAAGAAAGAGAAAATTAAAAAAGAGGTAGAAGCTAAAAAGCCAAAAAAAAAATCAAACATAAATTCAAATGAGGAGGTAAATAATTCAGATACGCCGTCAGGTACGGCTTTTTTTATAGATGATAAGGGACATATAATTACAAACAATCATGTTATTCAGGGTTTTGAGAATAAAGCTAAAATTTTTTATAATAATGAAAATATCAAACTAAAGTTTATAGCTAAGGATGAGCAACTTGATCTAGCTTTACTAAAAGCAAACTTAAAAAATAAGGATTATATTGAAATTCCAGATAAAATTGTCAGAAAACTACAAAGTATTGTTGCAGCTGGATATCCTTTTGGAAAATATTTAAGCGATGATTTAAAATTTACATCTGGAATAGTTAGTTCTCTAAAGGGACCAGGTAATAACTCTGCTATAATTCAAATTGATGCTGCGCTTAATCCTGGAAATAGTGGAGGACCTATTGTTGATAAGGAGAATGGAACTTTAGCTGGTGTAGCTGTAGCAGGTTTAAGAAAAGATATGTCTGAAAGCATAAATTATGGAATAAAGGCAACAAGAGTAAAAGAGTTTCTTCAATCAAATAGAATAAATATACAAAAAAAAAATAAATCAAAGGAATTAGATGTTAGTGAGTTATTAGAAAATTCAACTGTGTATATATTCTGCGAATAAAAAAAAAGTCGGTCAGTCAAAATTATTATTTTGACTCATGATTGATAACTTGATTACATTTAACAGATAAAAAGAGATAATGCCGAATATAGGCCGAATCCCTTGGTTATATTTTTAAATTTACGTTGATAACTTAAACTTATTTCAAATCAGGAAGGGGCGTTCTGTTGCCAGGTGCCCCGGACCCCGTGCTTAATTAACTGAGTTAATTAGGCAGCAAGTGCGTAACTTTCGTTAGCAATTATAAATTAGCCCGTTACGGTGGAACAATCCCGAACGAAAGAATAGCCTTTAGTCACCCGTCGATTCTAGTTCACCCCCTTAAGTTGTAATGGTGGAGGTGGTGGGTACTGCCCCCACGTCCGCAATGGTTATTACGAAATTCGTTTATCGTCGTAGTTGGAAATCCAACATTATTAATATAAAAGTAATTACAACAGATTCAATAACAATCATGAAATTAACCAAAGAACAATCAGAAGAAATAAAAAACCAACAATCCCAGAGTAATCAAACTAAAAGAGTTACCGCTCCAGAGCTTGAAAAAATACTTTATGAGGCGCTACCAGCTTTAGATCATGGATTTGTAAGGGTAGTTGATTATATGGGCGATGATACCTCTATAGTTCAGTCCGCAAGAGTATCTTATGGAAAAGGGACAAAGCAAGTTTCAACAGATAAAGGTTTAATAAAATACTTGATGAGACATTGGCATAGTACGCCATTTGAAATGTGTGAAATTAAATATCATATTAAACTTCCAATATTTATTGCAAGACAGTGGATCAGACATAGAACAGCTAATGTAAATGAATATTCTGCAAGATATTCAATTCTAGATAAAGAATTCTACTTACCTTCTAAAGAAAATTTAGCAGCACAATCAACTAGTAATCGACAAGGAAGAGGAGATGTCCTTGAAGGAAAACAAGCAGAAGAAGTTTTAGAACTTTTAAAAAGTGATGCAGAGAGAACTTATGACAATTATGAAACAATGCTAAATGAAAGATATGATGGTTCAACAATTGATGAAAATAAAAAAGGATTAGCAAGAGAGCTTGCAAGAATGAACCTAACATTGAATACTTATACTCAGTGGTATTGGAAAACTGATTTATTAAATTTAATGAATTTTTTAAGGTTAAGAGCTGACAGTCATGCTCAGTATGAAATAAGAGTTTATGCAGATATAATGTTAGATACAGTTAAAAAATGGGTACCAATAACTTATGATGCATTTATGGATTACAGAGTAGGAGGAACAGAGGTTTCTGCTAAAGGAAAAGTTATAATTCAAAAACTTATTAAAGGTGAAAATGTAGATGTTGAGAGTTCAGGTCTATCTAAAAGAGAATGGAATGAATTAATGGTTGCTTTTGATCTTAAAGATAAGTTGATTTAATCTTTTCAGCAAAATCTAAATATATTTTTGTAATCTCATGGTTTGGGTTTGATTCGACTATTGGTTTTCCTTGATCACCAGAATTTCCGACTTCAGGATTTATTGGTATTTCTCCCAAAAAATCTTTTTGAAATTCTTCAGCAGTTTTTCTAACTCCACCTTCTCCAAATATTTTGTACTTCTTTCCATCATCTCCTACAAAAAAACTCATGTTGTCCACTAAACCTAAAATTTTAACTCCAAGTTTATCAAACATTTTAATTCCTCTTTTAACATCTAAAAGAGCCACTTCTTGTGGAGTTGATACGATGATTGCACCATCCATTTTAATTTCTTGTGAAAAAGTTAATTGAGTGTCCCCAGTCCCTGGGGGCATATCAACAATTATAAAATCTAAATCTTTCCAATTAACTTTTTGAGTAAAAGTTTTAATTGCACTAGTTACCATTGGCCCACGCCAAATCATCGGAGTTTGCTGATCTGCTAAAAATCCAATCGACATACATTGAATGTCATATTTTGTTATAGGATCTAATTTTTGACCATCACTTTTTGGTTTTTCATTAATGCCAAACATTTTTGGAATGGAAGGGCCATAAATATCAGCATCTAACAATCCAACTTTGCATCCAACTTTTTTTAAAGCTAAAGCTAGATTCGTTGCAAATGTTGATTTACCCACTCCTCCTTTTGCACTAGAAATTGCGATAGTAAATTTTGTTCCTAAGATTGGATTTTTTGTAAATTTCTTAGGCTCTAGCTTTCTTTTCATTGCGTCACTAAGTTCTGGCTTTTTGTCAGACATAAATCTATCATTACTTGTTTTTTATAATAAAGACACTATATAGTTTGACATATGTCAGATGATTTCAAAGGAAGAGGTGGAAGTCCATGGGGTGCACCTCCAGGAGGTAGTAGTGGAGGAAATGGTTCAGGAAGAGGACCTACACCACCGAACGTAGATGAAATCATAAGAGAACTTCAAGATAAAATAAAAAAGTTTTTACCCGGTGGAAAATCTTCAGGTGGAAAGTCTATTGGATTAATTTTAATAGTCTTGGCTTTTGTATGGCTTGCAAGCGGGTTATATAGAGTATTACCGGATGAGCAAGGCGTTGTTCTTAGATTTGGAAAATTTGTTAATACTACTCAACCTGGATTGAATTATCATATTCCTTTTCCAGTTGAGACTGTTCAAACTCCAAAAGTAACAAAAGTAAATAGAATTGATATTGGATTTAGATCTGAAAGAGACAGTGGTTTTTCTACAGGGGGAGGCGTTGCAGATGTTCCCCAAGAAAGTTTAATGCTTACTGGTGATGAAAATATAGTAAACATCGATTTTTCAGTATTTTGGGTCATTAAAGATGCTGGAAATTTTCTATTTAAAATTCAAGATCCTGTAGGAACTGTTAAAGCTGCTGCAGAAACAGCAATGAGAGAAGTGATAGCAAAAAGTGATATTCAACCAATCTTAACAGAAGGTAGATCTAAAATTGAGATTGAGACTCAGGAAATCATTCAGACAATTTTAGATGATTATGAGAGTGGAATTCAAATTACACAAGTACAAACTCAAAAAGCTGACCCACCTGATCAAGTTATTGATGCATTTAGAGATGTCCAAGCTGCAAGAGCAGATATGGAAAGATCTAAAAATGAGGCTGAAGCTTATGCTAATGATGTTATTCCAAGAGCACGGGGGGAAGCACAGAAAATTTTACAAGCTGCAGAAGCATATAAAAAAGAAGTTGTTGCTAAAGCAGAGGGTGAAGCGAGCAGGTTCTTGGCAATTTACAATGAATATGCAAAAGCAAAACAAGTTACTCAAGAAAGAATGTTTCTTGAAACAATGGAAACTGTTTTGGCAGATATAAATAAAATAATTATAGATAAAGAGTCTGGTTCAGGTGTGGTCCCGTATCTACCGTTACCAGAATTAAAAAAGAAAGAGTCAAATTAGATGAAAGCTGGAAAAGTAGTAGCTGGAATATTGGTTTTAATTGGTGTTGTAGCATATCTATCAGTAATTATAGTTAAAGAAGTTAATCAAGCGATAATTCTTCAGTTTGGTGATCCAAAAAGAATTATAATGAAACCAGGTTTAAACTTTAAAATTCCATTTATTCAAAACGTTGTTTATTTAGATAAAAGAATTTTGAATTTAGATACTCCACCAGAAGAAGTAATTGCTTCTGATCAAAAAAGATTGATTGTTGATGCGTTTGCAAGATTTCAAATAGTTGATCCTTTGAAATTTTATATTTCTGTTGGAGATGAAAGAGTTGCAAGATCAAGGTTATCTACAATTATAAACTCAAGAATTAGAAATGTTTTGGGTCAGGAAGAATTACAAACTTTGTTATCACAAGATAGATCGAAACAAATGTCTTTAATAAAAGATGGTGTTAATAATGAAGCACAAAATTTTGGTATTAGTATTGTTGATGTAAGAATTAAAAGAGCGGATCTTCCTCAAGCGAATAGTGATGCAATTTATAGAAGAATGCAGACCGAAAGGGAAAGAGAAGCAAAAGAGTTCAGAGCAAAAGGAGCTGAAATGGCAGTAACAATTACTTCAACTGCTGATAAAGAAGTTACTGTAATATTAGCAGATGCTCAAAAACAATCAGAAATCATGAAAGGGGAAGGTGATGGTGAGAGAAATAAAATCTTTGCAGAAGCCTTTGGTCAGGACCCTGAATTCTTTTCTTTTTACAGATCAATGCAATCTTACAGTAAAGCATTTACTGCGGGTGAAACCTCAATGATCTTATCTCCAGATAGCGAATTTTTTAAATTTTTTGGAAATACAAATCCCGATATTAATCAATAATTTTTAGATGAATGAGCTAGTCATAGCCTTTGGTCTTTTTTTATTTATAGAGGGAATTTTGTATGCCTTATTTCCAGCAAAAATGAAAAGTATGCTTAAGAAACTTGAACTTGTCAAAGATAGTCAGCTGAGATTAGGTGGACTTATTTTTGCAGTTATAGGTTTTGTAATTGTTTATTTAATTAAAAGTTAATATGAAAAAATTAAAACTTATTTTTTTAACAATTGTATTTTCTTTAAGTATTTCAATACAATCAAACTCTAAACCTGTTCCAACATCATTTGCAGATCTTGCAGAAAAATTGATGCCATCTGTAGTAAATATTTCTACATCAACTACTGTAGTTACTAATAGCAACCCTCTTCCGTTTCAATTCCCCCCAGGTTCTCCATTTGAAGATATGTTTAAAGAATTTGGAACCCCTCAAGAAAGAAAATCAGCAGCTTTAGGCTCTGGATTTATCATAGATGAAAATGGAATTGTGGTAACAAATAATCACGTAATTCAAGATGCTGATGATATAATTGTTAGAGTAAATGGAGACCAAGAATATAAAGCAAAGGTTCTTGGTGCTGATCCTTTGATGGATATTGCAGTATTACAATTAGAAACAGAAGAAAAATTTAAACCTGTTGGTTTTGGGGATTCTGATAAAGCAAGAATTGGTGATTGGGTGTTAGCGATTGGAAATCCATTTGGTCTTGGTGGAACAGTGACTGCTGGAATTATTTCAGCAAGAAACAGATCGATTGGGTTATCAAGATATGAAGATTTTATTCAAACAGATGCATCGATCAATTCAGGAAATTCAGGAGGACCTTTATTTGATATGGAAGGAAATGTAATTGGAATTAATACGGCCATTTTAGGAAGAAATGGTTCTATTGGTATTGGATTTTCTATTCCATCTAATAGTGCCCAACAAGTAATTAAACAACTAATTGAGTTTGGTGAAACAAAAAGAGGTTGGTTAGGTGTAAGAATTCAAGATGTTACAAAAGAAATTGCTGAGGCTGAAGAATTAGATAAACCAAGAGGCGCTTTAGTTGCTAGTGTTGCTGAAAATAGCCCTTCTGAAAAAGCTGGTATTCAAGCTGGAGATATAATTTTAGAGTTTAACGGGGTTGAGATTAAGCAAATGAAAGAGTTACCAGCAATTGTTGCAAGAACAGATGTTGGAAAAAACGTAGATGTAAAAATTTGGAGAAATAAAAAAGAAATAACTAAAAAAGTTTTGTTAGGAAGATTGGAAACATCTGATGATTTTAAAGTAAGTGAAAATCCAAAAAAAGATGAAAATAATTCGGATGAAATTATTGAGAGTTTAAGAATATCAGTAAGACCTTTAACCAAAGAGGACATAAAAAAACGTAAATTACCAAATCAAATCACAGGATTAGTAATTACTAATATGGCTAATAATAGTCCTTTAGTAAATTCAATTGAGATCAATAGTATTATTATTGAAGCTCAGAAGAAAAAAATTAGGTCAGCAGATGATTTAAGAGAAATTACTCAAAAAGCAATAAACTCAAATCAAAAAACTATTTTAATTGCAATTTACAACAATCAAAATCAACGAAGATACATTGGCGTTAAATTAGATTAGTAATGGATTTAAAATCCAAGATAATTTTAATTTCAGGACCCACAGCATCTGGAAAATCAAGTTTTGCAATTAAACTTGCAAAAAAAATTAAAGGGGAAATTGTTAATGCTGATAGTATGCAAGTTTATAAGCAACTTAAAATTTTGTCTGCAAGACCCAGCCCAAAAAACTATCAATCAATCAAACATCATCTATATGGTTTCCAAGATGCGAAGAAGAGTTTTTCAACTGGTGATTGGCTTAAAATTGCAAATAAAAAAATAATTGAAGTTAAAAAAAGAAAAAAAATTCCAATTCTTGTTGGAGGAACTGGGCTTTATTTCAAAGCATTAACTGATGGTTTGGTTCAAATTCCAAACATTCCAATAAAGTTTAGAAATCAAATTCGAAATCTAAACAAAAAAATCGGCCAAAATAAATTCTACAAGCAATTATTAAAACTAGACCCTCTCTCAAAAAATAAAATTAATCCTACTGATACTCAAAGATCAATAAGAGCATTTGAAGTAAAAAAATTCACAAAGAAATCTCTTCATGATTGGTTCAAAAACACTAAATCAAATTATTTAGAAGAGGATTTTTTCAAAATTTATATTGATTATCCACGTGATGAATTGGTTGAAAGAATTCATCAAAGAACTGGAAAAATGATTAAAATGGGTGCTGTGAATGAGGTTAAAAGATTTTTAAAACTCAAAATTAAAAAACAAATGACTGCTTACAAAGCGATTGGAATAAATGAAATTCAGGAATATTTAGCTAAAGAAAAAAAAATTCATGAAATTAAAGAACGAATATCAATAAAAACTAGACAATACGCCAAAAGGCAAAGAACTTGGGCCCGTAGTCACATGAGTGATTGGATTAAGCTAAAGCCATTTGAGATAAATAAATTTTTAAAAAAAAATTTAATTTTTCCATTCTAACCTTGACCAATCAGCACAACTTCAGCTAGATTGCAAAATGCCAAAATTATTAAGCGGAGCAGAAATTGTATTTAAGTGCCTTGAAGATCAAAAGGTAAATCATATTTTTGGCTATCCTGGTGGTGCTGTACTACCAATATATGATGAATTAAAAAATCATCCATCAATCAAACATATTCTTGTAAGACATGAACAAGGTGCAGGTCATGCTGCAGAGGGTTACGCAAGATCATCAGGAAAACCAGGTGTTGTTTTAGTTACATCAGGCCCTGGTGCAACCAATGTAGTCACTGCTTTAACTGATGCATACATGGACTCAGTTCCAATGGTTTGTATATCAGGTCAAGTTCCAACACACCTAATTGGTACAGATGCATTCCAAGAATGTGACACAACAGGAATTACAAGACCATGTACAAAGCACAACTGGTTAGTAAAAGATATCAATGAACTTTCAGATGTTATGCATGAAGCTTTCAGAGTTGCAACAACTGGAAGACCAGGTCCAGTATTAATTGACATTCCAAAAGATATTCAATTTGCAAAAGCAAAATATAAAAAACCAAAAAAAGAAAAAAGTTTAAAAGGAAAATCTCACAATAAGTTTTCAGCTGATGAAATTGATCAGTTAATTAATTTAATTAATAAAGCAAAGAAGCCAATTATTTATAGTGGTGGAGGTGTGATCAATTCAGGACCAAAAGCCAGTGAAGCTCTTAGAAAATTTGTTGAATTAACAGGATTTCCGATTACCTCAACTTTACAAGGTCTAGGAGCATATCCTGGAGATGATAATCAGTTTTTAGGAATGCTTGGAATGCATGGAACATATGAAGCAAATAATGCAATGCATGACTGTGATTTATTAATAAATATCGGAGCAAGATTTGACGATCGTATTACTGGAAAAATTGATGAGTTTTCTCCTTTTTCAAAAAAAATTCATATTGATATTGATCCATCTTCAATTAATAAAATTATTAAAGTCGATCTTGCAATAGTAGGGGATGTTTCAAAGGTAATTGATAGAGTTAATAAAACCATTGTTAAAAAGAAAAATGGTAATGGTAAATCTAATAAACCAAATATTGCAAAATGGTGGGAACAAATTCAAAAATGGAGAAATAAAAATTCTTTAAATTTTATAAATAGCGAAGATAGTATAAAACCTCAGTATGCTGTTCAAAGACTTTATGAGTTAACCAAAGATAAAGACACTTATGTAACAACAGAAGTTGGTCAGCACCAAATGTGGGCTGCTCAACATTATAAATTTAATAAACCAAATAGATGGATGACTTCAGGGGGATTGGGAACTATGGGATATGGATTACCTGCTGCTGTTGGAGTT
>CACJPA010000022.1 GCA_902595105.1 uncultured Pelagibacteraceae bacterium
ATTAAAAATAAATCTTAACATAGAAAAATATATCCAAGCTTTTTTTGATAAAATTTCTGAAACAATCAGTAACTACAAAGTTCTTAAAAAAGATGAACAAAGAAGAATTAAACTCGAAAAACATGAGCAAGAAAGACAGGAAAAACTAGCTTTACAGGAAGCAAGGCAGAAGGAGCGAGAACTAAAATTAAAACTAAATGAACAAGTATTAAAAGAAGAGATAAGATTAGAAAAACAAAGAACAAAGGAAATTAAATTATTTTTAAGAAAAGAGCAGGCTTTATTAAGAATTGAACAAGCTGAAAAGCAAAAGAAATTTTTACAACAATTAAAATTAGAAAAACAGATTGAAAAATTCAGAGTAAGGGAAGTTAAAGAATTAGAAAAATTAGAAAAAATTTCATTAAAAGAAAAAAGAGAAGATTATGCAGGACTTCAACAGAGAATTGAGAAGTTAAAAGAGAAATATCGAATAATAAGAGATCAAAAAATAAGAGAGAGAGTAGAGGCATTAGGAGTAAAAATTCAAGGTGATGAAGACAGGGAAACATTATTAAGGAAAGAAAAAGAATATACATTGGCAAGACAAAAAATTGAGTTTGCCCTTGAAAGTTTTTATAGAAGCGCCAGTAGTTTAGTTTTTCAGTTAAATAAGAGACACATTACTAGACATATGTCTATTTTTAGATGTATCGATAGAAGATTTGAGACAGGAGAAATATTTATAAAGTGGGATGAAGCTCCTGATGAAGAATGGTTATTGTTAATTTATATTAAAAATAATTCTCCAGATGAAGGAATAGTCATTGAAGATAAAACTAATACTGAGAAAAATATATCTCACGAATTTAAAAATAATGAAATATTCAAAGCTTCTGACACTATGGTGGATTCGTTAACTCAATTAATTGCAAAAAAAAGAGAAAAAAATAACAATTAATTATTAGATCTAAATTAAGTATTATTAGTTATGTTTTTTGGAATAATTGGGATGTTGATTTTGTATGTGCTGTTAAAGTATATACTTGCTTGGATTAGATACTTCAATAGTCAGGATGAAAGATTAGGACAATCAACTTGGAGATGGAGTTATGATTATGAAGTTGATGGTGAAAGAGATATATCGGATTTAGATGACAAAAATTTTGTAAGATTGAGAAGAAAAAGAAATAAAATTATTACTCTTATGTACTCTGTAGTTTTAATTATGTTTATTCTTTCAATGTCTTTATTAAGTCAGATTTTAATATTTTTTCTAAATTAATTTTTTAACTGTTTTTTATTTTTCAAATATAGAAAATACGCAGCTATTTCATAACCATATTTAAAAATAGTAAATATGACTGGCAATTTAAAAAAATTATATAAGAATTTATATTTTGGTATCTTCTTCCAAACATAAAGAAAAGCCTCTGCACCTTCAATCACTTGGTCGTTTTCTTTGATGTGTAATCTTCTTAAAAGCTCTTTATCATTTTTAGAAGTTTCTTTTTCTGCATCTTTGTTATCGGTAATATCTATCCAATCAATATCCTCAATATTTTCTTTTTTATACATATTGATTTCTGATCTGCAGATTTTGCATGAGTTATTAAAATAAACTTTCATAAATTTATACTAACTTTAAAAATAAACATGTAAATGCGCCAAATGATTAGTTGAAAATTAATAATTAACTACTATTTAAACCAAGTGAGTAATTTTTTTGATAAATCCGATCTATCCAGAAAAGATGCTGATAAAATAGTATCTGATACCTTGCAAAATTGCGATGATGGTGAACTATACTTAGAGGACACTAAATCCGAATCAATTTTATTGGATGATAATAAAATTAAAAGCTCAAGTTATAGCTCAGATTTAGGTTTTGGATTTAGAGCAATTACAGGAGAGGTAGTTGCTTATTCTCACTCTAATGAAATATCAAAAGATTCACTAAAAAAATCTTCTGAAAATTTAAAATCTACTCTGAAGTCGATGAAAGGTACGTATAATCATGATATTTCAAGATCTAATAAAAAATTTTATGAAGATATTAATCCATTAGAGCAAAAAACATTAAATTCAAAATTAGAAGTTTTAAATAAAGTAAATGAATATTTAAGAAAAAAAGATAATACAGTAAAGCAAGTTACTACAAGTTTTGCAGGTGAACAAAAATCTATCGAGATTATCAGATCAGGTGGTGAAGTATTAACGGATGTCCGACCATTAATTAGATTTAATGTATCAGTGATGTTAGAGAAAAACGGAAGAAAAGAAACTGGCGTATATGGAATAGGTGGAAGACAATCTTATGATGAATATTTAAAAAATGATAATTGGAAAACAGTCTGTGAGGAAGCCTTTAGAATTGCATCAGTCAATTTAGAAAGTAAACCTGCACCAGCAGGAGAAATGAAGGTGGTTCTAGGTCCTGGATGGCCAGCTATTTTAATTCATGAAGCAATTGGACATGGTTTAGAAGGAGATTTTAACAGAAAAAAAACATCCGCTTTTCATGATCTTATGGGCCAAAAAGTTGCTAGTGAAGGAGTAACGATTGTTGACGACGGAACAATTGATAATAGAAGAGGTAGTTTAACTATTGATGATGAAGGTACACCAACAGAAAAAACAGTATTAATTGAAAATGGGATATTAAAGAATTTTATGCAAGATAGATTAAATGCAAGATTGATGAATACAAAATCTACGGGCTCAGGGAGAAGAGAAAATTATAGACACGTTGTTTTGCCAAGAATGAGAAACACTATGATGTTGAGTGGAAATCAAACCCAAGAAGAAATGATTAAATCAGTAGATAAAGGAATTTTTGCAGTAAGTTTTGGAGGAGGACAAGTTGATATTACATCTGGAAAATTTGTTTTTAATTGTACGGAGGCATACGAAATCAATAATGGAAAAATTGGTTCACCAATAAAGGGAGCCACATTAATCGGAGATGGTCCATCAATTCTAAAAGAAGTTTCAATGGTTGGAAATGATATGATGTTAGATCCTGGTATTGGAACTTGTGGTAAAGCTGGACAAGGTGTACCAGTTGGAGTTGCTCAGCCCTCAATCTTAATCGATAAAATGACTGTTGGTGGAACTAAACTTTAAATTATGGTTAAGGATCAAGAATATTTAAGATCAAAAGCTTCATATTGTTTAGATTTAGCTAAAAAATTGGGTGCAACTGGATCAAGCGTGACAGTTGGTCATTCAATTTCAGAAACAGTCAATTTTAGAAATAATACTTTAGACGAGTCAAATAGATCTGATGGATTAGCAATAAGCATTGAAACATATTTAGGAAAAAAAAGATCATCAATTTCTTCGTCAAACTTGTTAGATGATAACATTAAAACCTTGATAGAGAAATGTTTTGAAACAACCAAAAATACCCCTGAGGATGAATTTAATTCTTTACCAGATAAAGAACTTTTAGCTAAAGAAATAAAAAATTTAAATTTATATGATGAAACACACTTTGATAATGAAAAAAAAATTGAGTATTTAAAAGAGCTTGAGAGTGTTGCATCTTCAGAAGAAAAAATTGTAAATACAGAGTCTAGTTTTACTGAAAATAAATCTAATTTTATTTTAGCAAATAGTGATGGATTTTGTAATGGATATAAATCATCTTCATTTAGTGCATCTTGTGTAACTGTTGCAAGAGATGAAAATAGCATGGAGAGAGATTATGAATTTACAAGCAAACGTCATCTATCAGACATTAAAGGCGCAAAAGAACTTGGTGAAAAAGCTTCTGAGCAAACTATAAGAAAATTAAGCCCAAACAAAATTGGAAGTGAAAAAATAAGCATTATATTTGACAAAAGGATAGCGAAAGGAATGCCAGGTGCATTTGCAGGCGCGATATCTTCAAATGCCATTGCAAGAGGAACATCTTTTCTTAAGGATAAAATCAATGAACAAATATTTTCAGAAACAATAAATGTAATTGATAAACCAGACATGATCAAAGGAGTAGGATCTCAATTTTTTGATTCTGAAGGAGTAAAATCAGATACTTTAAATCTTATACAAAACGGTATTTTAAAAAATTATTTAGTCGATACTTACAATGGAAAGAAACTTAATTTAAAATCAAATGGAAGATGTGGTGGTACAACTAATTTATATTTTGATAATGGAAAAATTAGTTTCGAAGATTTACTAAAAACTAACTCAAAACATATTTATGTAACTGAAACAATAGGCCATGGAAGTAATTTGGTTACTGGAGACTATTCAGTTGGTGCAACAGGATTCTTAATTGAAAATGGCGAATTTAAATTTCCCGTAAATGAAATAACAATTGCTGGAAATTTTAAAGATATGTTCAAGAATATAACTTTAGCTAGTGATTTAGATTTTGAATATTCCGTCAACTCACCGACTATGATGATAGAGGGAATGACAGTTGCAGGTAAATGAGCACTTACTGTGTCATTGGATCGGG
Source organism: uncultured Pelagibacteraceae bacterium (assembly GCA_902595105.1). Classification (GTDB taxonomy): domain Bacteria; phylum Pseudomonadota; class Alphaproteobacteria; order Pelagibacterales; family Pelagibacteraceae; genus Pelagibacter. The sequence continues at coordinate 4,451 of CACJPA010000022.1, forward strand.
AATATCTGGAGCCACAATTGCAAACCTATTAAATAAGAAACATTCTGTAGATCTCTATGATAAAGCAAGAGGTCCTGGTGGCAGATCATCATTTAAAAGGTTAGATCAAAAAATTGGGTTTGATCATGGTGTTCAATATATATCTCCTAAGAGTGATGAATTTAAAAAATTTACAACAAAACTCTTAGCAAAAAAAATATTAAAAAGTTGGAAAGGCCGACATATTTTTAAAAATAAAAAAATAAAAGAAAACAAAAACCATTACAAAATTATTGGTAGACTAGGAAATAATGATATTAGCAAGTTTTTATTAAAAAAAATTAATTGTAATTTTCAAAAAGAATTAAAAAAAATTGATTACAATAAAAACAAATGGAAACTTACCTTTTCTGATGGTAACTATAAATTTTATGATAATCTTATTTTAACATGTCCGTATCCTCAATTAGTTAAATTAGCAAAAAATTTTATTAATCATTCATTTATCAAAAAAAAAATTAAAATGGATGCAAATATTACAGTCATGATAAAAATAAAAAAAACTGGAAAAAATATAAGTAGTTTTTTATTTGATGATGAAATTTTGGGTTGGGCTGCTAAAGAAAATAGTAAGTTAAGATTTAAAAGTATTTATGATCTATGGACACTTCAAAGTACATCAAAGTGGGCAAATAAAAAAATAATGAAAAACAAAGAAAATAAAGATTTGAATTCAAAAATTTTAATTAATAAATTTTTTGATCTTACTGGTATTAAAAAAACTAATATTCTATTTTCTTTAAATCATGGATGGATGTATTCATCAAATTCAAAATCTTTAAAAATTAAAAGTTATTGGAACAAAAAAATTAATTTAGGGGTATGTGCTGATTGGTTTGTGGGACCTAGGTTGGAGGCAGGATGGATAAGTGCAAACGATCTTTTTAACAAAATTAATAAATAAAATTATTCAATATTTTTAAGCCTATACTCCCAATTTCCCATTCTTTTATAAGTAACTTTAACTATTACAGAAGTTTTCTTATCAAGCCATATATCAAAATTAAGTCTTTTGTCTTCTGGAAGCGTCATATCTTTAGAAGTAAGTTTAAAATGATTAGTTTCAAATTCTTTTCCATTGATAGCAACGTTTTCCTTACCAATAAATGTAACTAATTGTTCTTTTATGCTTCCAGAAATAGGACTTATTTGACTTTCTGCTTGTAAAATTTTGTGACTCCACCAATTTCCAATAATATTTTTTAGAGAAGCTTCACCCGAATATGAAGATCCTTTAATATTAAATATTTTTTTATTCTTATCTAATTTTAAGCTTACAAATTTTTCTTTTTTATTTTGAAGTGTTTTTGATTGAAATGAAATTAAACGATCATTTAAATATATTTCTTCTCCATATCCCTCCACTTTAAAAATTGTTGCAGATAGTAATTTTACTTCAAATTTATATTGATTTTTAACTGTTGTTGTTTCACCGTCTCTCTCAAAAAAATAATTATTATATCCAATTACTTCATTATTTCTCAAGATCTCCATTTCTATTTTGTCAAATTTGTTATAATGACCTATATGAGCTAAAGAAATTGATGAGAAAAGTATAGTAAGTAAAACAATTAAGAACTTTTTCATTAATAGATATAGTTTATCATATTTATGTTTTTAAAAATAAAAAAAATTCCAAAAGTTAATTGGAGCTCAGAAAAACCATTAAATTTTAAACCAAAATTTTCTACATTTTTTTTCTTATGTTTTGGTTTATCTTTATTTGGATTAGGTGAAGGTTTGTTAATTGTTTCTTTCACAGGAGCTTCTCCTTGGAGTGTTTTAGCTCAAGGTATTTCCTTAAATGTTAATTTAAGTATTGGAACTATCACTTTATTCATAAGTATTGTTGTTTTACTTTTATGGATACCACTTAGACAAAAACCAGGAATGGGCACAATTCTTAATGCTTTAATAATTGCAATTATGATTGATCTTTGTATTAAGTATGTTCCAACACCTTCAAATTATATATATCAATTAATTTTAGCTGTAATCTCTGTCATTATGGTTGGAATAGGTGGGGGTATATATTTAGTTTCAAATTTAGGAGCCGGTCCTAGAGACGGGCTTATGATAGGATTACAAAAAATAACAAATTTTCCTATAGCTGTTGTGAGAGCGACATTAGAAATTTCTGTTGTTAGTATTGGATGGTATTTAGGAGGAACTGTAGGTGTTGGAACTTTATTATTTGCATTCGGAATAGGTCCTTGCGTTGCTTTAGGTTTGTTTTTAGTAGATAAAATTTTTAACTAGGCAGCTGCACTATTTTTTTCGTTTCTTTTTCTTTCGTGTGGGTCAAGAATTCCTTTTCTCAATCTACAAGAATCAGGTGTAATTTCTAATGCCTCATCAGTATTAAGCATACTTAGTTGTTCAGCTATTGACATTTTCCTTACAGGAGTAAGAACTACATTTTCATCTGTTCCTTGCGTTCTCATATTTGTTAATTTTTTTCCTTTCATGACATTAATTATCATATCGCCTGGTTTTGGTGATAATCCAACAATCATACCTGGATAAACTGGATCATTATGTGTAACAAACATTTCTCCTCTTGCTTGAAGGTTGAAAATTGCAAAAGCTACTGCTTTTCCTTGTTCCATTGCAATTAATGCACCATTTCTTCTACCTTCCATTTCTCCTTCAAAAGGACCGTAGTCGTGAAAAATTCTATTTATTACACCTTCACCTTTAGTAAGAGTTAGAAATCTACTTGTGTATCCCATTAAACCTCTAGTAGGTGCATGAAATATTAACCTTTTCTTATTTGTACCTGTATCTTTTAACTCAATTAATTTGCCTTTTCTTCTATTCATCGAGTCAATTACTTTTGAAGAGTGTTCTTCATCTAAATCCATTGTAATTTCTTCAATTGGTTCAAATTTGTTCCCTTGGGCATCTGTTTTATATAAAACTTTTGGAGGACTTACAGTCATCTCAAAACCTTCTCTTCTCATTTGAGTAAGAAGTATTTCCAACATAAGCTCACCTCGTCCACTTACAACAAATGCATCTTTACCCTCATTTTCTGAAAAAGTTATCCCAACATTATTTTGTGCCTCTTGAACTAATCTTTCTCTTATTTGTGTACTAGTAAGTTTTTTACCTTCAGTACCTGCTAACGGAGAAGTATTAACAGTTATAGTAATCGACATTGTTGGAGGATCTATAGGGGTTGCTGGTATAGGATCATTTACTTCCAAATTACAAATTGTATCAGCAACATTTGCTTTTTCTAATCCTGCCACAACAACAATATCTCCTGCTTCTCCAACTTCAATTGGGACTTTTTTAGTTCCTTCATATCTAAAAATCTTTGTCAATTTTCCCTCATCAACTTTTTCACCATTTAAATTAATAGCTTTAATTTGTTGATTTGCTTTTGCTGTGCCTTGTGCAATTCTACCTACTAGGCTTCTTCCTAAAAAACTGTCCGAATAAAGTAATGTTGACAACATTGCAAAAGGTTTGGTTTTATCTAAATCAGCTGGTTTGACGTGTTCTACTATTAAGTCTAATAATGGATTTAAATTTTCTCTTGGTCCATCTACTTCATTATCTGCCCATCCTGATCTTCCACTTGCATACAACACAGGAAAATCTAATTGCTCTTCATTAGCATCTAAACTTACAAACAGATCAAAAGTTTCATCCAAGACTTCATTTGCTCTTTGATCCGCTTTATCTAATTTATTGATAACTACTATTGGTTTTAAACCTTGTTTTAATGCTTTCGATAAAACAAATTTTGTTTGAGGCATAACTCCCTCTGCAGAGTCAATTAATAAAAGAGCTCCGTCAGCCATACTTAAAACTCTTTCAACTTCTGCTGCAAAGTCTCTGTGGCCAGGTGTATCAATGATATTTATTCTTGAATTATTCCAGTTTATAGATGCAGGTTTTGCAAGTATTGTAATTCCTCTTTCCTTCTCAAGTTCGCCTGAGTCCATTAATCTTTCATCAACAACTTCATTTTCTCTAAATGATCCACTTTGTTTCATTAAGTTGTCAATTAAAGTGGTTTTCCCATGGTCGACATGGGCTATGATTGTGATGTTTCTTATATTGTTGCTCATAAAATGTCGCTCTTATACATATTTAATTTGATATTAAAACTTAAAAAAACTCATGACTGGCTTGATTAATTTGAATAACCTATGATTAGTTAGGCTTTTTTTTGTTTATTTTTTTTAAGTTTCCTTTTTTCTTTAAAACTTAATTTAGGTTTCTTTTTTACACTTGAATCTTTAAATGATTTGCCACTATATCTTTTTGACATAATATTATCTCAGTAATACTTTTGTTTTATAAAATAAGTTAAATGTATATTACAATTTTATGTATGAAATAATATTAAATTTTCTAATAAGAAATAATTTTCTATATTTAAATAAAATCATATTTAAACTTTTTAAGTTTTTTTTAAAAAAAAGAATAGTTTTGAATTTTTTGAAATATAAATTTTATGCCTATCCTCAAAAAAAAGAAATAAGTAGATGGATGATAAAAAATCTTGAAATATGGGATAAAGATAGTGTTGAAATGATAACAAACCAAATAAAAAATGATAATACTATATTTATTGATATTGGTTGTAATTATGGGGCATATTCTATACCTATCGCTAAACTTAAAAACAAAATAAACGTTTATTGTTTTGATCCTTCAAAAAAAGCATTAAATCAATTGAAGGATAATATTTTATTAAACGATATTAAAAATATTAAACATTTTAATCTTGGAGTAGGAGAAAAACATAAAACGGCTTTTTTTAACGATGATATAAAAAATTATGATAATTCAGGCTTATACGAAATTAGTAATAAATATTCAGGTAAGAAAATATTAATTAATTCAATAGATAATTTAATTGATGACGGTGAAATAATTCCGAAAAAAAAAATTATAATAAAAATGGATGTAGAGGGTTATGAATTCTTAGCACTTCAGGGCATGAAAAAAACAATAAAAAAGTATGATGTTTTTATTTTTTTTGAATTTTCAATTAAAATGGTTTTGAATCACAATAATTTATTAATTTCATTTACGAAATTTCTTAAAGAAAATAATCTTAAAATTTTTAATTCAGAATTTAATGAAATTAAACTTGAAGATTTATTCGATAAAATTAAGTTTTTACCCAAGGGTCATGAAGTAGTAGGTAATTATATTATATCTAAAAATATAAATTTTAATTAATAAAAAAAACCACAAGGGTTCTTCCTCACTCCTTCCTCACTAATGATTTTTAGTTAAACAAAAAAAAAGGGCAGTAAAAACTGCCCTTTTTGAATTTTTCGATGACCGAAATGAGTATTACATTCCCATTCCACCCATTCCTCCCATACCGCCCATACCACCAGGCATACCACCAGGCATTCCACCAGCAGCATCTTTTTCCTCTGGTTTGTCAGCAATCATTGCTTCTGTAGTTACCAATAAGCCAGCAATTGAAGCAGCGTCTTGTAGAGCAGTTCTTACAACTTTAACAGGATCTATGATACCTTTAGCAAACATATCACAATACTCTTCACTTTGAGCATCGTACCCATGAGTTTTTTTCTTTTGCTCTAACAATTTACCGACTACCACCGATCCATCTACACCAGCATTCTTGGTAATTTGTCTAATAGGAGCTTCTAATGCTTTTCTCACAAGATCCACTCCTGCTTTTTGATCATCACCTTTTGCTTTAACCTTATCCAGTTCTTGAGCAGCATAAAGGAGTGCACAACCACCACCAGTTACAATACCCTCTTCAACAGCGGCTCTAGTTGCATTCAATGCATCTTCTACTCTATCTTTTCTCTCTTTAACTTCAACTTCAGTTGCACCACCAACTTTAATTACCGCAACTCCACCAGCTAATTTTGCAAGTCTTTCTTGAAGTTTTTCTCTGTCGTAATCAGAAGTAGTTTCATCAACTTGTTGTTTGATAGATGCACATCTAGCTTCGATGTCAGATTTTTTACCACTTCCATTAACAATGGTACTGTTTTCTTTATCAACCTTTACCTTTTTACAAGAACCAAGGTCATCAAGTTTAACATTCTCAAGTTTAATTCCTAAATCTTCAGAGATAACTTGACCACCAGTTAAGATTGCAATGTCTTCAAGCATCGCTTTTCTTCTATCGCCAAAACCAGGAGCTTTTACAGCTACAACTTTCAAACCACCTCTAAGTTTGTTAACAACTAAAGTTGCTAATGCTTCTCCTTCAACATCTTCAGAAATAATCATTAATGGTCTGCCAGCTTGTACAACAGCCTCTAAAAGAGGAACCATTGGCTGTAAGTTAGTTAATTTTTTTTCGTGTAAAAGAATGAACGGGTTCTCTAACTCTGTAGTCATTTTATCACTGTTTGTGATAAAGTATGGTGATAGATATCCCCTGTCAAATTGCATACCTTCTACTACGTCTAATTCAGTTTCAATACCTTTGTTTTCTTCAACAGTAATTACTCCCTCATTTCCAACTTTTTGCATTGCTTTTGCAATCATGGTTCCAATTTCCTTGTCACCATTTGATGAAATAGTTCCAACTTGAGCAATTTCGTCACTATCTTTAACTTTTTTTGCAGAAGCAACTAAACTATCTCTTACTGTTTCTACAGCAGCATCAATTCCTCTTTTTACATCCATAGGATTCATTCCAGCGGTTACATATTTCACACCTTCTTTAACAATAGCTTGTGCAAGAATAGTTGCAGTAGTTGTTCCGTCACCAGCTTCATCATTTGTTTTGCTGGCAACTTCTTTAACCATCTGCGCACCCATGTTTTCGAATTTGTCTTCAAGATCAATTTCTTTAGCAACAGAAACACCGTCTTTAGTAATTCTAGGTGCACCATATGATTTATCCATTACTACGTTTCTTCCTTTAGGACCTAAAGTTACTTTAACAGTATCAGCTAAGATATTTACTCCTCTAATCATAGCCGCTCTTGCTTCAGCATCAAATTTAACAACTTTTGCCATTTTGTTTTCTCCTTTAAATTAAATTACTTTGTTGAAATACCCATAATGTCGGACTCTTTCATTATGCTATATTCTTTGCCATCTATTTTGACTTCGGTGCCTGACCATTTGCCAAATAAAACTTTGTCACCAACTTTAACATCCATTGGAATTTTTTTTCCATCTTCTGTTTTAGCTCCACCACCAACAGCAACTACTTTTCCTTCTTGAGGTTTTTCTTGAGCTGTATCTGGTATAATTATTCCACCAGCAGTTTTTTCACTACTGTCTAAAACTTCGATTAATACTCTGTCATGTAACGGTTTAAACTTCATAAATCTCCTTTATAATTCTATATAAATATGAGCTTCATATAGATATTTCGTAGCCTATTTCAAGATTATAGATTCTTTTCAGAGTAATTATGCTAGGAAAATATAGATATTATGGTTTATAGGTAAAATAATGACTAAAAATTTAGACTTAGATGGCCTCCAGTCAATTGCTGATAATTATGACCTTTTTTACATAGATTTATGGGGGGTCATTCATAATGGCATCAAACTACATAATTCAGCAATAGTAACTCTTAACAAACTAAAGAAAAAAAATAAAAGTTTTGTTCTTTTAACTAACGCTCCAAGACCAAATGCTACAGTTAATAAATTTTTAGAAAAAATGGGCATGAGTCAAGATTTGAGAGAGCATGTTTTTACCTCAGGAGAGGCAGCTTTAAAATTTTTAAAAATATCTTTCAAATCTAAGAACTTTTTCCATATAGGTCCTCCAAGAGATTTTGATTTATTCAATGAATTTAAAAATAATAAATCAACTGAACTAAATCAAAGTGAATATTTACTTTGCACAGGTTTATTCGATGACCATGAAAATGATTTAAATTATTATAAAAACTTACTTGAAAAACACACAACAAAAAAAATGATTTGTACTAACCCTGATTTAATTGTTGATCGAGGAAATATTAGAGAATTGTGTGCAGGCTCAGTTGCTATGATTTTTGAAAAAATGGGTGGAGAAGTAATTTATTTTGGTAAACCTCATGCAGAGGTTTACAATCAATCTATTGATAATGTTGGTAAGAAAGTTTTGGCAATTGGTGATAATTTAAATACAGATATAAAAGGTGCTAATTTATTAAATTACCATTCCTTGTTGGTTTGCAATGGAATTCATAAAGAAGAGATACATAAAAAAGGAGTTACTGAAGTTTCAAAGGAGTATGAAGCTATTGTTAATTTTACTCAAACAGAATTAAAATGGTAAAGTTATATAAAAATTTCAATATTAAAAATTACCATAAAAATTCAATTATTTTAATTGGAAATTTTGATGGTCTTCATTTAGGACATCAGAAATTATTTAAATTAGCTCTATCGTATAAAAAAAAATATAATTCAAAAATAGGTGTAATTAATTTTGATCC
>CACJPA010000023.1 GCA_902595105.1 uncultured Pelagibacteraceae bacterium
CTTTCACTTGGTACGATCCAGGTAAAGAAGCAGAAGCAGCAAAAGCTTTAATCGATCAAGGTGCTGATGTAATTGCTCAACATACAGATAGTACTGCTATTGTTCAAATTGCGGAAAAAGCTGGAGTATATGCTTTTGGACAAGCAAGTGATATGGACAAGTTTGCTCCTAAAGCTGTATTGACTTCAGTTGAAAACAATTGGGGCCCATATTACGTAGACAGAGTTAAAGCTGTTGCGAACGGTACATGGAACCAAAAAGATACTTGGCATGGTATTGGAGACGGTATGGTGGTGATATCAGATTTAGATTCACAAATGCCAGCCGACCTAAGATCAAAAGTTAAAAAACTTCAAGCAGATTTAGCATCTGGTAAAGTTCATTCTTTCACAGGACCAATTTATGACCAGAAAGGTAATTTAATGGTTGCTGAAGGAAAAACTGCAGATGATGGAATGCTTGCAGGAATGATGACTTACGTTAAAGGTGTTGAAGGAGATATACCTAAGTAATAAGTTTTCATTTAAAAAATTTAAAAGGCCGGTTTTTTAACTGGCCTTTTTTTTATATCTGATGTTTTTTTTTGATTTCTTCAATCCTTAATTCTTCATAAATTTCAAAGGGCTGTACTATCCAAGGATTATCTGGAAGTTTATTTGCACAAAAGTCTGGCTCGAATGTTGATTTCTTTTTTTTAAATAATGTTGCAGTTTTTATGTCTTCTATTTTATCTTTAATAGGTTCATATTTTTTTAACCAATCTATACTTTTATTAAATGTAATTCCTGTATCTGATAAATCATCACATAGAAGTATCCTACCACCCATATTTGGTGCGATAGAACTCATTTCTCTTGAGAAGACAATATCGCCTTGTTCATCCTCTACTCCCTTGCCACTATAAGACTCAACAGCAAGGTATGCACATTTTAATTTGAAAATTCTACTTAACACATCAATCATTGGAGCAGCTCCACGCATAATACCAATCAATATTGTTGGCTTATATCCACTCTCATGAATTTGGATTGCCAATTTTTCAACCGTCTGATTGTACTCATCCCAATTAACAATTAATTTTTCTGGCATAAATTTTTATATTTACTTATTTAAATAATAAAACCAAAACTGCAAGAATGATAAGTGCAATTATTGAAGAAATAAGAAGATACAACTTATGAATGTTTCTTCCCCTTAAATTGAAATAATGTCTAGCAACTGCTGTAATAACGCCTATCGCAACTAAAATTAACCAGTTGTACTTATGATAGACTAAAAAACTTGAATGTCCTGAAAGCATTATAAATAGGACTAAAAAAGTCGAGTAATTATTATGAATTGATCTTTGTTTGGCGGCTAATGATAAGCTCATATCAAATTTTTCGCCCCTTTCACTACTACTAATAATATTCATTTGATTAGGTATAATTACAGTAAAAACATTTCCAAACATATTGGTACCTATAATCAATCCAACACTTAAAATTGCGAATTTTGGACCAAATAATTTAGTCAAACCAAAAGAGACAGCGGTTAGTAAAATAATTGCTATAGAAATAAATAATACGTTATTTTCAATCAATTTAGATTTACACAAACGATCATAAATAAACCATGCAATAATTAATGATAGAAGTGAAAGAATAATTGCATAACTAGGAGGCATTAACAAAACACGTTTATCAACCATTAATACACCTGCGTTATAGTAATAAATTACAACCAACAGCAACATTCCGGTTACAAAAGTTAAATAACTTTGCCATTTAAAAATTACCAGTCTATTTAAATAATCCTGTGGTGGTGATGTTTTTAATCTTGATAATTTATAAAAAAAACCAGAATGCATCAGATATCCTTCACCATCGACATCATCTCTTGTTATATTTTTATTTAAATTATTATCTAAGTAATTAAATAAAAAACTATTACCTACCCATAATATAGCGAACACCACATGGCCCCATCTCAAAATTACTTCTAACCATTTAATAGTATAAGGTAAAAATTCCATCAGTATTTTATTTTATCTACTTTTTTATCCCAAATTTCAAATGCTTTTAGAGCATCTTCTCTAAGCATTTGTGTCATTTTTATTTTTCTATCATCTATTTTTTTAGGAATCTCTAAATAAATGAATGAGTCATCAAAATCTATTTTTTTTGCATCGTCTCTTGTATTTGCATAATATATTTTATCTAATCTTGACCAATAAATTGCAGAAAGACACATTGGACAAGGTTCACAAGATGTATAAATCTCACAACCTGATAGATCAAAAGTATTTAATTTTTTACAAGCTTCTCGAATTGCTACAACTTCACCATGAGCAGTAGGGTCATTTGAAGAAGTCACTTTATTAGAGCCTTCTGCAATAATCTTATTGTCCTTGACTATGACACTTCCAAAAGGCCCACCAGTAGTATTTGCACTATTTATGGAGAGCTCAATGGCTTTTGCCATAAATTTTTTTTTATCTTCCATTTAGATTTTTTAATTTTTGTTTAATTTTATTAACACTCATTAAGATCCTCTCAGGAGTTGCTGGTGCATTAAGTTCGGGTGCAATTTGATAATTTCCAATTGAAGCAATTGCATCTTTAATTGCATAAAAAACACTCATTGCTAGCATCAAAGGTGGTTCACCAGTTGTCTTGGCTTTATTAACAACGTTTTCTTTATTTATACCTTCTTTAAAAATCTCTACGTTAAATTTTTTTGGTATATCGCTTACTGCAGGTATTTTGTATGTTGATGGAGAAAAAGTTGTAATTTGTCCATTTGATTTCCAATTAAGTTCCTCGATTGTCAACCATCCTTGTCCTTGTACGAACCCACCTTCAATCTGACCTAATTCAAGTGCTGGATTTATTGGTTTTCCAGCATCATGCAAAATATCAACTCTTTCTAATACATTTTCACCAGTTAGTGTGTCTATAGTTACTTCTGAAACTGCTGCACCGTAACAAAAATAGTAAAATGGCCTACCTCTAAATTTTTTTTTATCAAAATTAATTTTTGGTGTTGAATAAAAACCTGAGGATGAAAGAGAAATTCTATTTAAATATGCCTCTTGAATAATACTTTTAAATTCAAACTGCCTATTTCCAAATATTATATGTTGATCTTTATAAACTGCTTCCTGATTGTAAATTTTATATTTTTTCTTAATAAATTTTTCTAAATTTAACTTAATTTTTGCTACTGCATTTAGCGCTGCTGCTCCATTCAAATCAGTGGTTGATGAGGCTGCACTTGCTGATGTGTTTGGAACTTTAGACGTATTAGTAGATGAAATATGAACTAAATCATAGGGTAATCCCAATGAATTTGCTACCAATTGAGCTATTTTTGTATGTGTTCCTTGACCCATTTCTATACCTCCATGGTTCAAATATATGCTTCCGTCTGTATAAATATGAACAAGTGCTCCAGCTTGATTTAAATGAATTGTTGTAAACGAAATACCAAATTTCAATGGCGTGATTGCAATGCCTCTCTTTTGAAATTTGTTTACTTCATTAAATTTTCTTATATCGGAATATCTTTTCTTGTAATTTGATTTATTTTCCAAATTTTTAAATAATTCATTAATGACGTTATCTTCAATTGTCATTCCATAATGAGTTACATTATTTTTATCTTTTTGATAAAAATTTTTCTTTCTTACTTCAAGTGGATCTTTTTTTAAATACCTTGAAATATTATCTATAACATTCTCTATTGCCATCATTCCTTGATTTCCACCAAATCCTCTGAATGCAGTCGAGGTTGGAATATTTGTCTTACATAAATTATTTATCACCTCAATATCTGAAATATAATATGCATTGTCTATATGAAGCAAAGCTCTTTCGTTTATAGCCGCTGATAGATCAGGTGACATTCCACAATTTGACGACAAGTTTATTTTTAATCCTTCTATAATTCCTTCATCATTAAAACCAACTTCATACTCAGAAAAAAACTCATGCCTTTTACCAGTTAGAATTATATCGTCATCTCTATCTAATCTTAATTTTACAGGTTGTCCTGATTTATTAGCCAATAAAGCACAAATACAAGCTGTCATGAAATTTGTTTCCTTACCACCAAATCCTCCTCCAATTCTTCTTACTTCAACATTAATTGAATTACTTTTTTGATTGAACATTTTTGCAATTAATTGTTGTGTCTCTGAAGGATGTTGTGTTGAGCTATAAACTAAAAAATTATCATCTTCCTTAGGAATTACAAAAGCCGCTTGACCCTCTAGATAAAAGTGTTCTTGACTTCCTGTTGTGAAGTTACCTTTCAAAGTATTTTTCGAAATTTTTATTTTTTTTGAAGCATTACCTCTTTTTATTTTTCTAGGCTTAAATAAGAACTGTTTTTTATTTAAGGCTTCTTTTATTGTAATTACTGGTTTTAAATCTTTGTAAGTAACCTTGGCTTTTAATACAGCTTTTCTAGCTAATTCTGTTGTTTCAGCTGCTACTGCAAACAAGGGTTGACCATAAAACTCAACTTTATTTGTTGGAAAAATAGGATCTCCATCAAAAACAGGCCCAACATCATTTCGTCCAGGAATATCACTGTGTGTAACTACTGAAATAACACCTTTGCTACTTTTTACTTCAGTTAAATCAATTTTTTTAATTTTTGCGTGTGCTTTTTTACTTAAACCAATTGCACCATAAATTGTATTTTTTGGTTCAACAATATCATCAGTATACTCTGCATATCCACTTACATGTTTGTAAGCACTATCGTGTGGTCTTATATCTCCAATAATGTTATCTTTACTCATTTAATTAACTCTAGTTAACTTATTAGAATTTATTTCTATAAAACATTTCATTAATAAATTTTTTGCTATCTCTAACCTGTATTCTTTACTTGCTCTCATATCTCCAATAGGACTTAAATCTTCCTCTAAATAATTTTTTGCATGGTCAAAAGTATTAATATTAAGAGGCATATTTTTAAGTACTTTCTCACATGCCTTAGCTCTTTTTGGTACTGCAGCCATACCTCCATATGCAATATATGCCTCTTTAATTTGATTATTATTGATTTCAAAATTAAAAGAGCCACATACAGAAGAAATATCATCATCAAATCTTTTTGAAATTTTAAATGCTTTAAATATATTTTTTTTAAATAATGGGATTTTAATTGATCTTATAAATTCTTTTCTTTTTAGTTTGGTTTTTCTGTAATCTAAGAAAAAATTATTAATTGGTATAACTTTTAGTTTATTAAAACTCTCAATTATGATCTCAGCATTTAAAGACAATAAAATTGGTAATGAATCTCCGATTGGAGATGCTGTAGCAATATTGCCTCCAATGGTACCTACATTTCTAATTTGAACAGAACCATATCTCTTCAAAACAGAGTAAAAATCTGAATAATATTTCTTTATTTCATTTTCAAACTTAATTAAAGGAGTAGCTGCACCAATTTCTATATATTTTTTATTTACTTTAATAAAATCTAATTCTTTAATCTCTTTTAAATCTATTATAAATGGAATTTCTTTTCTTTCTTTTGTAACTGTTAAAGATAAATCTGTTCCGCCTGCAAGAAAATTAAAATTAGAGTTATTTTTGATTATATTTTTTAATTCTTTTACGTTTTTAGGAGAGAAGTAAACTTTATCATCTTTTTTAATAAATATATTATTTGGTTTGATAGTTTTTAATAATTTTATAGTTTTGTTTTTATTTTTACTAAACTCATCTGTCTTACTTATCTTATTCAAACTTTTAGCAGCATCAATAATAGGTCTATAGCCTGTGCAACGACATAAATTTCCTGAAATAGAGTCTGTTATTAATTCGCTATTGTAGCTTTTATTATTCTTAAACATTGAAAACAAAGACATAACAAACCCTGGTGTACAAAATCCACATTGTGAACCGTGAAATTTCACCATAGCCTCTTGAACTGGATGAAGCTTCCCATCTTTAGAGACCAAATCCTCTACAATCAAAAGTTGTTTGCCATTCAAAGATGGTACAAAAGAAATACAAGAATTAATTGAACTATATTTTATGTCATTACTAACTAACTCACCTAAAACAATAGTACATGCACCACAACCGCCTTCTGAGCATCCCTCCTTAGTTCCAGTTTTTTTTAATTCAGTCCTAATATAATTAAGAATTGTTTGATTTGGATCTGGGTTTTTAATTTCTAAAATTTTATCGTTTAAAAGGAACTTTACTGAATTTGATATCACTTAACTGCCTCTATAAGTAGAATAACTCCATGGTGATACTAATAAAGGTACATGATAATGTTGTGAAGGATCTGAAATACCAAATCTAATAATTACATCATCCAAAAATGGTATATCGCTTACTGATGACATATTTTTAAAATAATCACCAATGTAAAAAACTAATTCGTATTTACCCTTAACAAAAATATCTCCCTCTGCTAATGGAGAACTCGCTCTACCATCATCATTGAGTTTTGTTGACGTTAATTTTTTTCGTTCTGAATTACTAATATAAAACAACTCAACTAATATACCTTTGCCAGGTTTACCAGAATATACATCTAAAACATGAGTTGTGAGCTTAGTCATAAAATTATAGTATCATTTAATTTCAAAATTAAATTATTTAAAGTTATATGAGAACAATAGATAACATTAACGATCTTAACAAGTCTGATTTTTTGTCTGTATTTGGCAATGTTTTTGAAAAAACTGAATCAGTTGCTGTGGAAGCTTTTGAGTCAAAACCATTTAAAAACTTTGAAGATATTGTGTTTAAAATGCTTGAAATTTATGAAAATTACGAAAAAAACAAAATTTTAGAGATTTTAAATGCACATCCAGAACTTGCTGTGGCAAAAAAAATGACTTCGGAGTCTATATCAGAACAAGCTTCTGCAAAATTAAACCAATGTTCAAATGATGAATATGAGGAATTTAAAAAATTAAATTCAGAATATAAAAAAAAGTTTAATTTTCCTTTTATAATTGCCGTAAAAGGTAAAGATAAAAATGAAATTTTGGATAATTTTAGACAAAGAATACAAAGTGATGTAGAAAGTGAATTCCTTGAAGCGAAAAAACAAGTAAAAAAAATTGCAACCTTTCGCCTGAATGAAATAAGTAAAAAATGAAAAAATTTATAAGTGCAAAAATGATTAATTTAGCTGATCCGAGAATTGGATCTAAAATTATATATAAGACTGATGATTTTTTTGCGGCTGCTCACAGAATATTAAACATCGAGGCTCCAATTTTTAAAGATGGACTATTTGACAAACATGGTAAATGGATGGATGGATGGGAAACAAGAAGAAGAAGATCAAAAGGTTTTGATTATTTGATTTTAAAACTTGGTAAACCTGGAAAGATATTTGATATAGATATTGACACAACGCACTTCAATGGAAATCAACCTACCCATGCTTCAGTGGAGGGTTGTTTCAGTAAGAATAAACCAAGCAAAAAAACAAAATGGATTTCTTTACTGAACAAAAAAAAACTTGGACCAAGCAGAAACCATAGCTTTAAATCAAAAAACAAATCTGTTTTTAATTATATAAGACTAAACATATTTCCAGATGGTGGAGTTGCAAGATTAAGACTTTATGGAAAAATTGAAATGGAAAAAAACTATTTAAGTAATAAAACTATCAACCTTACTTCTGTTTTAAATGGCGCTTCAATTATTGGTTGTAATAATGAACATTTTGGTAGAGCAGAAAATATAATAGCACCTGGGAAAGGAAGAAATATGGGAGATGGTTGGGAAACAAGAAGAAGTAGAGGAAAAAACTTTGATTGGCTTATAATAAAATTTGGAAAACCAGGATTAATAAAAAAACTAGAGATAGATACCCATCATTTTAAGGGGAACTATCCTGATAGTTGTTCAATTCAAACTGCAAGTATATCAAAAGATCTGTCCAATAAATCAATTGTCAATAATTCAAAAAATTGGAAGTTTATTTTAAATAAGTCAAAACTGTCAGCTCACAGGAAACATATTTTTAAAAAATTCTTAATTAACAGAAATAAGGAAAATTATCTTAAAATAAATATTTATCCAGATGGTGGAATTTCAAGAATAAGAGCATTCGGAAATTTTGTGAAATGAAAGTAATAAAAGCAAAAAAAATTACTAAAAAAAATTTTTCTAAATTTGGTCAATTAATAGATACATCTAGAAAAAATCCTATAAATATTAATGATGGTTATGCAAAAAGATTTCATAATTTAGTCAATATAGATACTTCTAAAAAAAAAGGAAAAGCAATAGTTAGTATTTTTAAAGCAAAAAAAAGAAAATTTCCTATGAAAATTGATATGATGGAAAAACATCCTTTGGGAAGCCAAGCCTTTATACCAATGGAGGATACAAAATTTTTAGTATTTGTTGCACCAAGAGGAGATAAACCAGATATAAACAAAATCCAATCCTTTTTGGTACCTAAACAAACTGGAATTAATTACAATGCTGGTATTTGGCACTTTCCACTTATTTCTACGAAAAATATGAATTTTCTAATTGTTGATAGAAAGGGAAAAGGAAACAATCTTGTTATTTTTAAATTTAAAAAAGATAAAATTATTTTAAAAAAATGAAAAAAAAATATCCAAGAGATTTGGTAGGGTATGGATCCAAAAAAGTTAAGGTAAAATGGCCTGGTAATGCAAAGTTGGCTTTGCAATTTGTACTAAACTATGAAGAAGGAGCTGAGAATTGTACTCTTCATGGTGATAAAACTTCAGAAGTATTTTTATCAGAAATTATAGGAGCAAAACCAATTAAAGGTCGACACTTAAATATGGAATCGATTTATGAATATGGATCAAGAAGAGGATTTTGGAGAATTCACGATCTATTTAATAAAAAAAAAATTCCACTTACTGTTTTTGGAGTTGGTATGGCATTGGAAAGAAATAAAGAAGTTTGTTCAGCAATAAAAAAAGCAAATTATGAAGTTGCTAGTCATGGGTGGAGATGGATTGATTATCAAAATGTATCAAAGAAGAAAGAGAAGAATGATATGAAGCTTGCAGTAAATTCTATAAAAAAGATTTTTGGTAATCAACCCGCTGGTTGGTACACTGGTAGGTGTAGCATAAATACTTTAGATTTAGTTATTGATAATGGTAATTTTTTATACTGTAGCGATACATACAGTGATGATCTTCCCTATTGGATTAAAAAAGGTAACAAAAAACAACTCATGGTTCCTTATACACTTGATAACAATGATATGAGATTTGCAACCAATCAAGGATTTAATTCAGGTAATCAATTTTACAATTATTTAAAAGATAGTTTCGATGCTCTTTATGAGGAAGGAAAAACATCACCAAAGATGATGTCGGTTGGCTTACATTGTAGATTAATCGGAAGACCTGGTAGAATACAGTCCCTAAAAAAATTCTTAAATTACGTTGAAAAATTTAAGGATATTTGGATTTGCAAAAGAGTAGATATAGCTAAACATTGGATAAAAAATTATAGTTAAAATTTTTATTATTGCTCCGCAGCTATAGAAGTATAGTGAGCAACTGCTTCTATTTCCTTGTCAGTTAGCATACCCTCCATTGCAGGCATCACTCCTATACCGTTTCTAACTGCCATTATAATCCTTTGTATATCAGGTCTGATTTCATTTAGATTTGGACCAACCATTGCGTTAGATCCAGCATCTGAGAGCATATGACATGCTGCACAATTACCAGCTCCGAGAAAAACTTCTTTTCCTTTATTAAATAATTCATCAGCATTAACATACATATTTGATGAAAATAATATTATAAAGATAGATATTAAATATTTTAAAAATAATTTTTTCACTATAAATTTGGTATCATAAATAAAAAAAACTAAAAAGATAAATTTCTTTAATGAAAAGACAAGTCAAGAGAACAATTTTAGAACAGGCAAAAGACTGGTTCGAGTCTGAAAAAAAA
Source organism: uncultured Pelagibacteraceae bacterium (assembly GCA_902595105.1). GTDB lineage: Bacteria > Pseudomonadota > Alphaproteobacteria > Pelagibacterales > Pelagibacteraceae > Pelagibacter. The sequence goes on from CACJPA010000023.1 coordinate 9,938, forward strand.
GTAGTACTAGCAAGAGTAATTCAAACATGGGGCTCTTCCCCTTGTCCAGTTGGGAGCTACATGATAGTAAACGACAAAGGAGAATTTTCTGGGGCCGTTTCCGGAGGATGTGTTGAGGCAAATGTAATTCAAGAATGCTTAGATTTGATAAAAAATAATAATTCATTTAAGCAATTAGAATTTAAAGTAGCTGATGACAACGCTTGGGATGTGGGCCTTGCCTGTGGAGGTGAAATCAAAATTTATATTGAGAAAATAAATTCGTGAAATTACAAATAATCAATGAAATAATTAAAAAAAAATCTTCTAATCAAAAATTTGCTTTACTAACAAATTTGACAAATGGAAATAATGAAATTTTTGAATTTGGTAAATTATTAAGTAACGATTTTGAAAGTTATAAAAAGCAAATAGAGAACTATCATAGTTTAAAAAAAAATGGGATAATTGATGATACCCAAATATTTATTCAAAATTTTACAAAACCAATAGAGGTTATTGTGGTGGGAGCAGTTCATATAGCTCAGTATTTGGTTGATTTGTTTAAAAATCTAGATTTTGAAATTACAATAGTTGATCCAAGAAAATATTTTATTACTCAAGAAAGATTTCCGAATGTAAAAATTATAAATGATTGGCCTGAAGAAATTTTTAAGAAATTACAAACAGACTCTAGTAATGCTTTAATCACTTTAACTCATGATCCAAAAATAGATGATCCAGCATTAAAGCATGCACTGAAAAATAAATTTTTTTATATTGGGGCGCTTGGAAGCAAAAAAACTCACACTAAAAGATGTCAAAGATTAAAGGAGAGTGGATTTACTGAAGAAGAAATAGCTTCCATACACGGCCCAATAGGCATTAAACTTGGAGGAAAATCTGGTCCTGAAATAGCTCTCTCAATTGTTTCTCAACTTGTTCTGGAGTTTAACAAATTATTATTGAACTCTAAAAAATAAAAAAATAAATTGATTAAATGAAAAAAGGCTACGTTGTTTGTGTTTACGAAAATATAAAAGACCAAGAACTTTTAAATAATTATGCATCAAAATCAAAAAGTGCTGTTGATAAATACAAGGGTGTTTTTTTGGTAAGAGGAGGAAATAAAATTACAACTGAAGGAAAAGAATTTGTTAGAACAGTAGTAATCGAATTTGAAACATTGGATATAGCTAAAAAATTTTTTTACTCAGAAGAATATCAAGCTGCGCATGCTATCTTAGGTAATAGTGTTATTAGAAATCATCAAATAGTCGAAGGTACTTAATATTGTATTGGTTCGGGATCAATGCTTCTCCATAAATACCAAGTAGCAACTGAACAATATGGTGAAAATTTTTTATTCAGTAACCTTACATAAGATTCTGGTGGTAAATATTTCTTATTATAATTTTTTGAAATAGCTCTTAATAAACCAATATCTTGTATGGGCCAAATATTAGGACGATTGTAAGTAAACAATAAAATCATTTCAGCTGACCATCTTCCAATTTGTCTTAAATTAGAAAGATAAATTATAGCATCTTCATCTGACATGCTTGGAATTATTTTTGGATTAAATGTTTTGCTTAATACTTGTTCCGCTAAACTTTTTATACCTTTTACTTTTTGTCTACTTAATCCACAGCTTTTTAATTGAGGGCTAGATAATTTACTTACTGTTTTTGCATTAATTTTATTTTTACACTTTTTTTTAAACTTTAAAAAAACTGAGTTAGCAGCAGCTACACTAATTTGTTGACCAATAATACTTTTGCAAAGCGAGAAAAAAACATCTCTTCTTGATGTGAGAACAGTTTCTGATGGTGACTTATATTTTTTAATTAGGGAAGACATAATTTTATCTTTTTTTGACAGATATCTT
>CACJPA010000024.1 GCA_902595105.1 uncultured Pelagibacteraceae bacterium
CTCCCCATTTAAAAGCCATTTCACAACCTGCTAAATAAAATTCCCACATTCTAAAAAAACGTTCATCAAACATATTGATAATTTTATCTTTATTATTCAGGCAATTTTCTTTCCAATGTCTTAATGTGTGAGAATAATGCATTCTTAATACCTCAATATCAGATACAATTAAGCCAGCTTTTTCAATTGGGGTAGTTACTTCACTTAAGCTTGGTGTGTAACCACCAGGAAATATATATTTTGTTATCCATGGATGAGGATCTCTTGGAGGATTTACTGATCCAATAGTATGAATTAATGAAACTCCATCGTCTTTTAGAAGTTTTTCAACTTGTGAGAAAAATTTTTTATAAAATTTTCTTCCGACATGTTCAAACATTCCAACACTTACAATCCTATCAAATTTTTCATCAAGTTCCCTGTAATCCATTAACATAAATCTTAATTGATTTTCTAAATTAAGTTCTTTGGCTTTTTGTTTGCAATAATTTAATTGATTTTCTGATAATGTGATTCCAGTCACTTCACAATTTGCTGACCGCGCAATATCGACTGCTAAAGAGCCCCATCCACATCCAATATCTAATACTTTTTGGTTTGGCTTTATATTCAGTTTCTTAATTATATGTTGAATTTTATTATTTTGAGCAGTCTCTAGAGTATCATTTTCATTTTTGAAATAAGCACAAGAATATTGTCTTTTAGGATCTAAAAATAAATCATAAAGATCATCTTTGATGTCATAGTGATGTGAAACATTCATTTTAGATTTTTTAATAAAATTAAAATTTGTTAAATATCTATATGAACCTCTTAATCTATTAATTAAATAACTAAAAAAATTTAAATCTCCTCTTCCAAAATTCATCAAAGACAAATCTAAAAAATCTGTAAGACTTCCGTTCTCAATAACTATCTCTCCGTCTGTATAAGCTTCTCCAAAATAAAGATCGGGATGGAATAAAAGTTTATAATGAAGATTTTTATTTAATATTTTAACTTTTATAGGATTTTCCTTTTCAGGATTTCCGATGATATAACTTTTAGAATTTGCATCGACTAAAATAAAACCATCTTTCTTAAAAACACTATTTAAGAACCTTGCTAACTGCATTTTAAGCTGCCATTGATGATTTTAGTGAGAAACTAAACTTCTCTAAATTGTTTAAAAGATCAATCTCTTCTTCTTTATTTAAAATTCTTAGAGGCGGTAGTAAATTTTCATAAAAACTATCTTTATTCTTATAAAAAGTATGTAAGCCAGAAATAAGATTATATTTTTCAAATGTCCCTCTTACATCACATAATTGGATATTAACTTCTTGTTCTTTTCCATCCTTAAAGTCATCATATACTTTTCTAGCTAGTTTAGATGTTGCATTGCATGTTGCTGTTATTATTCCTGAACAACCTAACTCAAGTCCTTTTAATAATTTAGATTCAGAACCTGGCATAACTGAAAAATTATCTAATTTAAGATTTTCATAAAGATTATATGAGCTATCCTTAACTCCAACTATTTGTTCTGGAAAATTTTTAACAAGTCTTTCCACGCACTCAACACTAAATTTGTATCCACAAAGTTTCTCAAAATTATATAAAATAATTTTGCTTTTTGGTAGGGACTCAACTATTTTTGAATAAAAATTAATAACTTCTTCATCACCATATTTATAATAAGCTGGTGGCATAATTAAAAATTTTTCAAAATCTAATGACATTGCAACTCTCATTAAACTTATTGTTTCTCCTAAAGAGTTTAATCCTGTTCCAATAATAAATTTATCTTTATACTTGTTTGTTGAAATTTTATTTAACAATTTAATTTTTTCCGCAACAGGAATTAATTGGGCCTGTCCTGTACTTCCAAATATTGCAACACCGTGACAACCATTATTAATTACCATCTCTGCATGCTCGATGGTTTTATCTATGTTCAAAGTTAGATCTTTGTTTAAGATCGACATTGATGCCGCATATATTCCATTGATATTGCTCATAAATAAAATTTATATAAAAAAAAAAATATAGTAAAGTTTAAATTGTCTATGTTATATCTCTCAAAACTATTTCTTTAGCTTCATTTACTAATGTAGATAACCTAGAAGTTTCAGGTGAAATATCTGGATGAATTTTTTTTTGTATTTTAATGTATGCTTTATTTACATCTTCCTTAGTTAAATTTTTAGAAGGATTTAAATTAAGTATACGATATGCTTCTTCAGTAGACATCGTGTTTAAATTTGATGCAGTGTTGTTAAATGAAAATCTACCTGAATTTCTTAAAGTTTGAATTAATCTGTACAATGAAATTAATTGAAAAATAGACATTCCTTTCAATTTTAAAAGAGCAAGACTTGCAAGAGTAAATGGCAAAGTAAGTAAAAATTTGCCTCCTATAGCAAATAAAACTGCAAAGATAATTAAAACTATGAATAAGAATACTCTTAAAGCTTTAGATATTTTTTTTGACGCAACTTGAGTAAAAAGTCTTAATAAAAAATATAAACCAATTAAAATTAATAATGTATAAATTATAAAATTCATATATTTCCGATTACAAATGAAAGTACCATATCTAAAAAAAAAACCAGAGCTAAAATCTTGTCACAATATAGAGTGGGAGGATAATTATAGCTGGATACATCAGGAAAACATTTTAGAAGTCTTACAAGACAAAACTAAACTTCTTCCAGAAGTAAAAGAATATTTAGAAGAAGAAAATGAATATACTGAGTATCATCTAAAAAATACAAAAAATACTCAAAAAAAATTATTTGATGAAATAAAAGGAAGAATAAAATTAGATGATGAAAGCTTACCTTTTAAAGATCACTCATATGAATACTGGACAAAGACTACCACCAAAGGAAATTATTCTATTAAATTAAGAAAAAAAATTGGTTCGTCTGAAATTGAAGAAATATGGAATGGAGACAAAGAAAAAGAAAAATTAAATGTTGAATATTTTGGTGTTGGAGATCTAGAAGTTAGTAATAATGACCAATACCTCGGGTACTCATTAGATACCAAAGGCTCAGAGTATTATACAATTTATATAAGAAATATTAAAAATAATAAAATAATTTCAAAAGAGATCAAAGAAACATCTGGAAGTATAATTTTCAGTCTAGACGACAAATATCTTTTTTACTCCAAGTTAGATGAAAATCATAGAGCTAGAAAAATTTATAGACATAAAATTGGAGATTTTGAAAACGAAGATGAACTAATCTTTAATGAAAAAAGTGAAGCTTTTACAGTTAGTATTGGATTAAGCTCAGATGAGAAATATTATTTCATAAACACTTCAGATCACAATACTTCGGAGCAATATTATTTTCATGTTAATGAAGAAAAACCAAATCCAAAATTAATAATTAAACGAGAAAAGGGAATTCTTTACTCTGTAAATTCATGGAATGGAAAATTTTATAATCACACAAATAAAGATGCGGAAGATTTTAAAATAGATATTTCAGAAACTTTAGAAAATCAAAAGTGGAAGTCATTTATTGCTGCAAAGAAAGAGGTGTTAATTGGTGGTTGTACATTTTTAAAAAACTGGATAATTAGGTCAGAAACATCAAATGCTTTAGACAAACTCTTTGTTATCGATGCTTCAACAAACAAAGAAGAAGAATTAATTTTTTCTGACGAAAAAGTATATGTGCCTGGAGTTTCATTAACAAAAAGAAATAGAAATACAGATGAAGTTTATGTTTCATACTCTTCACCTAAAACACCTTCAAGAGTTTACAAATATAATTTAAAAACTAAATCTAAAACATTTGTTAAAGAACAAGAAATACCATCAGGCCATATTAAAGATGATTATATAGTTGAGAGAATAGAGTATGAATCTCATGATGGAAGAATGGTTCCACTTACAATTACAAGACACAAAAATACAAAAATAGACGGAACAGCGAATTTATTATTATACGGATATGGATCGTATGGTAGTTCGATGAGTCCAGGTTTTTCTTCAACAAGACTAAGCTTAATAAATAGAGATATTATTTGGGCTACTGCACACATTAGAGGTGGAATGGAAAAAGGAATGAAATGGTGGAAAGAAGGAAAGCTAACAAATAAAAAAAATACATTTGAAGATTATATTTTTGCTGCAAAATATTTGATTGAAAACAACTACACTTCAAAAGGAAAAATAATTGGAATGGGTGGATCTGCCGGAGGTTTATTAATGGGCGCTGTTGTTAATCAAGCTCCTGAATTATTTTTAGGTATAATTATGGCTGTTCCTTTTGTGGACTCATTAACAACAAATCTCGATCACTCATTACCACTTACAGTTGGTGAATTTGATGAATTTGGTAATGCTAAAGAAAACAAAGAACATTTTGATTATATTTTTTCATATGCTCCATATAATAATATAAGAAAAATGGATTATCCTCATATGCTAATAACAACTAGTTTGAGCGATAACAGAGTTTTGTTCGATGAACCTGCAAAATTTACCGCCAAACTTAGAGATTACAAAACTGATAATAATTTATTGCTACTCAAAACAGAAATGAATGCTGGCCATGGAGGTAAATCTGGTAGAGATGGTGCAATAGAAGAAATCGCATTAGATTATGCTTTTGCATTGAAAATTTCTGGAAAAATTTAATTTTACATATATTGAAATTTTTTAAATCATACTTAAATAATCTTTGTAAGTCGCCTTATGGGGCTTACGTAAAATAAACTTGCTTAAAAAAGGAGGATATTATGACAAGTAAGGATCTATCTATATTTAACTCACTAAGACCTTTTTCAATTGGTTTTGACGATATGTTTGAACAATTTGAAAATATGTTGGGAAACGGAAGTTTGACAATGCAATCAAACTACCCTCCTTACAATATCAGAAAAACTGGTAAGGATAATTATGCAATTGAAGTTGCATTGGCTGGTTTTAATAAAAATGATGTTGAGGTTGAGTTTGAAGATAATTTATTGACTGTAAGAACAAAACAAGTTGATAAATCTGAAAACAATGAGGTTAATGGAGAAATAATTCATAAAGGTATCTCCCAAAGACAATTCGCAAGATCATTCACTATTGCTGATGATGTTAAAGTTAATGGTGCTGAACTTAAAGATGGTCTTTTAACAATATCTTGTGAAAGAATTATCCCAGAACACAAAAAGAAAAAACTTATTGAAATAAAATAAGTCTTAAACCTTACTTGTGGGGATTTCTCCCCACAAGTTTAAATTAATTATTTCTTAGCCATTATAGCATTAAGAACAAATGCTAATAATCCTGCAGGTATAAGTCCAGTCGTTAACAGTAGTTTTAAACTTATTCCAAAATCAGGAATATTTTTTACAAAGTCAGGCAACAATGACATTCCAATTCCAAAAGATAATGAAAGAGCTAAAATTAATAAATTTCTTTGACTCATTTCTGCTCTTGAAATCAATTTTATTCCAGCAGCTACAATCATACCAAACATGATAATTGCTGCTCCACCAATTACAGACTCTGGCATTGCAGCGATTATCCCACCTAATTTAGGAAATAATCCCATAAGAACTAAAACTATTCCAGCTATAGTTCCAACGTGTCTACTTACAACTCCTGTAAACGCGACCAGTCCAGCATTTTGCGAATAAGATGTATTTGGCATTGCATTAAATATTGCACCAAATGCAGTACCAACACCATCTGCCATAATTCCACCTGATATTTCTTTATCCGTTGCCTCTCGTTTAGCACCACCCATTGTTGTGGCACTAATATCTCCAATTGTTTCAATTGTAGTAACAATTGACATAAACAACATTAGAATTATTGCACCAGGTACAAAATCAATTCCGTATTGAAGTGGCATTGGAAGTGCAAACCATGATGCAGAAGCAATTTTTCCGTAGTTAACCATTCCTAGTGCTGCTGCAACTATGAAACCGGCTACTATTCCAATTAAAATTGATCCTGCAGAAGCCATTCCTTTGCCTCTAAGATTAAAAAAGATGGCAACTATAAACACTGTGAAAGCAACCGTTAAATGATTTGCATTTGCAAAGATTTCAGGTTTATTGTTCATTAACCATCCACCTCCACCAGCATACATAAAACCAACTTTAAGCAAACTAAATCCTATCATTAACACGACTATACCAGTGACTAATGGTGGAAATAAATGCCTTATTGGTTTTAAAACTTTTCCAATAAAAATTTGAAAAATTCCTCCAATGAACGCTGCTGTAAATACCGCACCTAATCCTGCTGCTTTAAATGGGAGCATGATTGGTATAAACGCAAAACTTGTTCCTTGAACAATAGGAAGTCTTGCACCAATTTCTTTATATCCAACTGTTTGGATAATTGTTGCAACTCCCGCAACAAACAAAGCCATTTGAATCAAAAATATTTTTTGTTCAGGCGTTTGACCAAAAACTCCAGCCACAATAATAGGGACAGTTATATTACCAGCAAACATCGCTAATACATGCTGAATTCCTAAAGGTATGGATTTATTTAATGGAAGTTTTTTGTCTGGACTGTTTGTAGTGCCCGATTTTATTTTTCTTGAAGCCATGTAACCTCCGTCGTTATCTTAATAGAGGGTACATTATTGGTTATAAATTAATATAAAAAAAACCTTTAGTTTAGAATAGATCTATTATTAGTAGTTTTTAAAACCTATAATGAACAGATTTGTTTCAACTAAAAAGGTTTAAAAACAACCGTTAGATGCGAAGCCAATAACTATTTTTTCTGGATTTATTTCAAATCTTCTTTCACAAGGAAAACCATATTTTTTTGTATTATATATCACTACAAAGTTTCCTTTTTCATTTTCGAAATCCTCGTCTGGTTTTCCTAACTCCATTTGCAATTTAGTTGCAGATTGGCCAATATACTCACTTAACTTCTTGTTCTCTTTTTCAATTACTGCATCAGTTTTTTTTTTAACTGTTTGACAACCTGAAAAAAAAATTATTAAAATTAAGAGACTTATTAATGATTTAAATTTTGACATAAGTTTAAATGAACCTTTTTTTTAAATTAATTATTAACTTTAAAGTTGTATTAATAATTTATTTATAATTATTATTATCTTTAATTATATTACCAAATGTGTTCTTTATTTGATAGTTCAAGCATATGAATGAAAAAGCCCTAGAAACGATACTAAATGTATTTTTAAATAAGGTTTTGCCCCTCACTGAAAAAGGTGTTGCTAAAGGCAGTAAAGTATTTGGAGCTGCTATCATTAAAAAAGATGATTTATCAGTTGTAATTGCCGAAACAAACAATGAAATAGAAAATCCATTGTGGCATGGAGAAATGCATGCACTTAAAAAATTTTATGAGTTAGATGCAAATACAAGACCAAATGAAAAAGATTGTATGTTCTTAAGTTCACATGAACCATGTAGTATGTGCTTGAGTGCGATCACTTTCTCTGGGTTTGATAATTTTTATTTTCTTTTTCCTTACACTGATACAAATGATGAGTTTAATATTCCGCATGACTTAAATATACTCAAAGAAGTATTTAAAATTAACGATGGAGAATATAATAAAGAAAATTTCTATTGGAAAAGTCAAAATATAAATTTACTTATTGAAAAATTACCCACTTCTAAAAAAGAAAAGATTTTAAGTCAATTAAGCGAAATTAAAAAAAAATATCAAAAATTGTCAAATCAATATCAGGAAAATAAAGATGGGAACTCTATACCTTTAAATTAATTAATGAATACAAATCTTAAAATTTCAAATGTAACTAAAATTTATCCTGGTTGTGTTGCAAACGACAATGTTTCACTAGAGTTTAATAGTGGTAAAATTTATGCTCTTCTTGGAGAAAATGGTGCTGGAAAATCTACACTAGTTAAAATTTTATCAGGTGTCATCATTCCTGATGAAGGTAAAATTTATTTAAATGAAAATAATCTAAATCTTAATTCACCATCAGATGCAAAGAAAAATGATATTGGAATGGTATTCCAGCATTTTAACCTTTTCGAAACTTTGTCTGTGTTTGAAAACTTAATAATAGATTCAGATGAACAAAGAGAAAGTTTAAGAGAAAAAATTGATTTAATTATGAAAAAATATAATTTCTCAATTGATCTTGATATTCCTGTATTAAACCTATCAGCAGGTCAAAAACAGAAAGTAGAAATAATAAGATGCCTAATAAGGAGTCCAAAAGTTTTAATTATGGATGAACCAACATCTGTATTAACAGAACAAGAAACGAGTGAATTATTCTTATCTTTGAAAAAATTTTCAGAAGAAGGAATTTTAATTATTTATATTACACATAAACTAAAGGAAGTTATGCAGCTTTGTGATGAAGTTGCTGTAATGAGAAGAGGAAAGTTAGTTTCTGTAAATGAAATAAAGAATGAAAACATTGAGTCACTTGCCAACAAAATGGTGGGTCAGAACCTAAAAACAATTAAGAAAAAAAAAGCAAAAACTTCATCAGATCAATTGATTAAGATAACTAATCTTAATTTTACAAGTGAAGATCCTTTTGAAACAAATTTAATGGATATTAATTTTTCTGTTAATCGAGGGGAGTGTTTGGGAATTGCTGGCATATCAGGAAATGGCCAAAGTGAATTATTTCAAGTATTAAGCGGTGAAATTATTTCAGAAAAAAAATCTATAGAATTTAATAATAACTACATAGGAGATTTAAATCCTCAAGAGAGAAGAGAATATTTAATGGCCTTTTCTCCAGAAGATAGACTTGAGCAGGCTGCAATTCCACAAATGAAAATTTTTGAAAATGTGGCTCTAAACAATTTTAAATCATCAAATTTTTTTAATAATGGATTGATAAATGAAAACAAAATTAAAGAACATTCTAAAAAAATAATTTCTGACTTTAATGTTAATACGGACAACATAGAATTAAAAAGCCAATTTTTATCTGGAGGAAATTTACAGAAATTAATTATTGGAAGAGAATTAATAACATCTCCTGATTTATTAATTTGTTTTAATCCAACATGGGGTCTGGATGTTGGAGCGATAAATTATATCCATGAAACATTAATTAAAATCAATGAACAAAATAAATCAATTATATTAATTTCTACAGATACTGATGAGTTATTAAAATTAAGTGACAAAATTTCAGTAATTCATAAAGGAAAATTATCAAAAATTATGAATGCTGAAGAAGTTACCTCTGAAAAACTTGGGATACTAATGGGAGGAGCAAATTGATTAAAATCGTAAAAAGAGACCAACCATCAAGAGCTATTTTTTTCTTTACACCTGTGTTGGCTATTTTTCTAACATTGGTAGCGGGAGGTTTGATTTTTTTTATTTTAGGTTTTAAACCATTTGAAGCTCTTAAATTTTTTTTCATAGTTCCAATTGCAGATAAATATGGTTTTAGTGAATTACTATTAAAAGCTACACCGCTTTGTTTAATAGCAATCGGTTTATCTTTTTGTTTTAAAAGCAATAACTGGAATATTGGAGCTGAAGGTCAATTAACTTTCGGGGCGATAGTTTCTGGAGGAGTTGCATTATTGTTTTATGAGCAAGAAGGGTTTTACATTCTTCCAATAGTAATTTTAGCTGGTGCAATCGGTGGTATGCTGTATGCATCAATACCTGCAATCTTAAAAACTTACTTTAATACAAATGAAATATTAGTAAGTCTTATGTTGGTATATGTTTCAAAATTAATTTTGGACTATCTTGTTGTTGGTCCTTGGAGTAATCCAGAGGGATTTAATTTTCCTGAAACCAGACAGTTCAGTGACTCTGCTAAACTTCCTTTGTTATTTGAAGGACTAAGAATTCACGCAGGAATATTTTTAGCTTTAGCTGCAGTCGTTATTAGTTGGTTTGTTTTTTATAAAACATATTTAGGGTTCCAAATGAAAGTTTCGGGTTTTAGTTTAAAGACCGCAAAATATGCTGGCTACAAAGGAAAAAAAATGATCATCCTCGTTTTTTTAATAAGTGGTGCTTGTGCAGGTCTAGCTGGAGTTGGAGAAATAACTGGACCTATTGGACAGCTTCATAGAGAAATATCTCCAGATTATGGTTTTACTGCAATAATTGTAGCTTTTTTAGGTCGTTTACACCCTGTTGGTATCATCTTTGCATCTCTAGTTGTTGCAATAACTTATCTTGGTGCTGAAACAGCTCAAATATTTATGCAAATACCTAAATATACTGGTCAGGTCTTTCAAGGAATGATTTTATTTTTTCTTCTTGCATCAGACTATTTACTGTTTTTCAAAATTAAATTTATAGGTTCAAAAAAATGATCATCGATATAAATTTTGTTGGACTAATAATTGCATCAATCATGGCTTCTGCCGTTCCTTTAATTTTAGCATCCTGTGGTGAACTTATTACAGAGAGATCCGGTGTTCTAAACCTTGGTGTTGAAGGAATGATGATTATTGGTGCTATTTCAGGTTTTGCATTAATGACTGTTACAGGAAGTTTAATCATTGCAATTTTTGGTGCAATGTTAGCTGGAGTTTTAATTTCAACTATTTTTGCTTTCCTTACTCAAACATTAATTACAAATCATGTTGCTACCGGTTTAGCGCTTACCATATTTGGAATTGGTATTTCAGCGATGATAGGAAAAAATTTTGTAGGTATTCCTGGAAAAGAGTTTCCTGTTTTGTTTGAAGGTTTAAAAGATACTTTACCACTTTTAGGCCCAATATTATTTGGACATTCAATTGTTTTTTATTTTGCTTTTACGCTGCCTTTCGTCACTAGCTATTTTTTAAAAAAAACGAAAATTGGATTAATTGTAAGAGCTGTAGGAGACTCACCTGAGTCTGCGTCTAATCAAGGAATAAATGTTAGGTTAGTTCGTTACGCTTGTATACTTTATGGAGGCGCAATGAGTGGACTTGCTGGTGCATATTTATCCATGATTTATACTCCTCAGTGGATTGAAAATATGACGGGTGGAAGAGGTTGGATCGCATTAGCTCTGGTGGTTTTCTCAACGTGGAACCCAATTAAAATTTTAATTGGTGCTATGATTTTTGGTGGCTTAACAATTATTCAATTTCATATGCAGGCTATTGGAGTAAGAATACCTGTACAATTTTTAACAGCTCTACCATACATTGTTACAATAATAGTTTTGGTTGTAATTTCTCGTGATAGTAGAAAAATAAGGCTAAGTACTCCTAGTTCTCTGGGGAAATCTTTTTATAAAGACAATTAATTATAAAATAATTATTTTTTTTTGGATAATTTAATCTAAGTTTAGTCTTATTAAAAAATCAAAAGGGGAAATAAATTTATGCATAAATTTTTTATTCGTTCTTTCGTCTCTTCTTTAGTTTTATTATTTACATTTACTGTAGCTGCAATTGCAAAAGATGTTAAAGCAGCATTTGTTTATATTGGCCCAACTGGTGACCATGGATGGACATATCAGCATGATGTAGGTAGAAAAGCTGTTGAAGCTGCCGGATTTAAAACAACTTACGTAGAAGGTGTTCCAGAAAGTGCTGATGCTGAGAGGGTTCTAAGACAATTAGCTAATTCTGGTCATGATGTTATCTTTACAACTAGTTTTGGATACATGAATCCAACTAACAAAGTTGCAAAAGAGTTTCCAAATGTAAAATTTGAACATGCTACTGGATATAAAAGAGA
>CACJPA010000025.1 GCA_902595105.1 uncultured Pelagibacteraceae bacterium
AATATATTCTCTGGATTATTGTACAAATCTACTGGTTTTCCTACTTGCTGCACAACACCCTCGTTTAAGATAGCTAAATTTGTTGACATTGAGTTTGCTTCCTCTTGATCATGTGTCACAAAAATTGAAGTAATTCCTATTTTTTTGTGAAGATCTTGTAATTCTTTTCTCATTTGCACTCTTAATTTGGCATCAAGATTTGATAGCGGTTCATCTAGTAATAAAACTTTTGGTTTAACAACCAAAGTTCTTGCAAGCGCAACTCGTTGTTGTTGACCTCCTGATAATTGAAAGGGATACCTTCCACTTAAATCTTTTAAATCAACTAACTCAAGAATCTCATCTACTCTACTTTTTATTTCCTTTTTATCTAATTTTTTTTCTTCTAGTCCAAAACTGATATTTTTATAAACAGTCATGTGTGGCCATAGAGCATAGTTTTGAAAAACCATTCCAACATCTCTTTCCCAAGGATTTAAATTACTTACCTCTTTTCCATCAATAAAAAGCTCCCCTGAACTAGATTTTTCAAATCCAGCTATCAATCTTAACAAAGTAGTTTTTCCACATCCAGATGGCCCTAAAAAAGTATAAAAATCTTTGTTTTCAATATTTAAACTAACATCTTTCAACACGTGGTTAGATCCGTATGAAACATTGATATTCTTTATTTCAATTATTGTTTCGCTCATTATTATACTTTAGCCTCCATACCTCTTTGTTTGTATTTTTTTTCTATAATTAGTTGTGATAAATAAGTTCCTACAGCGACTATTAATACTCCTATTAATCCAAATGCTGCTCCTGGCCCACGTCCTGCTGCTGTTTGCATGTAAGAATAAATTGCATATGCCAGAGGTGCTTCTGACTCTGTAGATACAAGCATAATTGTAGCTGACAATTCAACTGTAGCAGTCGAAAAACTTGTTATAAAGCCAGCAAGTAAACCTCCTGTCATGAGAGGTATTAATATTTTTCTAAAGATTGAAATTTTTTGTGCACCCAAAGACTCAGCTGACTCTTCAAGATATTTGCTAATTTGCATTAGTACAGCGTTACATGCTCTTAAAGCGTATGGTAATCTTCTTACTGCCAAAATGATCACAATCATAAACCACCATGATGCTAATGGTGTATTATCCCATGGTAAATTAATCGAATAAAAAGTTCTCAAATACCCAATTCCTAAAACTAGTCCTGGTATTGCTAGGGCACTCATAGCAATATAATCTAACAATTGTCTTCCAATTATTTTAGTTCGTAAAACTATGTATGAAATGAAAAATGCAAGAACAACATCTATAAATGCTGCAATTGAGCAATACAGCATAGTATTTTTAATAAAAACACTGTTTTCAAAAACAGCTTTATAATGTTGAACTGTAAATGCATCAGGAAGAACACTAAATGACCATATGGTTCCAAATGACAAAAGAGTTAGTGCAATATGGGGAGATAAAACTAAAAATAAAATAAAAAATACTACAAAATAAGCTAAATATTTTTGGTAAGGAAGAAAATCTCTTTTGATCATTCCTCCTCCACCTTTTTGAAGCATAGAATAATCTTTGCCTCCTAATGCTAATTTTGCTACATAAACTGCCGCTATTGAGGTTAAAACTAATATAACACCTATAACGTATCCCATAGGATCATTTATTCCTATTGAAGATATTCTTAAGTATGCTTGTGGTGCCAACATGTTATTTACATCAAGTAACAAAGGGGTACCTAAATCATCAAAAACTTTTAAAAATACCAAACTTGCACCAGCAACATAACCTGGCATGGAAAGTGGTAGAACTATTTTACGAAATAAACCAAATCCTTTCGAGCCAAGACTTTGAGCTGACTCTTCCATTGTTCTATCAATGTTATTTAAACTTGTAATTAGATTTATAAGTATAAAAGGGAAATAATGAATAGACTCAACAAATATTACACCATTTAGTCCCTCCATGAATGGAATTTTAAAACCAAACCAATCATTTAAAATTAAATTAATTGAACCGTTGCTACCAAATAAAAGTTTCATTGCAACAGCGCCTACAAAAGGAGGCATTATAAGTGGTATAAACCCTAGACTTTGAATTATTACTGATCCCCTAAAATTAAATCTTGATGTAAAGTAGGCAAGAGGTAATGCAAAAACAGAAGCAAGAACTACCGACATACTCGCTACATAAAATGAATTATAAAATGACTCTATAAATAATGCGTTTTGAAAAAAATCATAAAAATTTAATAATGTAAAATGTCCATTTTCATCTAAAAAAGAAACATAAAAAACTTGAAATATTGGTACTGCTAAAAATATTAGCAAAAATAAACCTATAAATAAGGCTGTTGATTTTAAAAAAAGATTTTTAAACATAAAAAAATGGCCCTAGTCTTAGCAGATTAGGGCCATGCTATTTTTAAAGTGCTTTAATTGCTTCTTCTGCTTTTTTAATTGCGTTAGAATAATTATCGATTACAAATTTATCCCACTCAGCTTCAACTTCAGCCTGACGAGTACCTGCATATTTTTCAATATCTTTAGCTTTTTTTCTTTTTTTCTTAAAGATTTTATTGAATTCAGCATCATTCGCTTTAGCTTCAGTAATCGGTAAGGCAGAAACTAGTGCTCTAGCTTCAGCTATAAGTTTTTTAGCTTTAGCGTTGCTACTATTTCCTAGTTTTGCTTCAGCTTTATAAATTGCCGACATTGCTGCTCTTAAATCATCAAGACGATATGTAATCATTACATCAAATAATGAATTTACTAAATTGTACCTTGATTTTGATAATTGAACATCAAATTTAACAGCTGCACCGATAGAACTATCCTTAAATGGATTTGGGAAGTCCTTAGGAGCTTTAGCATATGTTTCTGGATTAACTGGTAAACGTCTAATTTTTGGATCAAGAAGAATTTCTTGACCTTCAGGCGTTAAAAGAAAATCAATAAACAATTGTGCATTTTTTTCATTTGGTGCATTTGTGATTACTCCAATATTGGCAGGAACTAATGTTGTTACTGTTGGATAAACAAATCCCACTGGAAATCCACTTCCAATTGATGAAAGGCCAAAAAAGTCAATAACTATACCAACTCCAAAATCACCACTATTTACTCCATCTGGAACACCAAAACTTCTTGCTGTTACAGTCTTGAAGTTAGCAGCAATACTTTTCATTTTAGCCCATCCAGCTTCAAAACCATCACCTTGCAAAAGAGTTTCTACAGTTAGGTGTGTTGTTCCTGATCTAGATGGCGCACTCATTCCAGTATGACCAAAATAAATTGGATCAGCCATATCTATCCATTCTTTTGGTGCAGGTAAATTATTTGCTTTCAAATATCTGGTATTCCACATCATTCCATAACCAGCTGCAGCAAATCCTGTATAAAAACCCTGTGGATCGTTAATAGGATATGAGCCAACTAAGTCAGGTATACCTTTTACCTTTGAACTATACTTTGCAAGTAAGTCGTCGCCTTTTAATACTTCAAAAGCATCAGGTGCAGAAGCCCAAAACAGATCTGTTCCATTATTTGATGATGTTTCTTGAATATATTTAATACCTGCAGTTGTTTTTTTTCCAACAACTTCTACAGTTATATTTGGATATTTCGCTTCGAATGCTGCTTTAAATTGTCCTGACAGATCTTTTGGAAATGATGTAACTATTACAAGATTTCCAGAATTAGCAAAAACATTTGAAGCAAACAAAACAAAAGAAATAATTAATACTAAGATTTTTTTCATTTTTTTCCCCCTCTTTATTTGTAAAGGAAACATCCTTTCAAAAAAGAAGAGAGAAAGATATAATTTTATTTTTATTTAGGTTGAAAAAAAATTTGTTAGAAAAATGTTAGTAAAATCTAAAGTTTTTTTTTTTTTTGATAATCTTAATATCAATCTAAAGTTGTAAAATTTTAATTTTTCTTCTTAAAGGTTTTGTAAATATGCCAAACTACAATTAAAATTGTTGTAGCTAGGATACATGCAGTTAATGTTCTGTCCCACAAAAATTCCCACGAACCATTACTTAACAACAAAGAACGTCTCAAGTTTTCTTCCATCAATCCACCAAGTACAAAAGCTAATATCAATGGCGGCATAGGGAAATCATATAATCTTAAAAAAGTTGCTACTACTGCTATTCCAATCATTAAATAAATATCAAAATTATTAAATGACATTACGTAAATACCTGTGACAGAGAAAAATAAGATCAGCGGAATTAAATAATTTTTAGGAACTGCAAGAATTCTGGCTATGTAAGGAATGAGTGGTAAGTTTAATATAAGAAGAATTACCATTCCAATATACATAGACATAATTATTGACCAAAAAATCTCTGGATTAGTCATATAAAGTCTAGGACCTGGTTGAACACCAAAGCCTAAAAGTGCTCCTAACATTACTGCAGTTGTTCCACTTCCAGGAATTCCTAAAGTCAGCATTGGTACAAATGAACCTGAACAAGCAGCATTATTTGCTGTTTCGGGTGCAGATAAACCATTTACACTTCCTTTACCAAATTTTTCTTTTTCTTCATCACTA
The DNA here is from genome assembly GCA_902595105.1 of uncultured Pelagibacteraceae bacterium. Taxonomy (GTDB): domain Bacteria; phylum Pseudomonadota; class Alphaproteobacteria; order Pelagibacterales; family Pelagibacteraceae; genus Pelagibacter. The sequence continues at coordinate 4,554 of CACJPA010000025.1, forward strand.
ACAACATTTCGCTCCATGCCGTAAGCTAAAAATGATGCAATAGTTGCACCAGCGCCAGGTAAAACGCCAATTAAAAAACCAATTACCGATGATCTTGGAATTGTTTTGTACATTTTTGTTCGTTCTTCTTTATTGATTTTAATTGAACCAAGTTCAGTTAAAGATACTTGTTTAGCAGCACTGGTCGGATCATTTCTTTTTAAAATAATTGTTAAAGCTTCACTCATTGCAAATGTAGCCATTACAACTAGTACAAAACTAATCCCATCCGTTAAGTTCATATTATTAAATGTAAATCTTGTAATATCAGATAAGCTATCTTGACCAACAGATGCTAACATCAATCCTAGGACTACCATCATCATTGCTTTTAAAAATTGTCCTTTAGATGAAAAAGCGGCAATGGCAGTTAAACCTAAGATCATCAATGCAAAATAATCTGGTGATCTAAAAGATAAACTAACTTTTGATAAACTTGGTGCCATAAATAATAAATAAATTGCAGATAATGTTCCACCAGCAAATGAACTCCAAGCAGCAATTGCTAAAGCTTTTCCAGCTTTACCTTGTTGTGCCATTGGATATCCATCAAATGATGTTGCAACTGTTCCTGGAACACCTGGTGCATTTAATAATATTGAAGAAGTTGATCCACCAAAAACTGCTCCATAATAAACACCAGCCATCAAAATTAATCCAGTTGCAGGATCAAAACCATAAGTAATAGGTATCATCAAAGCAATTGCAGTCATTGGACCAAGACCAGGAAGCATTCCAATAATTGTCCCAAAGAAACAACCAACCATTACCATTAATATATTTTGAAGCGTAAGTGCGGTTGTTAATCCTATTAGTATTCCTTCAATCATCCCATAACTCCAATTGACTGTAAGAATGGGTCTCTTAAATAAATATCAAGAATACCATGAAGCAGATACATAAAGGCAGCAACAAATGGAAAGGATAATAAAAACATTAAAATCCACCTTCGTTCTCCTAAAAAATAATATGAAGCAAATAAAAATAATGAAGTGGTTAAAAAATAACCAACTTTTAAAATTGTAGCTCCGTAAATAATTGCAATGATTATAAGTATACCTGTTTTTTTATACTCTAAATTTTTATGTTCTACTTTGATTGTATTTGGGTCTGGTAAAATAAGTTTTAATCCAGAAAAAAATAATCCTGCATAACCTAAATAAATTGGAAATGTTCTAGCATTAAATGGAGCGTTTTCATCAAATGCAAAAACTTGAATTTGGTAAGCAGTATATAAATAAAAAGCTGAAAAAATAAAAAAGAGCAGTGATATAATTTTTGTAGTATTTATATTCACTGCTCTAATTTCAATTTCTAACTAAAGGTTAGATAACTCCTAGTTTTTTCATAAGAGCTGTCATTTCTTCAGTTTGTTTTTCTAAGAATGAAACAAACTTACCTTCTGGGTTATAAATATTAACCCAAGCATTTCTTGCTCTTACTGTTTCCCATTCAGGAGTTTTTTGTACATCGCCAAGCATTTTTGCAATAGCTGACTTATCAGCATTGCTCATACCTGGAGGACCAAAGAAACCTCTCCAGTTAACGAATTGTACATCATATCCTTGTTCTTTAAGAGTTGGTGCATCTGGTGCATCAGAAACTCTTGAAGGAGCAGTAATACCAATAATTCTTACTTGGTCTCTTGCACCCATCAATTCACCTAAACCAGTTGAAATGATTTGAGTTTCTCCAGATAAAAGTCCAGCTAAAGCTTTTCCACCAGCATCATAAGGAATGTATTGAACAGCATTCGGATCTGCACCTGCAGCTTGGAAAGCTAAAGCACCGATTAAATGGTCCATACTTCCTCTTACTGATCCACCAGCCATTTTTACTGAGCTTGGATCTTTTTTATATGCATCAACTACATCTTGAAAATTTTTAAAAGATGAACTTTTTGCAACTGCAATAGCACCGTAGTCACCAATTACACCTGCGATCGGCACAACATCTTTATAAGATAAAGTTCCATTGCCTTTTACATAACCTTTATGTCTTGTAATTGATCTAAGTACTAATGGTGTAGATTGAACTAAAACTGTATTAGCAGGTTTAGTATTAATCATATAAGCAAGAGCTTTACCACCACCACCACCTGACATATTTTCAAATGATGCGCTTTTCAACATACCAGCTTTTGTTAAAGCTTCTCCAGTACCTCTAGCAGTTCCATCCCAACCACCACCAGCACCACCACCGATTACAAAGTGCAATTTATCAATTGCTAATGAGCTAGTAGTTGTTGCTGAGAATAATAGGATTGCAGAAAATAATACTGAAACTATTTTTTTTAAGTTTTTCATTATTTATCCCTCTCTATTTTAAAAATGGTAGTTAATTATAGTCTTAATCTTTATGCAACCTGTAATTAAGTAACACAACTTTTAATTGAAACTTTTTTTTTAAAAAATTGTTAGCTAAATTTATAGTTTTATTTTTTTAACAAATTAAATTTTCACTTTATTGATTAATACATTTTTTCTTATCATTTAAATAGTTGATGATAGAAGCTAATAAATGATTAAAGATCAAATCAGATTTTATTTTGAAAATGTAAAACAAGTTTTTTCAATTAAATTTATTGCTGTTCTAATAATTTCTGTTCCTAGTGCAATTGTTACTGATTACTTCAATGTTCCTTTGGCTTGGTTTTTAGGACCAATGATTATCACATCAATTGCTGCTTTATCTGGTCTTAAAATCATCATGCCTAAAATTGTATTAAGTTTTATTTTGATAATTTTAGGTTTGCATATTGGAAATTACATAGATCAAAATCTATTTAATCAAATGTTTGATTGGATTTGGACTTCGCTAATTATGCTAATCTACATAATTATTTGTATTTTAGTTGTTGCAAAGTACCTTCAAAAATTTGCAAATTATGGAGAAAAAGCCTCTATATTTTCTGCTGCTCCTGGTGCTCTAGGTCCATTAATGATTTTAGCAGAGAATGAAAAAACAGATCTATCTCAAGTTGCAACCTCTCACTTGATTAGATTAATCATTATAATAACCGTAATTCCCCTTATTATAGTAAATAACACTGAAAATAATGTTTTATTAAATGATGACTTTAATTATTTGGCTCAAAATCATTTAAATTTAGTTTTACTTATTGTTGCATCTTTATTTTTTATTTTTGTTTTTGATAAAATTAGAATTCCCGCTGCTTTACTATCTGGAACATTATTTGCGAGTGGTTTATTACAAATTACAGATATAGCCTCATATAAATTGCCAGATGAAACGGTAAATTTTTGTCTCCTAATTCTTGGCTCTTCTGTCGGATGTAGGTTTGCTGAAAAAACTGTTAAAGAGATAGCCAATAATTCTCTTCATAGTATTGTGGCTACCACTATTTTGGTAGTATTAGGTTTGGTTGCAGCCTATGTTGCGACATTCTTTGTTGATACAAATATTTTAACTTTAATATTATCTTTTAGTCCTGGAGGAATTTATGAAGTGGCAGTTATAGCAATTGCTTTTGATTTAGACCCAGACTTTGTTGCTTTTCACCATATAATAAGATTGCTTTTTATACTTTTCACAGTTCCAATATTTTTAAGAGTTTTAGAAAAAATTAAGAAATAATTTCAGAAAGTCTTTCAAAAACTTTTTCTGCTGAGAGTTTTGATAATTCGGGGGCTTGTATTGCTTTAAAGTTTTCTCGTTCAATACTGACTTTAAAAGGGGTTGTATGAGAACCAAATAAAGCAATTCCTTTTGATCCTAAGTGTGCCGTCATATGAGCAGGTCCAGTATCATTAGCTACTACAAATGAACTATCTTTAATTAAACCAGATAATTGTGAAATATTTAAAGTTTTACCATTATCTAAAACACATAAAGCATTGATATTTTTTGCATCTTCAATTTCATCCGGTCCAGGTGCGGTAACTACTTTAAATTTATTTTCGAATTTTTCATTAATCAAAGTAATTAGATTATTGTAATAAGGCCATTTCTTTGAAATTAAATGGGGTGAGCAAAAAGGAAAAAGTATTATATATTTATCTAGCTCGTAATTTTTTTTTATTTCTGAAATATCAACTGCACTCCACAAAAAGTCTGGTTTCATTGTATGATTGGTATTAATTCCTGAAGAATTTAACTGATGATCAAATCTTGAAAGAACAGAATCTTTATCAAAATCTTTTTTTGTTGTTCCTTCTGGAAGTGTAGTTTCTGTTGAACACCAAACATTTTTATCTGCTTTAGGAAATAAAATATTTTTATAAAAAGATGTTCTACTAGAATTTTGAAGATCGTACACTTTTGAGAAATTATATTTTTTAATCTCTCTCATTAGTAAATATAAATAAATTAAGTTAATTTTTGATAATCTCTTATCTAGAATAACATTTGAAATATGTGGGTTTTTTTTAAATAGTTCAAAATAAGCTTTTGTTGTTAATAAATGAATTTGATCTCCTTTATGATTTTCAGAAATATCTTGAATTGCCCCACATGCTTGAGTTATGTCACCCAAAGAGCCATGTTTTATGATTAAAATATTAGACATTTGAATAAATATTAATCAAAATTACTTATAAGCCTGCAATACGCCTATACTTCCTGAATTTTCGAGTGCTAAATAAATTTTTTTATCATCACTTGAAAGATTTAAATCTCTAATTCTACTTCCTATATAAATTTTTTCAAAATAAATCACTCTTTGGCATTCTTTATCAAATTTTATTCTGTAAACAGATTTAGCATTAAGTGTTGCTATTAAGTAATTATCTTTCCAAATATCAGAAAAAGTATCCGGTATTTTTATAAGACTTGAAATCGCTATAGATGGTAAAAATGAAAATATTGGTTCCTCAAAATTATTATCTATATGACTTTTTAAATAGTAAGGGAATTTGTAATCATTAATATCATTCGTTTCATAAGGTTCACCATAAGATGCTAAGGGCCAACCATAATTTTTATTTATTTTGATATTGTTTATTTCATCACCACCTTCAGGACCATGATCAGTTGCAAGAACACATTTTGATCCAACGTGAAGTCCTTGATGATTTCTAAACCCTTTAGCAAATATTCTCGTTTTTAAGTTTTTAAAATTTAAAAAATGAATTTTTCCAAATATAGATTCGTCATCTTGAGATAAATTTTTTTCATTTTTTACTAAAGAAAAAGGACTTGATAATGAAAATAGAATACCTTCATTCTCCTCAAATTTATAATATTGCATTGAACCAGCTTGAATATTATTACCACACTCGTTAGGTTCAAAAATTGTTTGAAACTTTAGCAATTCTTCAATTTTAGATTTAATTATTTTAAATTTTTTACATTTCGAATCTTCTACTCTAAATGATATAAAGATTTCATCCTTTATTATTAAAGTATCTAAAACATGTATATTATTAAATTTTTTAATATCGGATTTAATTTTAATACCCTCAAGATTGTCTTTATTATTATTTAAATCTTTTGATGATGCCTTTAACATAT
>CACJPA010000026.1 GCA_902595105.1 uncultured Pelagibacteraceae bacterium
GTTTCTCCAAGAAAAATAATCAATTGGTTTTCAAAAAATGAACCTTTAAGCGGATATGGTAAGATGATTTTAGGTGAAAGTCATATTTTATCAGGAGATAAAGCAAAAGGAATTAGTCTAATTAAAAATGGATGGATTTCTGCAGATTTATCAAAAAGCGAATTAAGGTTTTTTAGAAAAAAATATAAAAAATATCTTGATACAAAGGACTATATTAAAAGAGCTGATCATCTAGCATGGAATAGTGATCATTGGGATTTAAAAAGATTAATCAGATATTTACCTAAAGACTACGAATTACTCTATACAGCAAGACATATTTTGATGACCAAGGGATATGGTGTAGATCAAGCAATCAAAAATGTTCCAAATAAATTTAAAAACGATGCTGGATTAAACTATGATCGATTAAAGTGGAGAAGAAAAAAAGGACGATTGGATTCTTCTACTGAAATTTTGCTAAAGGTAAGAAATGATAAAGATTATTTAGTTAGACCTGACAAATGGTGGAAAGAGAGAGAAATCATATCTCGAAAGTTAATTTATAAAAAACAATATGAATTAGCTTATAAAATTAGTAGCAATCACGGAATGTCTGAAGGTTCTGAATTTGCAGAAGCAGAATGGATGAGTGGTTGGATAGCGCTAAGTTTTTTAAATGATCCACTTCTAGCAAAAGACCATTTTAAAAACTTTTTTAACAATGTTAATTATCCAATAAGTGTTTCTAGGGGTGCATACTGGTTAGGTAGATCATATGAAAAGCTAAAAGATAAAGATCAATCGGAAAAATGGTATAAAGAGGCTACAAAATATTTAACCACATATTATGGACAGCTAGCGTTTTTAAAAATTAACCCTAATGGAAAATTTGAACTTGATAAAACAATGTTAGTTGAAGATGAATATAGAAAAGTTTTTTTTAATAAAGAATTAGTAAAAATCACACATCTTTTACATGAATTAAATAAAGATAAATATACAAAATTCATCTTAAGACATCTTGCTAATGATAATGTTTCAGCAGGCAGTGAGCTTTTAGCTGCTGAACTTGCTACCAGTATCAGTAGATATGATTTTGCAATACAAATATCAAAAATTGCCTCTTATCAAAAAAGATTTCATAACAAATACAATTATCCATTAATAAGCACACCTAAATACATTAACAGAAGAAAAATTCCTGAAAGCGCATTAATTTTATCAATTATAAGACAAGAAAGTGAATTTGATTTAAAAGCAAATAGTCATGCAGGTGCAAAAGGGTTGATGCAATTAATGCCTTACACAGCAAAATTAGTTGCTAAACAAGCAAAGCTTCCTTATGCAAAATCTAGATTAACAACCGATCCAGAATACAATATAAATTTAGGATCTCATTATATTGCTGGTTTAATTCAGCAATATGATGGTGCTTACCCATTTGCAATAGCTGCATACAATGCTGGTCCAAATAGAGTTAAATATTGGAAAAAATTAAATAAGGATCCACAAAAAAAACAGATAAATTATGTTGATTGGGTTGAGTTAATAAAGTTTAGAGAAACTAGAAACTATGTTCAGCGTGTATTAGAAAATTACAATGTTTACAGATATGTACTGGAGCAAAATCCAATAGTAATGAAAGATTTTTTTAAAGATCAGCCTTTATATTAGTGGCGGAGAGAGAGGGATTCGAACCCTCGGTACAAGTTTCCTCGCACGGTCATTTAGCAAACGACTGGTTTCAGCCTCTCACCCATCTCTCCGTATGACATTGTGTAATAAGTGATTTTATTGAAAATTCAATATTTATAAAGTAATTATTCAATTATTATGGGAAATAAATACTCAGTATTTTCATTAATCAAAAACGCTCTTTCATATCATGAGAATTGGCAAAGAGCATGGAAAGACCCTACGCCAAAGAAAGAGTATGACGCTGTCATAGTTGGTGGAGGTGGTCATGGTCTAGCGACAGCATACTATTTAGCAAAAAAACACAACATGAAAAATATTGCTGTTGTTGAAAAAGGATGGATTGGTGGAGGAAACACTGGTCGTAACACTACAATTATTAGATCGAATTATTTATGGGACGCTAGTGCTGGACTTTATGATCACGCACTAAAAATTTGGGAAGGATTATCTCAGGAATTAAACTACAATGTAATGTTTAGTCAAAGAGGTGTAATGAATCTTGCTCACAATTTGCAAGATGTAAGAGATTTAAAAAGAAGAACGCACGCAAATAGACTAAATGGTATTGATGCTGTTTACTTGAGTACAGAAGAAGTTAAAAAGTTTTGTCCAATTATTAATACATCTCAAGATATAAGATATCCAGTACTTGGTGGTACATTACAAAGAAGAGCTGGTACAGCAAGACATGATGCTGTTGCCTGGGGTTATGCTAGAGGTGCTGATGAAATGGGTGTTGATATAATTCAAAATTGTGAAGTAAAAGGTATAAAAAGAATTGGTGATACTGTTGAAGGTTTAGAAACAACAAAAGGATTTATTAAAACTAAAAAAATTGGAGTTGTGGCTGCTGGACATTCAAGTGTGATTGCCAATATGGCTGGCATAAGACTTCCTCTAGAGAGCAAACCTCTTCAAGCACTAGTATCTGAACCGGTGAAACCAATTATTGATACAGTTGTCATGTCAAACGCTGTACACGCTTATGTAAGTCAATCTGATAAAGGTGAATTAGTCATTGGCGCTGGAACAGATGATTATGTTTCATATACTCAAAAAGGAAGTCATCAAATAGTTGAAGGTACTCTAAATGCTATTTTAGAATTGTATCCAATTTTTAGCCGTATGAGAATGTTAAGGCAATGGGGAGGAATTGTAGATATATGTCCTGATGCAAGTCCAATATTAAGTAAAACTTCTATCAATGGACTTTATTTTAATTGTGGTTGGGGTACAGGAGGTTTTAAAGCTACACCTGGATCAGGAGATTTGTTTGCACACACAATTGCTAATGATGAGCCACATAAACTTAATGCAGCATTTAATTTAAATAGATTTGTAAGTGGAGACCTTGTTGATGAACATGGTGCTGCAGCAGTAGCTCACTAATGTTTGTTATTAATTGTCCATATTGTGGTGAGAGAGATCAGCAAGAATTTAAAGCTGGTGGTGAAGCTCATATTGAAAGACCAAAACAACCAACAGAACTTAGTGATGATGAATGGGCGGAATATTTATTTATGAGAAAAAATATTAAAGGTGTTCAGTATGAAAGATGGAACCATGCTCATGGTTGTCGTAAATGGTTTAATATGGTTAGAGACACTTCAAATGATGAGATAAAAGCAATCTATAAGATGGGAGAAAAACCCCCTTCAATATAAAACAAATGTCAGAAAGTTTAAGAGTTAAATCTAGTCAATATATTGATGAAACAACAAGAGTTTCATTTAAATTTAACGGTACTACTTATTATGGATTTAAAGGAGACACACTTGCTTCTGCTTTATTAGCAAATAATGTTCATTTAGTAGGTAGGAGTTTTAAATACCATAGACCAAGAGGTATAATGACATCAGGTTCTGAGGAGCCCAATGCAATTGTTCAAATTAATCCCAATACCAATAGAACTGAACCAAATGTTAGGGCAACTGAAGTTGAAATATATGAAGGTATGGAGGCATCAAGTCAAAATTGCTGGCCAAGTGTAAACTTTGATATTGGTGGAATAAATAATTTTTTATCGCCCTTATTTCCTGCAGGATTTTATTACAAAACATTTATGTGGCCCGCAAGCTTCTGGGAAAAATATGAATACTTTATAAGACACTCGGCAGGACTAGGAAAATCACCGACCTCAAAAGATCCTGACATTTACGATCACAGAAATATTCATTGTGATGTTCTTGTAGTTGGTGCAGGTATATCTGGAATTTTAGCAGCGAAAAATGCTGCAAAGAATAACTATAAAACTTTACTTTTAGATGAAAAAAATGAATTGGGAGGATCAACTATTTATGAAAACAATGAAAGTAATAAAATTGATAACAAAATTTCATCTGAATGGTTAAAAAAAGAAATTGAAGAACTTAAAAATATTAAAAACTTAGAAATAAAAACTAGAACAAGTGTTGCTGCCTACCATCAATATAATTATTTGCTTGCAAGAGAGAACTTAACAGATCATTTAGAAAAAAAAGATAAGTCAAATAAAATTAGACAAAGATTATTTAAAATAAGATCAAAAAAGGTAATTTTGGCAACAGGTGCTTTGGAAAGACCGATGGTATTTAATAATAATGATAGACCTGGAATAATGCTTTCGTCTGCAATTAAAAAATATAGTGATTTTTATGGTGTGGCTTGTGGTAGTAAGATTGTATTTTTTACAAATAATGACAGTGCATATGAAAGTGCACTTTCATTAAACGATAAAGGTATAAAAGTTGAAGCTGTAGTTGATATTAGAAAGCAATCTGAAACAAATTTAGAAAAAAGAGTTATTGATGCAGGTATAAAAATATACTGGGAACACGCAGTTGTTGATACATCTGGTTATAAAAGATTAAACAATGTCTCAATAATGAAACTATCAAATGACGGAACTTCAGTAACTGGAAATAAAATTTCTATTTCATGTGATTGTTTAGGGGTTGCAGGTGGATGGACTCCAGCTGTTCACTTATATACTCAGTCAGGTAGTAAACTTGCTTTTGATGAAGATAAAAAAATATTTATTCCTAATAAAAATAATTCAGATCAAATAAGCGTTGGATCTTGCTGTGGTGATTTTAAACTTGATGAAATACTTAAAAACTTAAATGAAAAACTAAAAGATTTTTTAGAAATAACTAAAACAGATTTTGAAAATATTACTGTTAATAACGACCAAGAGATTTCAAAAAGAAACATATGGTTATTACCGTCTGATAAAGCTTTAGGCAAAACTAAGCCTTTTGTTGATTATCAAAATGATGCTACTGCAAAGGATATAAAATTAGCACTAAGAGAGGGTTTTAGATCTATTGAACATGTCAAAAGATATACAACAACTGGGATGGGGACCGATCAAGGAAAATTAGGAAATATGCATGCTTTGGGAATAATAGCAGATACGGCAGGTGTTAAGATGGGAGAACTTGGAACGACTACTTTTAGACCTCCATATACCCCTTTAACATTTGGAACAATTGTAGGACGTAATGTTGGTAAGTTTTTTGATATTTTTAGAAGAACGCCTATGAATGATTGGCATGTTGAGCAAAAAGCAGAATTTGAAAATGTTGGTCAATGGAAAAGAGCTTGGTACTACCCTATTAATGGTGAAACTATGCACCAAGCAGTTCAAAGAGAAAGCAAAGCTGCAAGAGAAAGTTCAGGAATATTGGATGCGTCCACACTTGGTAAGATAGATATACAAGGAAGTGATGCCTCAGAGTTTTTAAATAGAGTTTACACAAATGCATGGTCAAAACTTGGTATTGGCAAATGTAGATATGGTTTAATGTTAAATGAAGATGGTATGGTATATGACGATGGTGTTACTACACGACTAGGCGAAAATCACTATCTAATGACTACAACAACTGGTGGTGCAGCAAATGTTCTTGGAAAATTAGAGGATTACCTTCAAACTGAATGGCCAGAATTAGATGTATATTTAACTTCAGTTACAGATCAATTTGCTACAGCGAGTTTGTGTGGTCCTAATAGTAAAAAAATTCTTAAAAAAATAATTCCTGATTTAGATTTGTCTGATGAAAATTTTCCGCACATGTCTTTTAAAGAAGCAAAAATTGGAAGTGTTGTTTGCAGAATTATGAGAATAAGTTTCACAGGTGAGCAAAGTTTTGAAATTAACGTGCAAGCAAGTTATGGAAAAGATCTATGGGAGAAATGTATAGAAGCTGGTAAAGAATTTAATATTACTCCTTATGGAACAGAAACGATGCACTTATTAAGGGCTGAAAAAGGGTTTATTATTGTTGGCCAAGATACAGATGGAACAATGACGCCAATAGATTTACAGATGGATTGGATTGTTAGTAAAAAGAAATATGATTTTATTGGCAAAAGATCTCTTTACAGATCGGATACTATGAGAGAAGACAGAAAACAATTGGTGGGATTATTAACAGATGACCCTAAAGTTGTATTAGAAGAAGGAGCACAAATTGTTTCTGAACTAAATAAAAATCCTGTTGAAATGCTTGGTCATGTTACATCAAGTTACTTTAGTCCAAATTTAAATAAATCTATTGCCCTCGCTGTTGTCAGAGGCGGTAAAGATATGATGGGTAAAAAACTATTTATTCCTATGGAAGATAAAACAATTAATGTAACTGTTTCAAATCCAGTTTTTTTTGATGAAACTAACGAAAGATTGAATGCTTAATTATAATCAAGTAACAAATAGTGAAATTAATAATAATGGTGTTTCAATAAAAGAAATCGCACCAATTATGAAATTAAATTTAAGAGGTAAAACAAGAGAATTTTTTGCAAATGTTGGAAAAAGTTTAAATATGATTTTACCAACTGAGGCGAATACATCTTCATCTAGTGATAAACTTACTGCAATATGGTTAAGTCCAGACGAATGGATGATTGTATCCAACGAGACAAATAACAAAGAAACCAATAAATACCAATTAAATGATACATTATTTAACAATATTTCAAAAACTTCATTAGGAGCAGTAACTGATGTAACTGATCAATTTGTTCAATTAGAGATAAAAGGTGACAAAATTTATGAACTTTTTTCTTCAGGAAGTCCTTTTAATTTTAACTTATTTCGTGAAAAAAAAGGGTCAACTGCTCAAACATTGCTAAATCACATAGATGTTATTATTCACAATAAAGACAAAGATTTTGTTAATTTATTTGTCAGAAGATCATTTGCTAAACATCTTTGGGAATGGATGGAAGATAGTTCTTCAAGACTATAGGATTAATTTTTTCGCCTATAATTCCATGGCATTTCAAATTTACCTTGCCAAATTCCTAATTTGTTATTTTTGGCATTAATTTCGTCAGAAACATATTTTTTAGAATACTTTCTATATGCTACTGCATAACCATTTGAAACCATCCAGGAATTTAAATTTATGTTTCTTTTAAAACACTCACCTATTAGTCTTTGATACCTATCAACATCTAAGATATTACAATTTAATTTTTGTTTATTAATCTTTTTAATTAACTTTTGAGTAGATACTTCTCCGCACATATAATCTTTAGTAAAAGACATAAAAGATATTGTTAAATAAGTTTTTTTACATTTTTGTTTTTTTTCAGGTGCATCAATACCATATAATCTTATTTTTTTTGAATTGATCTTGATTGTATCTCCATCAAGAACTTTAGCAAAACCTGAGATTTTATTTATATTTTCAGATCTTACATCGTTATATGTAAGTATAAAAAATATAGATGAAATAATTATCAAAATTATCAATTTCTTTTTTGTATAAAACATCAACCAGCAGTTAATTTGTTGTTAATATAATATTTAACATAAAAGAATAATAGGATTGATATTAACCATTGTAATATTGCCCAGATATAAAAGAAAGTTTTAAAATCAGCATCAATAGAACGTGCTATATAATAAGATAAAAAAGGAACCAAAACGTTCCTTAATATATTGTTAATCATAGCTTTCTCAGATTTTTTTAAAGCCATAAAAAAACCATTTGATAGAAAAAAAATTGGGTATGCTGGTAAGATAAATGCAGAAATTTTTAAGTACATAGACCCGTATTCAATAACTTCCTGGTTAGATGAGAAAAATTTTGGCATTAGATCTGCAGTTACAAATACCAAAACCCCAGACGCTAACATTATAATCAAGCCGTATTTTACTGATGTAAAATAAGATTGTTTTACTCTATCATAATATTTCGCACCTATATTTTGTGCAATAATTGATATTATTGCTGTATTAATTCCCAATACAGGTAATAAGACAACCTGCTCTATCCTTGTTGCTGCTCCATAACCAGCTACAGCATATTCTCCTGTAAGTGCAACATAAGTAAATACGATTGTTGCAGCAATTGAGTAGCCAAGAATAGCTATTGTGATTGGCATTGATTGGAAGAAAATATTTTTAATGTAGAAAAATTTAATCTTAAAATTTTGAATAGTGATCTCTTTAATACGTTTATTTTTTAATAATTTAATTAAAACGATTATTAGAGAAAGAAATTGGGCAATCAAAGTTGCATAACCTATGCCCGCAACACCAAAAGCTGGGATAAATAAAAATCCAAATATAAATATTGGATTTAATAAAATGTTTAAAAAAAAAGATAACATAAGAGCATTTCTATATGTGACTGTATCTCCCTCAGCATGAAGAAATGAGTTTAAAGCAACAACCAGAATAAAGAGAATAGTTCCATAAAATATTACATTAGTATACTCAAGGCCAAGAGTAATTACTTCTCTTGATGAATTCATGGTTAAAAATAATTTTTCAGAGAAACTAAAGCCGATTATTGATACAATTATTGAAATTATTATTGAATAAAGAATGATATTTGTAAAATAACCTAATACATTTTTTTCGTTTTTTTCCCCAATACTACTTCCAATTAATGAAGTGCCCGCAACAGTGACACCAATAGACGTAGCAATAATTAGAAAGTAGATTGGAAAAGATTTACTTAATGCAGATAAAGCTTCAGGCGAAATTTTCCCAGCATAAAAAGTATCAACTAAAGTGTACAGAGTTTGAAATAATGTTCCGACACTTGCTGGTATTGCAAGTTTTTTTATAAGTTTAGAAACTTCAACTTTTAATAAATTCATTTTCTTTAACTAAAAATATTTCAATATTCTTTTTGAAAGATATGTCTTTTTCCAGTTTTTTTGGCAAGATTAATTTGTTTTTGTCTCATTCTAAATCTAGATTTTTGATCATTTGTTAAGTTATCGTGACAATTTGGACAGGATACTCCCTCTTCATATTTTTTAGATTTTTTATCTTTGATAGAAATAGGTTTTCTACAACCACTACACATTGAGTGAGAGCCTATTTTCAAACCATGCTTTAAACTAATTCTGTTATCAAATACGAAGCACTCACCTTTCCATAAACTTTTTTTGGGATCTGTTTTTTTTAAATAGTTTAAAATACCACCTTTTAGTTGGTAGACATTATTATAGCCTTTATTTTCCAAAAAGACTGACGCTTTTTCACACCTAATACCTCCAGTACAAAACATAGCAATAGGTTGATTTTTTTTTAATTTTTTAAGATATTTTGGAAAATCTCGAAAATTATCTACATCTGGATTAATTGAACCTTTGAAAGTTCCAACTTTATATTCAAAAGGTTTTCTCGCATCAATTAAAACAGTTTTTTTGTCTTTAATTAATGAGTTCCACATTTGAGGGTTAACATGACTATCTTTTTTTTTAATTCTTTTTTTTAAACTTAAATTCATTGGAACCACTTCTTTTTTAATTTTTACTTTTGGTTTTTGAAACGGCTGAAAAAAGCTTTTAGAATTATTAATGCTATCAAATTTTTCAAATTTAAATAATTTGTGTAAATAATTTTTGATCAATTTAATATCTTTATTTTTTCCAGAAATTGTTCCATTTAACCCTTCGTTA
>CACJPA010000027.1 GCA_902595105.1 uncultured Pelagibacteraceae bacterium
AGCTTTAAAAGAAGCTAAAGAAATATGTGATGAAGATGAAAATTTTTGCAAAAATATAGGTATTAATGGATTAAAACTTATTGAAGAAATTTATAACAAGAAAAAAAGTACAGTAAATATTTTAACTCATTGCAATGCAGGTTGGTTAGCAACCATTAATTGGGGAACAGCAACCTCACCAATTTATCATGCTCATAAAAAAGGAATTCCAGTTCATGTATGGGTAGATGAAACAAGGCCAAGAAACCAAGGTGCAAATTTAACTTCATATGAGTTAAATGAGGAAAAAATTCCCAATACTATAATTGCTGACAATACTGGAGGTATTCTAATGCAGAGAGGTGAAGTTGATATGTGCATAGTTGGAACTGATAGAACTTTATCAAATGGAGATGTATGTAATAAAATTGGAACTTATCTTAAAGCTTTAGCTGCACATGATAACAATGTTCCTTTTTATGTTGCACTTCCAAGTTCAACTATTGATTGGAATATTAAAGATGCTAAAAAAATTCCTATCGAGGAAAGAAATTCTGAGGAATTATCTTATGTGGTGGGTCTTGATGAAAACAATGAAGTTAAAAAAGTTTTGATTTATCCAAAGAAAAGTGAGGCTATGAACTTAGCTTTTGATATTACACCAGCAAAATATGTAACACGTTTGATTACAGAAAGAGGGATATCCGAAGCTTCGAACAATGGTTTGAAAGAATTGTTTAAGAAATAATTCTTGAGGAAATTAATCCATCAAGTGGCTTGGGATGAAACCAAGTAGATTTTTGTGGCATATATTTTTTATTTTCAGCATAAGCCAAAACTTCTGAAATATTAGTAGGATATAACTTGAATGCTAAGTCGTATTTTTTAGATTTTACAAAATTTTCTAAGACTTTTTTGCCCTTAAAACCTGATACAAATTTAATATTTTTATTATTTTTTAATAATTTATTTAATATTAATTTTCTCAATATAGTGACATCCAATTCTTTTGATTGCTTGAATAGCTGAAGTGTATGCCACCTTTTATTTATATACATTTCAATTTGGTTTTGCTTGAGCTTTTTATTTTTTTTAGAGATATTTAAAGAAAAGTTTTTTGAAATTATTTTTTTTATTTTTTCAAATTTTAATTTAGTTTTTATAACTCTATTGTAATCTAGTATGTTTACTTGTTTATGAGGAAAGGCAATTATCATAGGAGCAATTTTTTTTTTACTTTTTAACATAGCCTGTATTCTGTGATGTCCATCACATATGTATATTTTCTTAATATTTTTAATGTAATTTTTAAGTAATTTTTCTGTATTTGTTTTTTTAATTACCCAAAGTTCATGCCTACACTTATCCTCAGATTTAAAATTATAATCTGGCTTATATTTAAAAATATTATTTAATTTCTTTAAAGAATTTGGTTTAGACTTATATGTTGTGTAAATAGGGCTTATTTGACTGTTAAATTTTAATAATTGCTCTTTTCTTTTTTTTATCCTTTCCATAAAGGTTTCTTCATGACCTAATATTTTTTTGTCATCATAATTCTCTAAATTAATTTTTCCAACTATCCCAAGTAATTTTTTATTGTTGTATGTAATTCGATATAAATAGAAATGATTAGATCGATCTTGTTGAATAATGCCTTTATCAGTGAGACTTTGAAGTATTTTTTTTGATTTATTTATGCTTTTGGAATTTAATAAATTAACAAAATTTAATTTTTTGGTTAGCTTGTAATTATTAAGATAACTTAAGTTTGGAGAAGTAACTTGTTTTGCGAACTTTTTCTTTGGCCTTATTCCGCTAAATGGTTTTATGAGACTCAATATTAAAATTAAGCAATCTTTGGAAGTTCCTCTAATGCTTTATCAACACTAGCTTGATCAAATTTATCTTCAG
Organism: uncultured Pelagibacteraceae bacterium; assembly: GCA_902595105.1. Lineage (GTDB taxonomy): Bacteria > Pseudomonadota > Alphaproteobacteria > Pelagibacterales > Pelagibacteraceae > Pelagibacter. The sequence goes on from CACJPA010000027.1 coordinate 1,894, forward strand.
CTAAATTTCCTTCAAAGAAATCTCCATAAGCTTTCATGTCAAAATGACCATGTCCACAAAGATTAAATAGAATTGATTTTGATTCACCATTCTTTTTACATTCTAGTGCTGCATCTACTGCACCTTTAACAGCATGAGTTGCTTCAGGAGCAGGAACTATTCCTTCAGTTCTCGCAAAATTTACACCCGCCTCAAAGCATTCTTTTTGTCCATATGATTTTGCTTCTATTGCTCCAATTTCTTTAAGATGACTAACCATAGGTGCCATGGCATGATATCTTAATCCTCCAGAGTGAGTTGCTGGCGGAATAAATTGAGATCCTAATGTATGTGTTTTCATCAATGGTGTTAGTCTGCCAGTGTCGCCAAAATCATAAACAAATTTACCTTTTGTTAGTGAAGGACAAGATTTTGGTTCACATGCGATAACTCTAGTATTTTTTCCTTCTCTAAAATTTTTACCTATAAAAGGAAATACCAATCCTGAAAAATTACTTCCACCCCCAGTACAACCAACTAATATATCTGGGTAATCATCAGCCATCTCCATTTGAAGTAAAGCTTCATTACCAACAATCGTTTGATGCATTAGAACGTGATTTAAAACACTACCAAGTGCATATTTAGTATCAGGATTTTTTGCTGCCATCTCAACTGCTTCTGAAATAGCTATACCCAAGCTACCAGTATTATTTGGATCTTTTGCTAAAATAGCTTTTCCACTATCAGTTTCATCTGATGGACTAGCAACGCATCTAGCACCATATGTTTGCATTACTAATTTTCTATATGGTTTTTGTTCAAAACTAACTTTAACCATATAAACATCTAATTCTATTCCAAACAATTTACATGCAAAGGCAAGTGAAGTTCCCCATTGACCAGCACCTGTTTCTGTAGTTATTTTTTTTGTTCCTTCTTCTTTATTGTAAAAAGCTTGTGCTACAGCTGTATTTGGTTTGTGACTACCTGAAGGACTTACGCCTTCATACTTATAATAAATTTTTGCAGGCGTATCTAAAAATTTTTCTAATTTTCTAGCTCTATATAGAGGAGAAGGTCTCCATTGTTTATAAATATCTCTTACAGGTTCAGGAATTTCTATTTCTCTTTCTTGTGAAACTTCTTGTCCAATTAAAGCCATTGGAAATAATGGAGCTAAATCATCTGGTCCAATTGGTTTTAACGTTCCTGGATGTAAGACTGGATCAAGAGGTTTTGGAAGATCTGCAGCAATATTGTACCAAGTCTTTGGCATTTTGCTTTCTTCTAAAAAATATTTTATTGTATCAGACATTTTATTTTATAAGTACTGTCATATTAAATTGAGACAAAATCAAGAGAATTTTAATGAATAAAATCAAGGCAGAAATAATCAAATATTCAAAAAAACTGAATATAAAGAAACTTTCTGCGCTTAGATCTGGTAATATTTCGGTAAGATTTAAAGATGGTTTTTTAATAACCCCATCAGGAAAAAAATACTCAACTTTAAAAGATAAAGATATTGTTTTTGTTTCATTGTTGGGTGAGTTTGATAAAAAAAAAGGTGTTCCTTCTTCAGAATGGAAATTTCATCAAGATATTTATAAAAATAAAATAGAAGCTAAAGCGATCGTGCACGCCCATTCAACAAATGCAACAGCAGTATCTAATCACAATAAAGGGATTCCTTCCTTTCATTACATGGTTGCAATGGCTGGTGGTCATGACATTAAATGTGCAAAATATGCAACCTTTGGAACAAGAGAATTATCTAAAAATATTTTGAGAGCTCTAAAAGGTCGAAAAGCTTGCTTAATTGCAAATCACGGTCAGATTGCATTTGAAGAGAGTTTATCTAAAGCATTTGAGTTAGCTGAAGAGGTTGAAAATATATCGCTTCAGTATATAACGAGCCTAAAATTGGGTAAGCCTAAAATTCTTTCTATAAAAGAAATGAAAAAAGTTTTATCCAAAGCTAAAAATTATAAAAAGGATAGCTAATGACTAAAGTTGGAGAACATATAACTCTAGACATCATTGGAACAACAAAAGAGTACGATCCTTCTGTTTATGAAAAAGTAATTCATGAAATCGCAAAAGCTGCAAAAGTAACAATATTAAATATTTCTAAATATAAATTTGAACCACAAGGTTTCACAATATTGGCTCTTTTAGCAGAAAGTCATATCAGCTTTCATACATTTCCTGAAAAAGGAATTATTAGTTTTGATTTTTTTACTTGTGGGAAGGTAAGTCCTTCAGTTGCAATTGATATAATTAAAAAAGAATTCAAACACACAAGAATTGTTAAAAAAGAATTTAATAGAGATACAAAATCACTTTATCATGACATTTATAGCTCTCCAGGATTACAAAAATCTTATGTTGTAAATGATGTTTTAGAGGATTTTAAATCTAAAGTTGGCCAGCATATTGAAATTTTAGATCTTGAGCAATTTGGAAAATCATTGTTTATAGATGGTGAAATTCAAGTTGCTGCAACTGATGAACATTTATACAGCTCTACATTTGTTGGTTCAGGTTTAAATCTAAACAAAGATAATGAAAGAGCAGCTATCATCGGGGGTGGAGATGGTGGTGTTGCAAGGGAATGTATCTCTAAAAATTTTAATTTTATTGATTGGTATGAGTTAGATCCAGAAGTTGTAGATGTTTGTAATAAACATCTTGGCGATATTGGAAAAAAAGCTACAGAGAAAAATTCAGTTAAATGTGTATGGGGAGATGCATTTGAAAGTATTAAATCAGTTGCCGATGATACTTATGATCATATTTTTGTTGATTTAAATGATGATCAATTTTGTATTGATCTAGCAGCAAAAAATATGGACTCATTAGTTAGAATATTAAAACCAAAAGGAGTTATTACAGCTCAAGTTGGTAGTCAGGATAAAAAACCTAAACAAGTAGATAGTTGGTTAAATGTATTTAATCAAAATTTTGGGAATGCTAAATTATCAAGAGTTTATATACCTAGTTTTGATTGTGCTTGGAACTTTTCATCCTCAATAAATCATTAATTTTTCTTTTTTCTTTCTAAAAATTGTGAAATAATTATTCCAATTAAAGGAGAAAATATGAATATATTCAAAAAAACTATTTTAACAGTTCTAGCTTCTTTTTTAATCATCGGAAATGTTTCTGCTGAGAAAATTAAGATTGGAACTGAAGGTGCTTATCCTCCATGGAACTCAAAAGATGCCTCTGGTAATTTAATTGGGTTTGAGGTTGAGCTTGCTCAAGAGCTTTGCAAAATAATGAAGTACGAATGTACAATTGTAGAGCAAGATTGGGATGGAATGATACCCGCATTAGTAATGAGAAAATTTGATGCAATTATGGCCGGTATGTCAATTACTGACGAAAGAAAGAAAACAATTACTTTCTCACAAGGATATGCTGATGAAGTTGCATCTCTTGCTGTAATGAAAGGTTCAAGCTTAGAAGGCATGGATACACCAGAAGGTATTAATTTATCTTTAGGTGGGTCAGACGTTAAAAAAGCTTTAAAAACTTTAACTGGTGCTTTAGCGGGCAAAACAGTATGTACACAAACTGGAACAATTCACCAAAATTTCTTAGAGTCTGGTGACGTTGGAAGTGTAAATGTTAGAACTTACAAAACACAAGATGAGGTTAACTTAGATTTAACTTCTGGAAGATGTGATGTTGCATTAGCTGCAGCAGTAGCATTTACAGACTATGCTGATAAATCTGGTAAACCTGTTGTTTTAGTTGGACCAACTTTTTCAGGTGGTGCATTTGGAAATGGAGTTGGTGTTGGAATTAGACAAGCGAGTGATAGCGAAATCGGAAAAAGAGACGCTAAAATCTTAAAAGCATTCAACAAAGCAATTAACAAGGCTAGAAAAAAAGGAATTATTAGCGAACTTGCTATTAAACACTTTGGTTTTGACGCTTCTATGTAATTAATTTTGGATTTGGCGGCTATAATATATAGTCGCCAATCTATATGGAACTTCTTGCATTTGGAAAAACAGGTTGGGGAGATGAGTTATTTTACGCAACCTTAATGACAGTTGCTGTATCAGTTACAGCGATGTTAGTTGGTTTTCTTTTTGCTTTAATTTTTACTCCACTAAAACTTTCAAAATATAAAATTCTAAACTTTGTTGGTAATTTTTACACTACAGTAATTAGAGGTGTTCCAGAACTATTAGTAATATATTTATTATTTTTTGGTGGGAGTGGTGCAATCATGTATGTTGCATCAATATTCGGTTATTATGAATATATAGAGATAAATGCATTTATTACTGGAGCTGTTGCTATTGGTATAATTTCAGGAGCCTATTCAACTGAAGTTTTTAGAGGAGCTATTCAATCAATAGACAAAGGTCAATTCGAGGCCGCGAAAGTTTTAGGTATTAGTAGGTTTGGTCAATTTTATAAAATAATCCTTCCTCAAATGTTGAGACTGGCAATTCCAAACTTAAGTAATGTTTGGCAAATTACTTTAAAAGACACTTCATTAATATCAGTAACCGGTTTGGTAGAAATCATGAGACAATCATATATTGCTGCAGGATCTACAAGAGATCCATTATTTTTTTATTCTTTTGCTGCAGTTTTGTATTTGTTGCTCACTTACATAAGCATGAAGTTAATTAACAAATTAGAAGTGAAATATAGCAGGGGATATTAATGGATTTTGATTTAATGATTACCAGCTTTCCAAAACTTTTAGGAGCAACTGTTATTACTTTAAAACTTTTATCAGCTTCTTTATTTTTTGGCTTATTTCTTGGATTATTTTTTGCAATTTTACGATTAAACAAAAATAAATTTATTAATAAATTTGCTTATGGATACTCTTATGTTTTCAGGGGTACTCCTTTATTAGTTCAAATTTTTATAATTTACTTTGGTCTTGGACAAATTGAATACTTAAGATCAACAGTTTTATGGGTTGTTTTAAAAGAACCTTATTGGTGTGCAATTATTGCATTCACATTAAATACAGGTGCTTATACCTCTGAAATATTAAGATCTGCATTTCAAACTATAAAACCTGGAATTATTGAAGCTGGAAAAAGTCTAGGTATTTCCAGTAAAATTATATTCTATAAAATTCAAATACCTATTGCGATTAGACAATCACTTCCTGCTTATGGAAATGAAATAATATTAATGATGAAGGGCACTTCATTAGCAAGCACAGTAACGTTAATGGACTTAACTGGAGTTGCAAAATACATCATATCAACAACATTTAAGCCTATCGAAGTATTTATTGTAGCTGGTGGAATATATTTATTTATGACTTTTGTAATTCATAATGTGATTAAGTATTTAGAAAAAAAATATAGTTTCCAACAATAAAATGCATCTATCTCAAAAACAGATTGATGATTATCAAAATAATGGTGTAATAATTATTGAAGATGTATTTAAAGATTGGATCGAACCATTAAGAAATGGTTTTCAAAAAGTTTTAGACAACCCAAGTATACATGGAAGAGAAAATGTAACTGAAAATGAAGGAAGATTTTTTGAAGACTATTGTAATTGGGAAAGAATTGAAGAATTCAAAGATTGTATGTTCAATTCTCCTGCAGCTCAAATAGTTGCTGAGGCTACAAATTCACAATCAATACAAATTTTTCATGATCACCTTTTTATTAAAGATCCAGGTACAAATAAAGAAACACCTTGGCATCAAGATATGCCATATTACTGTGTTGATGGAAATGATACAGGAAGTTTTTGGATACCATTAGATGAGGTAAATAAAGAAAATAATCTTAAATTAGTTTTAAAATCTCACAAATGGCCAAAACTTTTAAGACCTACCAAATGGTCTAATGATCAACCGTGGTATCAAGATAATAATTCGTTTATGAATATTCCTAAGGTAGAAGAATTTGAAAAAGATATATTAGTTCCTGACTTAAAATTAGGTGATGCAGTTTTATTTAATTTTAAAACTGTTCATGGTTCCACTGGAAACAATACTTCTAAATCCCGAAGAGCATTTTCTATGAGATTTATTGGTGATGATATAAAATACATTGACAGAGGAGGACCTACCTCGCCACCGTTTGATGGAATTAATTTAAAAACAGGAGATATGATGAGAGAAGATTGGTTTCCTAAAATTTTTAATAATTAGTATATTCTTTAATTTCTTTAATAACTGATCCAGTATAATTGTTGATCTCTAATTTTATTTTTGCTCGATCATCATTTAAAAAATGAACATCTCTAGACAATTTTATAAATTTTTCACTAAAGTCTTTATTCTTCTCGCAATCCCTTTTATCGTCTTCTATCACCCATAGTCTTGCATTTATTTCTTTTAATTCTTGGAATAGTTTTTCCAATTTTTCATCTGTTTTAACATTTTTTTCTAGCTGTTCTTTTAGAATCGAATGTTCATTAGATATAAATTTAAGTTTTTCAGTATCCTTAATTTTCGCCTGTTTAATTTCTAAAA
>CACJPA010000028.1 GCA_902595105.1 uncultured Pelagibacteraceae bacterium
ATAATTTATTTAAGTGGCGAAAGAGCTTCTTTTTTTTATATGAATTTTAGTGCAATTTTTATTTTGATAGCATTAAAAAATTTTAAAAAATTAAGATTTATAACACTCTTAATTTCACTTATCCTAATTTTTATAATTGCAATCGCGTTTCCAAATACAAAACAACGAGTGTTTGACCAAACACTCGATCAGATGGGAATTTTTAAGGATAATAAGGTAATTTTTTCACATCAACATAATGAATTATACAAAACAGCTATCAAAATTTACAAAGACAACATAATTTTTGGGGTTGGTGTTAAAAATTTTAGAAATAAATGTAATTTAGATAAATATAAATCCTCAGAATACTCATGCAGTACGCATCCACATAACTCATATTTACAATTATTAACTGAACTCGGTTTAGTTGGTTTATTTTTTATTGTGATTTTATTATCTTTTATATTTAAGCATCTTATTAATCATTTTAGGTACAAACTTAAACAAAATATATACTTTAATGATTTTCAGATTTGTTTGATCGCATCAGTTTTAATTTCTTTATGGCCCTTTGTGCCCACTGGTAATTTATTTAATAATTGGCTAAATATTATTTATTACTATCCTGTTGGTATACTTTTATGGTCTTTTCAAAATCCTACAGAATTGAATAAAAGTAAATAAAATTGAATTAATTAATATAAATATATTGCAAATTTATTTTTTTATTATAAAACTCTTCTGCCTGGTGATTATTGCGAAAGTGTAATACCCGATCCCATTCCGAACTCGGCAGTCAAGCCTTTCTGCGCTGATGGTACTTTGTCTTAAGACATGGAAGAGTAAGACGTTGCCAGGCATATCTAAAATGAAAAATCATATAGTCGTTACTGGAGGTGCAGGATTTGTTGGATCAAATCTTGTAGAATTTTTATTAAAGAAAACTAATTATAAAATTATTAGTTTAGATAATTACTCAACAGGTTCAAAAAATAATCATATAAATCACTCAAGAGTAAAATATTTAAAAGGAAATACTATTGAAATTAATAAAATTCTAGAAAAGTATAAAAAAAAAATAAATTCAATTTTTCATTTTGGGGAATTTTCCAGAATTTTTCAAAGTTTTAAAAAATTTAATGAATGCTATCAATCGAATTCAATTGGTTCAAAAGCAGTTTTTCAGTTCTGTTTAGATAATAATATTAAGCTGATTTACTCAGCAACTTCTGCAAGTTTAGGAAATAAAGGAAATGATAAAAACCTTTCTCCTTATGCTTTTACAAAATCAAAAAATTTAGAATTGTTAGAAAATTTAAAAAAATGGTTCAAATTTAAATTTGAAGTTATTTTTTTCTATAATGTATATGGGCCAAGACAAATTAAAATTGGTGATATGGCAACAGTGATAGGAATTTTTGAAAATCAATACGAAAATAAAAAACCTTTGACTATTGTTAAACCTGGTACTCAAACCAGAAGATTTACCCATATTAATGATACTATTAGAATTTGTTATCAGGCTTTTAAATCCAACAAATGCAGATATTACAGCATTAGTAATAAAAAATCTTATTCAATACTAGGCGTGGCAAAGATGTTCAAAAGTAAAATTAAGTATTTACAACCAAGATCAGGAGAAAGGTATGCCTCAGCTTTGACTAAAATCACTAGTAATAATAAAATTATTCAAAAATATGGAAAAATACAATTGAAAGATTACGTAAGTTCCTTTATTAAAGGCCACTAATTATGAAAATTAAAAGCTCATTAAAATCTATTAAAAAAAGAGACTTAAACTCTAAGCTTGTAAGAAGAAGAGGAAGAGTTTACGTAATAAATAAAACAAACCCAAAATTTAAAGCAAGACAAAAATAGTTTTATGGATAATGAAAACCATAAAAATATCTGGAATAATTTTACCAAATTTGTTCTTTGGGGTTCAATTGCAGTAATTTCTGTATTAGTTTTAATGGCAATATTTCTTTTATAATTTCATTATTTAATTTTTATGAATTTAGCATCTATTTTAGAAAATCAAAATATCGAAAAAAGAATAGCTATAACTCCTGAAATCGCAAAAAAATATATTAGTCTTGATTTTAATTTATCATTACCAAAAAATTATGGTGCACACCTAGGGATTAGTGATGACGAATATAAAAATCTAGGAGTTAATCTTTTAAATAATGAGGAAGAAATAATTAAAAATTCTGAGATTATTATTCAATTAGGACTACCTGAAGAAAAGAAATTGTCATTAATAAAAGAAAATCAAACTTTAATTGGCTCGCTGAGTGCTTTTGTTAATAAAGAGAAATTAAAAAATTTAACTATAAAAAAAATAAATTGTTTTTCATTAGAATTGTTACCTAGAATTACAAGAGCACAATCAATGGATATTTTATCATCACAAGCTAATCTTGCAGGTTACAAAGCTGTAGTCGAAGCTTTTCAAGCTTATGAAAGAGCTATTCCAATGATGATGACTGCAGCAGGAACAATCCCAGCAGCAAAAGTATTGGTTGTTGGGGCAGGTGTTGCAGGATTACAAGCAATTGCAACTGCAAAAAGAATGGGAGCTGTAGTATTTGCAACTGATGTGAGAATGGCTTCTAAAGAACAGGTTGAAAGCTTAGGTGGTAAATTTTTAATGGTTGAAGGTGCTGAGAATTTAGAAACAGAAGGGGGTTATGCAAGAGAGGCATCAGATGAATTTAAAAAGAAGCAAGAACAATTACTTTCAGAAACATTAAAAAAAATTGATATAATAATTTGCACTGCTTTAATTCCAGGTAAAGAAGCTCCAAAAATTATTAAAGAAGACATGTTTAAAAATTTACAACCAGGGTCAATCATTTATGATTTAGCTGCTGTTCAAGGAGGAAACACAGCGTTTACCGAAGTTGATAAGATTGTTGAAAAAGATGGCGTTAAAATTTTAGGAGAAGCAAATATATTAAATAAATTACCAGTGTCAGCTTCTAATTTGTATGCAAAAAATGTATTTAATTTTATTTCTAATTTATATGATAAAGAAAATAAGAAATTAAATATTAATTTAGAGGATGAAATAATAGAGAAAACACTTATTAAATAGCTTTATGGAAATTGATCCTTTTATATTCAGATTAAGCATATTCATATTATCGATATTTGTTGGTTATTATGTTGTATGGAGTGTAACACCTTCTTTACACACTCCTTTAATGTCAGTCACCAATGCAATCTCTTCTGTAATTATAGTAGGTGCGATAATTGCGGCTTTGTCAGGAAGCGACGAAATAGTTTTCTCTTCGTCTAGTATTTATGGTTTTTTAGCTATTATTTTAGCATCTGTTAATATTTTTGGTGGATTTTTAGTTACTCAAAGAATGTTAGCTATGTATAAAAAAAAGAAAAAGGATAAATAATGTCAGCAAATTTATCTGCAATTTTATATTTAGTTTCTGGTGTATTGTTTATCTTAGCCTTAAGAGGCCTATCATCTCCTGAAACTTCAAGACAAGGAAATCTATTTGGAATAATTGGAATGGTAATAGCTGTGACTGTTACATTTTTATCTGTCGGTAACTTTAGTTTAGGGTTTATTTATGTATTAATTTTCTTAGCAATTGGTGGCAGCATTGGTGCCTTTATAGCATATAAAATACCTATGACAGCAATGCCAGAATTAGTAGCTGGCTTTCATAGTTTAGTTGGTTTAGCAGCAGTGTTTGTTGCGATCTCTGCTTTTATTAATCCTGCAGCCTTTAATCTTGGAACGCCAGGAAATATTAAACTTGCAAGTTTAATTGAAATGGCTATTGGAGCAGCAGTTGGTGCGATTACTTTTTCCGGATCTGTTATAGCATTTTTAAAATTACAAGGAATAATGTCAGGTGCACCTATAACTTTTAAAGGTCAGCACTTATTAAATGCTTTATTATTAATATTAATTGTAATTTTAACAATTTACCTTTGTTCAACGCAATCAGCTAATTTATTTTGGACATTAATTGCAGTTTCTTTTTTAATAGGATTTTTAATTATTATTCCTATTGGTGGCGCAGATATGCCAGTTGTAATCTCAATGTTGAATTCTTACTCAGGTTGGGCTGCAGCAGGGATCGGATTTACACTAGAAAATACAGCATTAATTATTACAGGTGCATTGGTTGGGTCATCTGGAGCAATACTTTCATATATAATGTGCAAAGGAATGAATAGATCTTTCTTTAATGTTATATTGGGTGGTTTTGGAGCAACCGATCAAACTACTGGAAGTCAAAATAAAGAACAAAAACCAGTAAAAAGTGGTAATGCAGACGATGCTGCTTTTTTAATGAAAAATGCATCTTCAGTTATAATAGTTCCTGGTTATGGTATGGCTGTTGCTCAAGCACAACATGCTTTAAGAGAAATGGTAGATACATTAAAAAAAAATGATATTAAAGTATCATACGCTATTCACCCAGTTGCGGGACGTATGCCTGGACATATGAATGTATTGCTGGCAGAAGCAAATGTCCCTTATGATGAAGTGTTTGAATTAGAGGAAATAAATAATGATTTTGCTAATGCTGATGTAGCATTTGTAATTGGAGCTAACGATGTAACTAATCCAGTCGCAAAAACTGATCCTCAAAGTCCTATTTATGGAATGCCAGTTCTTGATGTTGAAAAATGTAAATCAGTTTTATTTGTAAAAAGAAGTTTGTCACCAGGATATGCTGGAATTGATAATGATCTTTTTTATAAAGAGAATACCTTGATGTTGTTTGCTGATGCAAAAAAAATGACTGAAGATATAACAAAAAATCTATAGAGATATATGAATACCAAAGTTTATTGTGATATAGCACAAATATCATTGATAAAGAAATTTAATAAAAAAAAAATCGTAAAAGGTTTTACGACTAATCCTAGCTTAATGAGAAAAGCAGGAGCAAAAGATTACAAATCTTACGCTAAAAAGATTTTGAAGATATGTAAATTCAAACCTGTTTCAGTAGAAGTCTTTGCTGATGATTTTGCTGAAATGAAAAATCAAGGTTTAGAGATAAACAAATGGGGAAAAAATGTTTATGTTAAAATTCCAGTAACAAACTCAAAAAATTTTTTCTCCGGAAAAGTTATTAAAGAGCTAAATGAAAAAGGAGTAAAACTTAATATCACAGCAGTATATTCCTATCAGCAAACTAAAAAAATATTGAAAAATATAAACAAAAAAACGAGTGTAATAATTTCAATATTTGCTGGAAGAGCAGGAGATGTGGGAAAAGATCCTTTGCCTGAATTTATAAAAAGTATTAAAATGGCCAAAAGCTATAAAAATGTCAAAATTCTTTGGGCTAGCGTTAGAGAGCCTTACAACTATATTCAAGCCTGTCAAATAGGATGTGATATAATAACTGTTCCACCTAAAATTATAGAAAAAATCGAAAATTTTGGAAAATCATATAAGCAACTTACACATGAAACAGTGGCAGGTTTTTTAAAAGATAGCAAGAAATCAAAATTCAAAATAGATTAAAAAATTAAATAATTTAATTATATTTATTTTTATCAACTCTGTTTAAGATATTCTTTCTCAATCTTGTCAGGATAACTCAGTAAAACTGCTTTTTTCCTTCCTTTAAAAACAAATAAACTGCTACAAGAAATGCCAATTATACTATATTTGCTAAATATAGATTTTATATTTTCATAATTATTGAATCCCCCACTTACAGTGATTGGTATTTTAAAATCATTATAAATATTTTTAAGTAAGCTATCATCATATCCGTTCATTTCTCCATCTCTTTCTATATTATTTAAATATAGTTCACCGATAAATTGTTGAATATTTTTATCAGCAATATCTCTTATGGTTAATGTAGATTTCTTAGCACCACCTTCATAATAAATATTATAATTATTTTTTTCTTTGCGATAATCAATTGATAGAACAATACTTTGTTTTCCTATGTAGTTTGATATTTTTTTAAATTCGTCCACCTCATTAAAAAATAAATTATTAAAATTTAACTTTTCAATTCCCAGGGATAAAAGTTTTGTTGCTTTTTCCAAACTATCTATACCTCCACCGTATGTTAGAGGCATCCGAGAAACTCTTGAAATTTTTGATAATAATTCAAAATTTATTGTTCTATTTTTTGAAGCTTCTAAATCGAATAATACTAATTCATCAACCTCTTTTTCATTGTATATATTGACTGCATTTAATACATCACCTAAATAAGTTGAATTATTTTTTTCAAATTTAGAAGTTTTAATACATTTACCCCTCCATAACTGTAAGCTTACAATCAATCTTTTTGAGTTCATGTTAAGTTATTGAAATTAATTAAAATTTTTTTACCAGCAGAGTGACTTTTTTCAGGATGAAATTGAATACCAAAAATATTATTTTTATAAATTACTGATGGAAAATCATGATAATATTTTGAATAGCAAAGAATATTATCTAATTTAGAAGTTTTAAAATAATAAGAATGTAGAAAATAAAACATGTCATTCTCATTAATATTTTTAAACAACTCGTTTTCTTTAATTATTTTTATTTTGTTCCAACCCATATTTGGAACTATATAATCTTTAGAAAATTTAATCACAGAGCCCGGAATTATTTGAAGGCCTTTTTCTGAACCTTCTTCACTATAATCTCCCAAAATTTGCATACCTACGCAAATACCTAATATAAAGTTTCTTTTTTCATTACTAAAATTATTTATTATTTCAAAAAAGTTTAGATCTTTTATTTTTCTAATTGCATTATCATAAGAACCAACTCCTGGAATAATTAATTTATTTATAGGAGGGGTTAATTCACTTGATTTTGAGATTATTTTAACATTAATATTTGACTCATCGAAAATATTTTTTAAAGCATAAATATTTCCTAAACCATAATTTAAAATGCCTATCATTTGATTAAGCGTTTTTCTATATTTAGCATCATTAATAAATTGGTAAATAGATTAATAATAAAATAGTTTGATTTATAGTTATTAAAATTTTTATTTTTTCCATTAAACAAATCATACAGATAATCTTTTGAGATATTAAATTTGTCGCAAATAAATTTAATATCATTATCAATTACATCTAAATTATATGGTTTTTCATTTAATTTTATTAGTGCATCTTTTCTTGTCATTTGATTTGAAAGAATTAAATTTGAAAAGTGTACTTTTCGTTTATCAAAACCAAATTTTTCATAAGCCCAAAATCCCTCAAAAAAAGCCGTAAAACGTGATTCATGATGTTTTTGACGATATGGCATCCATTTATAATTTTTTACTAATGCTATTTCGGCCTCATCTTTCTTGTATTCAATATAATTTAAAGGGCTAATAACTTTAATACCATTTAATAATCTATAAAATAACTTTTGTTTAAAAATATCACATTGAGGTATTTTGTTCATACTTAAGGTTCCAAATTTTTTTTGGATATCTTTAATTTGCTTTAAATCAGATGCATGATATGCCCACTCTAGAGGTTCCCTCACAAATTCTGTCGAGTAATTGGCCCCTGTAAAAATATATTTTATATTATTCTTGTATGCATAATTATATATTTCAGCAAAAAAAACGTGATCTTGAATAGCATCTAGGTTAGGGACTTGCGCTTTCATATAGGCAAGTTGCAAATCTCTCATTTCTTCCCAATCAACTACTTTAGTAATCAGATCACAATCAAGTTTTTCAACAATTCGTGATATATTGTTTGATGAAATATTTGAATTCCATCCTGCATCTACATGAATTAATAATGGATTAAGATTATATTTATATTTTATTAAATGAACTAAATAACTACTATCTAATCCTCCACTAATACCAATTAAACAATCA
>CACJPA010000029.1 GCA_902595105.1 uncultured Pelagibacteraceae bacterium
TTTTGATATATCTCTTTATCACGATTTAGAAGCTCTATTCGATGAAGCTTTTGATGGGGTAATTCAAGGAGTTAAAACTTTTATACCCGATGCATCTGATAAAGATGTCATGATAAAAGCAGTCAATATTTGGGCATCTGTTCATGGATTGGTTGGAATATTGAGGCGTTCGGATTTGCAGGCAAATAAAGATAAACGTCTTAAATGGATTAAGAATAACTTAGAAGAATATTTAAAGATGACTACATTTAAATAAAAGAAACAATGTAACCATTTTTAACGTTACTAAATTAGTAGGACTGTATATTCTATCATTTTCATCAACATATTTATCAGAGCTTTTTGTTTCATCACATCTTCTCTTTGTACGAACCTTTCATATCAAAGATCGTACCAAGGTCCGTTGGTCCTTTAGACCTCAGCTCCGTCAACCAATAATCCTTAGCTGTGTCAGGCTCCAATGGTGGTAGTAGGTAGGCTCTAGGTCTTGTGCCATCGTTACAAACAATCTGCTTAGTAGATACAAGTTGAGTTGGACTCCATGATGTAGATCTCTTCTTACACCAATCAATCACCACCTCTAATGCACCTTCCTGTTTGAATGCATGACAGACTCTATGCAGGTCAGTAGCTACAACCATATAATTAAATACTCTGTAATCACTAGATCCATTTCTTTTGAATGGTCCTGTTTCAGCAGCTCTATGTTCGTCAAGCCATTTGAATATTGGGTGTTCACTCATTCTAGCAAGCTCCATCATGTCATCAGTTATTGGAGCTCTTTCCTTGTATAGATCAGCATCATCTATTTTTAATTCTTGTAGATGCTTCATCAGGAATCTTGCACCATCGCCCTCAGACCACTCCCACCTAGGTTTCCAATAATCTCTTTTTCTAACTTTGTTAGTTAATTTTTTTACATAATATCTTCGTTCATCATCAGCTACGTTCATGCAATCTTCATGGTTAGAAATTAAAATAAAATTGCAGGTGTTGGGATAATCAAATCCTCTTCTAAATTTTTCTTCTATGTGTATGTATGGTTCAGTAATTAAATCTTTTATCTCTTCTGATAGTTCCTGCTTCTTATTAAAATTTTTAGATAAAAATACTTCATTGATAACTGCAAATTGTGCTCCAATAATCCAAGAGTTAAATTTTCCTATCACATGTTTATATTTTAAATTTGGTCTAAAGTTTTTGAGTCCGTATAATTTACCTAATAGATTAGTAATCCAATTTTTTCCTATACCTTTTTTTGGTGAGATCCATAGCGGAGCCCACATAGTTTTTTCACCTTGGTTTTGGAAGCAGTAAGCAAAATATTGTTCAGCAGCATGTGCAGCCTTTGCATCATCAAATAGATCTGTCAGTGTATCTGTCCACATAGTAACATCACCTGATTTAGCAATTATAGATGGGCCTCTATACCTATTGGCTACAGGGACTCCATTAACATCAACTAAACCTCTAGGTCTTTTAGGGTTGTACTCAAATGAATTAGCTCTCTTGAAGATCTCAGGCTCCTGTTCTAGCAACCATGTAGATGGTTTCTTTTTATCTACCTTCAGGTAAGCATAATTATTATCAAATGATTTAAGCGGAGTTAAAATATCTTTCTGCAGGTCCAGCATCTCATCTAGTTCAGAAATATAAACTATGTCTTGTGATAGCTCTAAGAGTCGATCAGCTTTGTTTTTATCTTTTTCTGAAACATCGGGCTCTTTAAACTTTTCCCATACATCTTCAAAATTTGCTATGACCTCAGTATAGGGTAGAGCTCCAAATGCTAATCTGTGTCCATCTGTGTCGGTATTTTTTGGGACAGGATCAGCTAAATCCCACTTTTCAGGAAATTCTTCAGGATATGTAACTAGCTTTATATTTTCTTTAGCAGCTCCTAATTTAGTAATAAGATGATGCGCCAGCTTATGCATAGCAGTAAAACCTTCCTCATCATTATCAGGAAATAAAACTATTGTTTGGAATGCAAGTACAGGCTTCCAATCATTCTTTAAAACAGATTGAGCTCCGCTGGACCAAGTTGTGCATGGTAGTAATCTTTGTTTGATATATGCATCAGCTGCTTTTTCACCTTCTACAATTACAACTGTTGACTCTCTTGCTTTAGATAATCCTTCCAAGTTATAGATGGTTCTATCTTTTGATCCCATGTGTTTGGATATCCATCTCGAAGAATTATCAATCTTATTCTGCCATTTGCTGTAAGGTATAAATTTTTTTTCTTGCTTCGTTTCATCAGTGTACTGTCTTTCAACAACAAACGTAGTATTGCCTTCCTCGTCAGTGTAGATGTAGTGTTGGTCGTAACCTTTTTTAAGTTTATATTCTTTTCTCTTCTCTCCAGCTGTTCCAGTAAAGTCGAAGCTCCAAGGTACCTCATGTTTTTTTCCTTTCGTGTAAGTGTAGTTATTTTCATTTATTTTTTTCTTCCTAACTTTTATTTGGTCAGGGTAATTTCCAAGGTCGTGTTTGGAATGCCATTTTTGACAACTGAAGCAGTAGCCATGTCCATCTGCATACACAGCCATATTGTCTTTACTACCACATTCCTCACAAGGAACATGATCTACAAATTGTTTATTTAATTCACCCCGATTGTTCATATTATTTTTTTGGTGGCCTCAATGATCTTTTGCTTTCATGTCGAATAAACTGAAATTCTTTTGGAAAATATTTAAGCATCATATGCACAGGCCCCTCAATCACCCCATACATTTTTGCATTGTAAGTATTTCCTGATTTGAAATGTTTTGTTTTTGTATAAACTTTGATTGCTTTATTTCCGTAAGTAACACCCATGATTAATTGTCCACACTTTCCCCAACAAACTCTTTGAATCTCTTTTCAAAATCTGCCTCTTCTAGTTTGTTGTTATGATCCTTCTTCATACACTCGTATAATTTTTCTTTTAATCTTCTGATCTCGTATCGTTGATTTGAAATAGCTGATTGCTTCTCACCAATCTCTGTCCATAGTTCTGATATGTGATGGCTCGATTTACCTAAAGCATCTGTCAACCTATCTACAGAAGATGTCATAGTTTCTAGGAGGTATTTAATCTCGTATTTATTCATATAGCTTACTTCCACCTCCTAATAGGCCTGCAAGACCACTGTTTTGATTTCTAATTTTTTCTTTCCTATCTTGCTCCATTATCTGATTAAATCTTTGTTCCATGGCTCTATCTTCAGGACTCATGGTACTTGCAACAGCTGCAGGAGCAGGGATAGGAGTAAAATCTATTTTTGGTAATGGTATATTTACAGCCGCGGGTTTTGGTTTTTTAATAAAAGGTTTATTGTTGTCCTTCATCTTATCAAAATTATTTTTTAAATATTTAACCTGAGCATCAGTTGCACCTACTTTTGGTCTAGGTTTAGTTTGGATCATGTACCTAAGCTCATCTTGATCTAGATCTCTAGATTTCATCTCTTCAATAAGAAGGTTTCTAAGGATATCACCTGAAGGTTTTTTATCTGCTTCAGTTATCATACTTTCAGATAATTTTTTTAATTGTGCAGGGGTTCTCTGCTTTTTCTTGTAGGACCATTGACCTGAGTCTGTTAAATAATCCTCTAATTCTTTTTCTGTTTTAAATCCCATCTTCTTTTGGCTCCTCTTTGATAATTCCTAGTTTGACTTTCAACTCGTAGATCTCTTGATCTTTTTCTAATAACTTCTTGGCATGATCTATAATTGTGAATTTATGGTTTAGAATAATTTTACAAATCTGTTTAGCCTCATCATCAGATAGTTTAGGTATTCGTTTTATTAGTTGGTGAGGTGTCATTTTTTCTTGTAGTCCTTCTCAAATTCATCAGCTAATTTTTTATCTATTGGAGTAGGCCTTCCATAGTGTTCGTGATATTGGTCCTGCAATTTTGTATTTGCTGTAAAAGTTCTATGCACATTCTCAGCTCTAGTTTCAGAATAATTCTTTTTTCTACCATCGGGCCACCAGCCATTATTTTTAAGTGATTGGATCACTGCATGCATTCGCTGGTTCAAGGTCCATATTGCAGTTTTCTTATTAGCCTCAAACCATTTTTCAAATTTCTCTTTGTTGTATAAAACTATGTGGCTGTTAGGTGCAGTAAAACAAACGTCTGTTCCAAACTCCTGCTGCTTACGACACTTTCTCAATGTCTTTAGTGGAATAGAATACATAGCTGCTATTTCTTTTTCTTTAAAATTTATTTTTTCAATACTCATAGATTAGTCCCCAACCAGCACACCTGATTTACGAAGCAGCGCTTTAATCAGATCTTTGTCTGAGTCAGTTAATGATGCTACAGTTTTTTCGAAATCACCTTGTGCAAGATCTATCTTTTTAATTTTTGGTTTTTGTTTTTGCTTCAGATAATCACTCAATGAAACAACCCCACCTTTGTCGAGCTCAATCCTTTTGATGGCTATTCCTTTTTCTTTGTAGAAATCCATCTCATCTTTGTCAGGGTTTTGTTTTTTCCAATCTTTTAATTCTTCAAGAATAGATCCAAGATCTAATTCAAATTCTTCTCTAGGACTTTCAGATGCAAGTAGTTTTAGATCTTCTTTTGTTAATCTATTTTTTCTAGTTTCTACACTGCCACCTTTACTGTAGATGTTGTATGTAGGATCTTTAATTATTCGTTTCATTAGGCTACGACTCCTTTAGTTTTTAGGACCTCTTCAATAGCTTCCTTGTCGTAAAGAATAATTCCGCCTTTTCTTTTTTTAGGCTTCCTTCCAATAATTACATAAGGCAATCCAAAACCTTGGTTTCTCTGTTTAGCAAGAGTACCAACTTTAATTCCGTAGATCTCTTCTACTTCGTTTGGTCTTAGAAATTTTCTATGTTCTAGGTTCATAGAAAAATCTATAAATTATATAATTCCTATAACATAACTGATACGGGCTACTGAGAGTCTTGGGTATCTAATTTAAAAATTCTGCAAGAGCTGCAGGGTTCCGCTGTAGTTTCATTCTTTGTAGCTTAGAAAGTTTTGAAAGTTTATTCCTTAGAGCTTTATTATCATTCCATACCTTCTTGCAGGCATTGTAGTGTTGTTGCTCTGTCTTATCTGAATATTTATTTGTGTGAAAACTATTATATGCAAATCTATAAATTTTATTTTTCTTATCAACTAATCCATAGATCTTAGCATCTGTGGATTTATCTGTTCTGTTCATTATAGATACAATTACATTCAGCTTCCATGCAACACGAGTAGGGGACACTCTACCTTTTTTACCATAAGCAGCTTTAACCATCTTCAACACTGCTGCTGGTTTTGCATCTACAGAATTTAGATATTTAATTAGTTCACCCCATTTACTCATGCATCAAGCATAATGCATCAAGGACCTATGAACAAACTAAATAATTTCTTTTAGCTTTGCAGGTGCAGCATCTTTTTTAAATGCTTTGTTCTTACCTTCAATCACATCAGAATGCATTGTCTTAGCATACTTGCTAGCCTGTTTAATTGTAATACCAAGAGTATCAGCTACCAGCTTCAGGTTTCCTGTAGATCTTAAAAGCTGAGTAGCATGTGTATGTCTAAGAGCATAATGTTTTAGATGTCTTTTTATTCCTGCAAGACCTAAAACTTTTTTCCATGTCTTATCTACATCAACAAGATACGGAGTCTTTCTGTTCTTGCCATCGTAGGCTGCTGAAGGAAACACATAATCAAATCTTTTATCTTCAGGTGGATAGTAAAATTTACTCTTAGGATTATTAGTTCTATCTCTTTGAATAGTTCTAATTACGTCTAACTCTTCATCACCCATAGCAAACTCAAGTATATTATTTCGCTTAGATGTTTTTGTTTTTTCTAATTTAATAATAGGCTCTTCACCAAATATAACTTGGTCCCATTTTAATTTAGATGCTTCTGATCTTGTTCTACGGGAGCTATAAAGTTGATATGCAATCAAGGCACATGCAACAAGGCTCAGCTTATGTTTAAGGTAATGTGATTGTAAGAACCTTCCTGTCTTTTGATCTTTTTGAAAAATAATATTTTCAACTCTTCTAATCTCATCAGGTCTAAGAAAATCTAAATATTCTTTCTCTTCAAATTTATCTCTTTTTTTGATCTTACATGGTTGATTGTTAGTGATGCCTCTTTCAATCCAAATGTTAAAAAGCATTCTCAAATATTCTACAAATGAATTAGCCTGTCTTGGTGTTCTTGAACCAATAATTTGATGGAATTTAATTATTTGATTGTTGCTGATAGTTGACAGTTTTTGGTGTTGTATATTGTCAAGCTGATTGAATAGAGCTCTAATTTCAGGATTGTTTGTTTTTCTTAAAACATAAGTTCCTAAAATAGATTTAATACCCTGCACTGTAGAGGCTGAATATCTAGTTGTAGTAAGAATAGATTTATAAGATTCTTTCAGCTGTTCACCAAGTGTTGCTTCACCTATAAACTTCTGTCTAGTTTGATAAGGATCTTTACCTTCAAATATATCATTAGATATTTTCTGAGCTCTTTTAATAGCTCTTTGAATACCAAGCTCTTCATAGGAACCAATTTTTATTCTTACAGAGTTCTTACCTTTAGGCCTGTATTGGTAGAAAAAAGTTTTAGATGTTGATGGGTATTTATAAACTCCTAATACTAATCCTGTAACACCATCATGTGAGATCCATTGATCCTTGTCCAAGTGTTTTAGTTTTTTAATGTATGAGTCAGTAAGTTTCATTTTATCCTTTCTGTTATTCTTCACCTTAGTTGTTATTTTTAGAAAGTAATTAACAGAACAGATACCGAACGATTTAAGTATCTAAAAACAGATCGACTACAAATCGACTACAAAGATTTCCATATTCGTACAATGTATGTTCTTTGTTTTGTTCTTGTTCTTACTTTCTTGAAAGGATAATTTGTTGAATTCGTTTAGGTTTTAGTGGTGCCCCCGCACGGATTCGAACCGCGGACCTATTGATTACAAATCAATTGCTCTACCAACTGAGCTACAAGGGCATGCGCAATAATTATTAATTATTTGTTAAATAATCAACTCTTTTTTTTTAAATAACTTAGATGATGAAACACTATTGCTGCACTATTTGATATATTCAAACTTTCTATTTCATTATTGATGTTAATTTTGACAAAAAAGTCAGCATATTTTCCAGTGTGTTGCCTCATTCCAAATCCTTCTGATCCAAAAAGTAAAATATTATTTCCCTCCCATTTAATATCAGTAAAATCCTTCTGGCCCTTTGAGTCAAAGCCATAAACCCAAAAATTTTTTTCTCTTAAATTTTTTAATGTAGAATTAATATTTGAAACTTCAAAAATATTTACGTGCTCCATACATCCGCTTGCTGATTTATACATTAATTTGCTATCTCTAGGAAAATGT
>CACJPA010000030.1 GCA_902595105.1 uncultured Pelagibacteraceae bacterium
CTTTAGGTCCTTTACCAACTAATGGATTAGCTATGCTTACAAAAGAAATGAAGGCAAATATGGGCATTATGATTACAGCTTCTCATAACCCTCATCACGATAATGGACTAAAATTATTTGGACCTGATGGAATGAAATTGTCAGATAAAATAGAAAAAAAAATAGAAGCTCTTATAGACAAAAAAATATCTAAGAATCTCTCTGAACCTGAAAAGTTAGGAAGAGTCAAAAGATTAGAAACAGGGACTAAAAATTATATTAAAATATTAAAAAAAAATTTTACAAAAGAGTTTAATTTAAGGGGATTAAGAATTGTTATAGATTGTGCTAATGGTGCTGGATATAAAGCAGGTCCTGAATTATTAAAATCATTAGGTGCTAAAGTTATAGCTATAGGTGTAAACCCAAATGGTTTAAATATAAATAAAGATTGTGGCTCAACTTTTCCAAGAAAAATCAAAACAGCTGTAAAAAAATACAAAGCTCATATTGGTATTTCTTTAGATGGAGATGCTGACAGAATTATAATGTGTGATGAAAAAGGTAATATTATAGATGGAGATCAAATCATTGCTGCTTTGGCAACGAGATGGAAAAATAAAAAAATGCTAAAAGGTGGGGTTGTTGGAACATTAATGTCAAATTATGGATTAGAAAAATATTTTAAATCCAAGGGAATAAAATTTATAAGAGCTAATGTAGGTGACAGATATGTTAAAGAAAAAATGCAAAAATATAAATTTAATTTAGGTGGTGAACAATCAGGACATATTATTTTAGGTAAATTTGCAACAACCGGAGATGGATTGCTTGTAGCTTTAGAAGCTCTTTTTGCTCTGAGAAAAGGTAAAAAAACTAGTGAATTTTTTCAGAGTTTTAAAAAAACCCCTCAACTATTAGAAAATATAACTGTTAAAGATAAAAATATTATTAACAAACCTGAAATAAAAAAAATTATAAAACTTGCAGAAAAGTTAATTAAAGGTCAGGGAAGAGTTTTAGTCAGAAAATCAGGAACAGAATCTAAAATTAGAGTGATGGCAGAAAGTGATAATAAAATACTTTTATCCAGATGTGTGAACATGATATCCAAAAAAATAAAATAAATTGAAACCAAATTCAAAAATTTTAATTATCGCAGGTTCAGATTCATCTGGCGGAGCTGGTATACAAGCTGATATTAAAACTGCGACAGCTTTAGGTTCTTATGCGATGACAGCTATAACTGCAGTTACAATTCAAAATACTACAGGTGTAAAATCAATTGTTGGCATTAATCCGAGAGAAATTTTCAATCAAATTGTTTTTACTTGTAAAGATATTAAGCCTGATGCAATTAAAATAGGAATGTTACATTCATCTAATGTTATCAAGATGGTAATTAAAGCTTTAAATTTAATCAAAGTTAAAAAAATTATTTTAGATCCTGTAATGGTTGCGAAGGGTGGGGCTAAATTAATAGATAACAAAGCAATTAAGATATTAAAATCGGAATTATTAAAAAAAGTTTCGCTTGTTACACCTAATATCCCTGAAGCTGAAATTTTGACTGGAACAAAGATCATATCTGTTGAAGATATGATTTACGCAGGAAATAAACTTATAGAATTTGGAGCTAAAAATGTACTTATTAAAGGTGGACATTCAAAAAATAAAATAGTTAAAGATGTTTTTGTCAATAAAAAAGATATTAAGATTTTTAACAGTGTGCGTTACAATACAAATAATACTCATGGTACAGGTTGTACTTTATCAACTGCAGTCACTACATATGTGTCGTGTGGAAAACCAGCAAAGAAATCTTGTGAGCTTGGAATTAAGTATGTAAATTCAGCTATTAAAACAAACCCAAATTATGGAAAAGGTCATGGCCCAATTAACCATCTCACTTCTATAAAAATAAATAAAAAATTTAAATAATGAAAAATATAGTTGTTGTTGGATCTCAATGGGGTGATGAAGGAAAAGGTAAGATTGTTGATTGGTTATCTGAACAAGCAGATGTAGTTATTAGATTTCAAGGTGGCCACAATGCGGGCCACACTCTTGTTATTGATGGCGTTACTTATAAGCTGAGATTGCTTCCATCTGGTATTGTTAGAAAAGATAAAATATCAATAATTGGTAATGGTGTTGTTGTGGATCCTTGGGCTTTATTGGAAGAAATTGAAGAAATTAAATCTAAAGGTGTAAAAGTAGATGTAAATAACTTCATAATATCAGAATCTGCAAATCTGATTTTGCCTTTTCATAGAGAAATGGATGAAATTAGAGAAGATACAGCAGGAAAAAGTAAAATAGGAACTACTAGAAGAGGAATTGGACCTGCTTATGAGGATAAAGTAGGAAGAAGATCAATAAGAGTTATGGACTTAAGATCAGAAAAAAATTTAGATCAAAGGTTAGATTCTGTTTTGATACACCATAATGCCATCAGAAAAGGACTTGGAAAAAAAATTTTTGAAAAAGATCAACTTAAATCTGATTTACTTAATATTGCTCCTAAAATATTAAAATTTTCACAGCCCGTGTGGCTTAAAATTGACCAATTTAAAAAACAAAAAAAGAAAATTTTATTTGAAGGTGCCCAAGGTATTCTGCTTGATGTAGATCATGGAACTTATCCTTTTGTAACTTCATCTAATACAGTTGCTTCTAGTGCAGCTACCGGAACAGGCTGTGGTCCTAATTCAATTAACTATGTTTTAGGAATTACAAAAGCTTATACAACAAGAGTGGGGGAAGGACCTTTTCCAACAGAACTAACGGATGGAGTTGGTGAACTTTTGGGGACACGTGGAAAAGAATTTGGAACTGTTACAAGTAGAAAAAGGAGATGTGGATGGTTTGATGGTGTTCTAGTAAGACAAACAATCAAAGTTTCAGGTATAGATGGTATAGCTTTAACAAAATTAGATGTTCTTGATGAATTAGATGAAATTAAGATGTGTGTTGCTTATGAGCTCGATGGAGAAAAATTAGATTATTTACCTGCCGCTGTAGAAGATCAAATTAAAATAAAACCAATTTACAAATCTTTTCCAGGCTGGAAAGTATCTACTAGTGGAATTAAAAATATAGACTCTTTACCTGATAACGCAAAAAAATATATTTTTGCAGTAGAAGATTTTATTGGTGCAAAAATATCTAGCGTCTCAACTAGTCCCGAAAGAGATGACACTATTTTAATTGAAAATCCTTTTGAATCTTAATTTACTGGTAATAAATTTTTAGATTTAGCAAGAAGAAGCATTTGTTTTTGAAGTTTTTCAAATGCTTTATTTTCTATCTGTCTAACTCTTTCTCTGCTGATTTTATATTTTTTACTTAAATCTTCCAAGGTTGTTGGATCATCATTTAGTCTTCTTGAATACAATATTTCTCTTTCTCTATCATTAAGGACTGAAATAGAATCTTTTAACAAGTTTTTTCTTTGCTCCATTTCTTCGTGTTGAGCAAATTTTAAATCATGATCAAGCTCTTTATCTACTAACCAGTCTTGCCACTCATCACCATCCTCTCCAACTTGAGCATTCAATGAAAACTCTTTTCCAGAAAGTCTACGGTTCATTGAAACAACTTCTTCTTTACTTACATCAAGTTTATTAGCAATATGGTTTACGTGTTCATCTCTTAAATCACCTTCAGTTTCAGGAGATATTTGGTTTTTAATTTTTTTTAAATTGAAAAATAATTTTTTTTGAGCAGTTGTTGTTCCAATTTTTACAAGACTCCAAGACCTTAAAATATATTCTTGAATAGATGCTTTAATCCACCACATAGCATAAGTTGCCAATCTAAATCCTTTTTCTGGTTCAAATTTTTTAACAGCTTGCATCAGACCAACATTTCCTTCTGAAATCATTTCATTAATTGGCAGACCATAACCTTTGTATCCCATAGCAATTTTTGCAACTAATCTTAAGTGACTAGTTACTAGTTTTTCAGCAGCTTTAATATTTCCAGTTGTTTTCCAATTTTTTGCCAACATATACTCTTCTTCTGCAGCTAACATTGGAAACTTTTTGATCTGCTCTAAGTACGCAGAAAGACCACCCTCATTGGATAGCGTAGGAAGATTGTTACTCATAGTTATACTCATAGCAGAGTTTATTTAGTTAATTATACCTATTTTTCAATAATTTATTCTTCAGTATTTCTAAGCATTTTTAAAATATTATTTAGTTCTTGGGGCAAAATTGAGGTAAAAATCGTCTCTTTTTGAGTTCTAGGATGAACAAAGCCTAAAGTCTTTGCATGTAAAAATTGTCTGTCTAAATTAGTAATAGAATTTTGAACGTCAAAATCGACATTTTTTAATTTTTTATATTTTTTTTTATATTTATCATCACCAACCAAACTATTCCCTTTATAGTTCATGTGTACTCTGATTTGATGGGTTCTACCAGTTTCTAATTTGCATTCGACTAAACTTAATGTTGGTATTTTTTTATTTTCAAAAATTTCAATTGTTTTATAGTTCGTTATTGCTTTCTTACCTTTTGAACGGCTCACTTCCATAAGTTGTCTGTTTTTTGAACTACGAGTAATAAATGTTTCTATCCTGCCAGAAGATGGCCTAAGCTTTCCCCATATTAAAAGTTGGTATTCTCTAATAATTGTGTGGTTACTAAATTGTTTTGATAAATTTTCATGAGTCTTATTATTTTTTGCTATCACAACTAAACCTGAAGTATTTTTATCAATTCTATGAACAATTCCAGGTCTTAATTCATCCCCAATAGTTGATAAAGATTGTTTGTCGTAATACATTAATGCATTTACAATTGTTTTGTCATAGTTGCCTGCTCCAGGATGCATTATAATTCCTGCAGGTTTATTAATTACTAATAAATCTGCATCCTCATAAACTATATTTAATTTAAAATCATAGGGTTTTAAAGATGCAATCTCTGGTTCTGGAATTATAAGATTTACTACATCGCCAATTGAAACTTTTTTCGATGGGCTTTTAATTATTTCATTATTTAGTTTTAATTTTTCTTTTAAAATTAAGTTTTTTACTCTGGTCCTACTAATAATTTTGTCTCTTTTGTTAATCAATACATCAACTCTTAAATTCTTTTCTTCTTCTTCAACTATAAAATTAATGCTTTTTTCCATAAAATATAATATTAATACTATATGCGCTTGTAGCTCAACTGGATAGAGCGCCAGATTTCGGCTCTGGAGGTTCAGGGTTCGACTCCTTGCAGGCGCACCATTCACTCTCCAATATTAATTAATGTCCCTTTTTCTCTAGCTTTATCAAACGAAAAATAAAAAGTTGCTATAGCAGCTGTCAAATAAAATGCATTTAGTGAAAGTGCGATATAAATATTTTCATAGCTAACAATTCCATTAACTAAGATATTTCTAGTTTCTTCAAATATATAAACCAAAGGCAATGCGAATGCTATTGATTGAAATATTTCAGGTAAAATTTCAACTGGATAATAGATACAACCAAAAGGTGCCAATAAAAACATTGTAGACCAGGCGATATTCTCAAAAGACGGACCAAATCTTAGCAATCCAGCCGAAACAAAAAGACCCAAAGTGATACCAAAAATATACAAGCTTAAAAAAAGAAAAGCTAACGGCAATCCCAAGTTTAATATAGATATTCCAAATAATGGTGAGGTTAATAGTATTGCTGGTATTAATCCGATCAGAGCTCGTATTAGAGCGGTAATTACAAGTGCAGTAATTATTTCACTAATTTTCATCGGAGCTATAAATAAATTAGTAAAATTCCTACTCCAAATTTCTTCTAAAAATAACATATTAAAACCTATACTTGTTCTAAAAAGAAAATCATAAAGAATTGCACAAGACAATATAACTCCTACAGCGCCACTGTAGTATGAACTATGTGCTGCAAAAAAATTTGAAATGAAACCCCAAAGAGTTATTTGGATAGATGGCCAATATATTAAATCAAGTATTCTGGGGAACGACCTAGTAATTAAATAAAAATGCCTTAAAAATAATCCGTATATTCTTGTAATATTCATTTATCTTTCCTAACAATTTCTAAAAAAACTTCTTCTAGATTTTTTTGCCCATATTTTTCTATTAAATCTTCTGGAGTACCACCGTCTACGATATTACCATCTTTCATCATCATAACTGAATTACATAATCTTTTTACTTCATCCATGTTGTGAGATGCCAACAAAACAGATATTTTTTTTTCTTCTCTGAGCTTTTCTAAAAAGGTTCTAATAAAATCTGCTGTTTCTGGGTCTAGAGCAGCAGTTGGTTCATCTAATAAGAGCACGGTTGGATCATTAATCAATGCTTTTGCGAGACTGACCCTATTTTTTTGTCCTGATGATAGTTCTCCTGTAATTTTATCTAAAAGATCTCCTAATCTTAATTTTTCTGAAAGAAAATTAATTCTCTCATTCAAATTTTTAATATTATAGAGCTTCCCATACACAATTAAATTTTGCTTTACAGTTAATTTTTTAGGTAATTCAATGTAGGGAGAAATAAAATTCATTTTGTGTAGAATTGAAATTTTATTATTTTCAATATTTTTACCATTGATTAAGACTTGGCCACTTGTGGGCTTTAATAATCCTAGTATCATTCCAATGGTCGTTGTTTTTCCACACCCATTTGGACCCAACAGTCCTACTATTTCATTTTCGTCAATTTTAAAACTTATATTATTAACTGCTTTTTTAGTCTTATATGATTTTGATAGGTTTATGACTTCTATTGAGTTTTTCATTTGAAGTTTGATGCTCTCTTAAGTCTGTCATTTATTGTTTTTCCAATTCCTTCATTTGGTATTTTTTCTACAGCTATTGATTTATATTTATCTTTTTTTATTTTCCTCAAAACACTATACAGGTTTTTGGCAGCCTCATTTAAGTTATTTGTTTTGCTTAAATAATAAATATCTTTAGATACATTTTCTCTTTTTTTTAAAAGTACAAAAGCTTCATTTGTTTT
>CACJPA010000031.1 GCA_902595105.1 uncultured Pelagibacteraceae bacterium
TTTAGATCTAAAATTATATGTCCTTTTTTAATGAAAGTTTCCAAAATTAATAATTCTGGTTTGTTATTTGTAGCTCTTATAAATTTTACAAAATCTTTAAGTAATATTGACTTTGTTGCTACCTCAAAATTAGAGGAAACTAGTTTATTTTTAATAATCGAATCAAGTGACACCTGTGTTTTTATGTATTCGAGCTCAAGTGGTCTATTTATGTAGTAGATTGTTGCACCAACAGTTTTTGCATTTATTTTAAATTTGAAAGGATCAAGGATTAATTTTACTTTTTTTAAAGATACATCCAAATTATTATTACTTTGAACAACTGTATCTTTGATTTGTTGATTAAATTTATCTGTTTCTATTCCGAAAACACTTAAATAAATAATTAGTGATATAAAAAATCCTAGAAATAATAAAAAGTATTTAAAAATATTTATTTTCATTTAATTTTATAAAGAGATTGTTCCAAAAAATCATCTAATTCTCCATCAAGAATTTTATCTGGACTTGTACTTTCAAAATTTGTTCTATTGTCTTTAACCAATCTATAAGGTTGCAGAACATATGATCTTATTTGATGACCCCAACCAATTTCTGATTTACTGTTTTCCGTGCTTTGGTTCTCCTCTTCTCTTTTTTTAATTTCAAAATCGTACAATCTTGCTTTTAACATGTTCATACAAGTTTCTTTATTTTTATGTTGTGATCTTTCATTTTGACATTGGACTACTATTTTTGATGGAATGTGAGTAATTCTAACTGCGCTATCAGTTGTGTTTACATGCTGTCCACCAGCACCACTTGATCTATAAGTGTCTATTCTCAGATCTTTCTCTAAAATCTCAACGTTTATATTTTCATCGACTACCGGGTAAATCCAAACACTTGCAAAACTTGTATGTCTTCTTGCCCCTGAGTCAAATGGTGAAATTCTAACTAAACGATGAATACCTGATTCTTTTTTCAACCAACCAAATACATAATCACCTTCAATTTTTATTGTTGCTGATTTAATTCCAGCTTCATCTCCTTTATGCTCACTAATTAAATTTGATGTAAAATTTTTTTTATCTGACCACTTCAAATACATCCTTCTCAACATATCTGCCCAATCTTGACTTTCTGTTCCTCCAGCACCTGCATGTATTTCTATATAGCAATCTAATAAGTCTGCTTCGTCTGATAAAAAACATTTGATTTCATTTTTTTTTACTTCTTTTTTTAAATCTTTAATATTTTGTAAAGTTTCTTCCTGTACTGCTAGATTATTTTCCTCTAAAGCAAGTTCGTTCAAATCATCAAAATCATTTAATTTTTGAATAGACTGATTTAAAGAGTTTACTAAATCTTCGTAGAGTTTTTTCTCTTTTATAACTTTTTTTGAATTATCTTTATCTTGCCAAAAATTGGCATCCAACATTTGAGAGTTTAATTTTTCAAGTTTTGAGTAAATTTTATTGTTTTCAAAGATACTCCTTAATTCTTTGATTAATCTTATTAATTTTTTCTTTGTAATTTTGGTAATTGTTATCCATTAGTAAAACTTTAATATACTGTTTATATCCATTCTATCAGAATTTGAATAAAGAACTTTACCATCTACAACATTTTTCTTTTTAAAAACCTCAATTATTGTATTTTTTGATGTAAATTTAGCTTTTTGACCTGTTAAAGGATCTACAACCATCATAACTGTGTCTTTTGCTGCTTTAAATGGTCTAGCCTCAGACTTATTAACTGAATTTTTAATAAAATTTTTAAATATTGGTAAAGCTGTTTTTGATCCTGTTTCAAATTTACCAAGTGGTGTTGGACTATCCATTCCTACATAAACACCTACTAATAAGTTTGATGTAAAACCAATGAACCAAGTATCAGTATTATTATTCGTGGTTCCAGTTTTTCCCGCAATATTTAATTTTAAATCTCTTAATTTTTTTGCAGTTCCTCTTTGAACTACTCCTTCAAGAATTGACGTCATTTGATACGCGGTTTCTTCAGAAAAGATTTGTATATATTTATTTTTTAACTCAGGATAATCATCACTAAGATAAGATATTTCATCACAATTTACACAAGATCTCTTATCATTATTATAAATAGTGTCTCCCTGACTATCTTGTATCCTATCAATCAATACAGGTTCAACAAGTTTTCCTCCATTAACAAAAACGGAATAAGCGGATGTAAGCTGCAACAATGTAGTTTCAGCAGAACCTAGAGAAATTGACAAAAGTTCCTCAGGATTTTCGTAAATTGAAAGTTTTTTAGAATAGTTAATAATCTTATTTAGCCCTAAATCTTGAGCTATTCTAACTGTCATTAGATTTCTTGATTTCTCCAATCCAGTTCTGATTGTAGATGGACCATAAAATTTTTTTCCATAATTTTCTGGTTTCCATAACTTTAAATCATCCCCTTGATCTAAAACTAAAGGTGCATCTAAAACTAACGAAGTAGGAGTATAATTGTTTTCTAAAGCAAGAGCATAAACAAAAGGTTTAAATGCAGAGCCTGGTTGTCTTTTCGCTTGGGTCGCTCTATTAAACTCACTTTTTTTAAAACTAAAACCACCATTAAGAGCTAAAACTCTTCCCGTATAAGGATCCATTACAACAATACCTCCATTTATTTTTGGTAATTGTTGTAAACTATATTTTTTATCTTTTATTTGTTTTACATAAATTATGTCACCAATTTTTAATAGTTGGTTAAACTCTTTTTTTGTCCAAGAAATATCTTTATATTCAATGACACCATCATTTTTATCTATCGTTTCTACAATTGCTGAAAATTTGTTTAATTTTTTAACAATTGCTAATTTCCAATTAATTGATTTTTCAAGTTTGTATTTATCTAAATCTTTGTACCAACTTGAATTATAAGGTCTGTTAATTAGAGCTCCCCTCCAACCTTTTCTCTGATCGTATGAAATTAATCCAGATCTTAATGAATTAGTTGCTATTTTTTGTAAATATAAGTCTATTGGAGTATTAATATTTAAACCTTGTTTGTAAACTTTGTCATAAGTCAAACTTTCTATGACATTCTTTCTAACGTCTTCAATATAATATTGTGCATCTTCTAAGTATATTTTTTGTTTTTTTTTTAATTTAATTTCTTGATTAATTAATTTTTCTAACCATTCAGATGTAATATAATTATTTTCATATAAATTTTTTAAAACTAAATTTCTTCTAAATTTTGCTAAATCTTTGTCTTTATAGGGGTTGTATTTACTTGGAGCTTTAGGCAAAGCAGCCAACAATGCAGCTTCTGAATAATTAAGTTCTCTTATAGATTTATCAAAATATTCCAAACTTGCAGCAGCTACACCATAGGCTCCACTACCAAGATAAATTTGATTTAAATAAAGTTCTAATATTCTTTCTTTAGATAATGCTCTCTCAATTCTAAATGCTAAAATTGCCTCTTTTATCTTTCTATTTAGACTTACTTCATTTGTTAATAAAAAATTTTTTGCTACTTGTTGAGTAATAGTTGAGGCACCTTCTAACCTTTTAGAAGACATTATATTTGAAATATTGTTGATAACTGCTCTAAGAACACCTTTTGCATCTACACCAGGATGAGAAAAAAAATTTTTATCTTCTGCAGATAAAAATGAGTTAATTACGTTTTTTGGTATAGCATTGTATGGAACAAAAACTCTTTTTTCTTTTGAAAAATCTGCAACCAATTTTCCATTTCTTGAAAAAACTTTGCTTGAAACTGGTGGCTTATAACTCTTTAGAAATTTATAATCTGGAATATCATTGGAGTATTTCCATAAAATACTAAATAATAAAATACCCAATAATATTAAAATAGTTGAGGCAAATAATAAAATATTTTTAAATAATTTACTCATTTTGTTTCCATTATATCTTGGAATTTGTTAAAGATAAGGCATCGGAATTAAACAAAATTTATTACTAAAAAAATTTAATGAACTTAACAATTAGCATATTATGGAAAAAAATTTATATATCGATGCATCGCATCCAAATGAAACTAGAGTTGTACTTAAATCAGGTGAAAACATTGAAGATTACGAGTACGAAGGTTTAAAAAACAATTTAATTAAAAATAATATTTATTTAGGTAAGGTAAGCAGGATTGAGCCTTCACTCCAAGCAGCCTTTGTTGACTTTGGAAGAGAAAGACATGGATTTTTATCTTTTAATGATATTCAGTCTGATTATTATCAAATACCAAAAGCTGACCTCGAAAAAATAAAAGAAGAGGAAGAAAAAGCAAGGGAAGAACTTTCAAAGCAAGTTGAAGCAAAAGAAGAAGAAAATATTGCTGAGGGTAAACTTGAAATAGATGATCCAATAGAAGAAAAAGTTGAAGATGTTGAAAGTGATAAACAAGAAGTAGAGACTAAAGAAAATTCAGATATAGAAGAAAAAACTGAAAAAAAAACTGAAAAAAGATTCAAATTTAAAAGATATAAAATTCAAGAAGTTATTAAACCTAATCAAGTAATTCTTGTCCAAGTCATCAAAGACGAAAGAGGTCAAAAAGGTGCTGCACTGAGCACATTTATTTCAATCGCAGGAAAATACATAGTGTTGATGCCAAACACACCCAAAGGTGGTGGAATTTCAAGAAAAATATTTAATCCTGCAGATAGAAAAAAAATTAGAACTATTCTGAATGAAATTGAAATTCCTAAGGAGATGGGTTTAATTGTAAGAACAGCAGGTAGCAACAAAACAAAAAATGAAATCAATAGTGACTTAACAACTCTTGTTAATACTTGGGGACAGATAAAAGATAATGCTATTAATTCTATAGCTCCTTCTTTAATTCATCAAGAAAGTGAAATAATTAAAAGAACTTTAAGAGATTTGTACGATGATAATACTAACCAAATTATTGTTGAAGGAAATGAAGGCTATAAAAAAGCCCAATCATTTATGAAAACAATGATGCCATCAAGTGTAAAAAAAGTTAAAAAATATAGAGGAAGAACACCGCTATTTATTGAGGAAAATATTGAACAAAAATTAAATCAAATTTTTGACTCAGAAATTAAACTCAAATCGGGAGGATACTTAGTGATTAATCCTACAGAAGCGCTTGTATCAATTGATATTAACTCAGGTAGCTCTATCAAAGGTAAAAATGTTGAGAGTACAGCGTTAGACACAAATATTGAAGCAGCAGAAGAAATTGCAAGACAAATAAAAATAAGAGATTTATCAGGATTAATAATTATCGACTTCATTGATATGCTAAGTTATGGAAACCGACGCTTAGTAGAGAAAAAGCTTAAGGAAAAATGTAGATTAGATAGAGCAAGAATTCAAATTGGAAGAATAAGTAATTTTGGTCTTTTAGAAATGTCTAGACAAAGATTAAGAGAAAGTGCTGTCAAATGGAAGGTGACTTTAACAGATGAGTCTTTTGCACAAAAATTGTTAAAAATTGTTGAATTAAAGGCTATAATTAATAAAGCAAAATTTGTTGAGGTAAAAGTATGCGAAAAAGTTTCAGATTTTCTAAAAGAAAACTTTGTTAACGATTTAACTTACTTTGAAAAAAAAAATAAAATGACTATCGATATCATCAGCGACAATTCTTTGATAATTCCAGAATATATTATCAATATTCAAAACAAATCAAAAAAAACAATTGAGCTTGTTGAATATTATGAAAAATTAAAAAACTTAGAAACCCAAAATAAACAAGATAAAATTTCTAAAAAAACAGAAGTAAAAAAAATAAAAAAAAATTTTAAAAAAAAGAAATATTATAAAAAAACTAAATAATACCTTTTTGTGGAGAAGAAGGGTTTCCCATTAAAGTTTTGTCTATTCTTCCTGAGTTGTAAGATTGTCTTCCAGCAATAACAGCATTTTTAAATGCAAGAGCCATATCAAATGGTTTTTTTGCTTTTGCGATTGCGGTGTTTACCAAAACTCCATCACAACCCAGTTCCATTGCAATTGTAGCATCTGAAGCTTGTCCAAGACCTGCATCAATTATTAATGGAAGTTTTGTTTGTTTCCTGATTATTTGAATATTAATTTTATTTTGTATTCCTAAACCTGATCCAATTGGTGCTGCTAACGGCATAATTGCAGCAGCTCCTACATTTTCTAATCTTTTTGCCATTAATGGATCATCGTTACAATAAACCATAACTTTAAATCCTTCTTTGGTAAGAACTTCAGTAGATTTCAAAGTTTCAATCATGTCTGGAAACAAATTTTCCTTATCTCCTAAAACTTCTAATTTAACTAATTTCCACCCACCGATTTCTCTTGCTAATCTCAAAGTTCTAAGAGCTTCTTTAGAATTAAAACAACCCGCTGTATTAGGCAGATAGGTAATTTTCTTTGGATCTATATAATCCATTAACAAAGGTTTTTTTTTATCAGAAATATTTACTCTTCTAACAGCAACAGTTACGATTTCTGCTCCTGACAATTTTAAAGCTTTCGCACATTCAGACATCGTTTTATACTTTCCAGTACCAACAATTAATCTAGATTTAAAATTTTTTTTAGCAATGATGAGATTATCTTTTTTCATGTTACCCTCCTCCTATAAAATGAACAATCTCAATTTTGTC
>CACJPA010000032.1 GCA_902595105.1 uncultured Pelagibacteraceae bacterium
GCTTTAATATTAAAAAATCTTTCTGATCGTCAGATATCAATTGATAAAAAATTGATAAATTTTATCATAAAAAGAATTAATAGATCTTATGGCAAAATATCTGAATTCATATATAAGATCGACGAAATTAGTTTAAAAAGAAAAAAGCCAATCGATTTTAAAATTATTAAAGAGGCTTTAGGAGATTAATTGAGCAAATATAGAACACATACTTGTAACGAATTAAGAAAAGAAGACGTAGATAAAAAAGTATTTCTTTCAGGCTGGATCAATAAAAAAAGAGATCATGGTAACTTATTATTCATAGATTTAAGAGATAATTATGGTGTTACCCAATGTATTATCGATAAAGATAACAAAAATTTTATAAATTTAGAAAAAATTCAATTAGAAACTGTAGTTAAAATTGAAGGTAAGGTTGTAGCTAGATCTGAAGATACAATTAACAAAGAAATAGGCACAGGAGAAATTGAAGTAACAATCGATAATTACGAGGAACTAGGTTCTTGCAAAGAATTACCAATGCCAGTTTTTAGTGATCAAGAATATGCGGAGGAAATAAGACTAAAATATAGATTTTTAGATTTAAGAAGAAAAAAAATACATGAAAACATAATCTTAAGATCAAAAGTTATTTCTCATATTAGAAATGAAATGACTAAATTAGGTTTTTTGGAATTCCAAACACCAATACTAACATCTTCTAGTCCTGAAGGTGCTAGAGATTTTTTAGTTCCAAGCAGATTAAATCCAGGAAAGTTTTATGCACTACCTCAAGCACCACAACAATTTAAACAACTAATTATGGTTTCTGGTTTTGATAAGTATTTTCAAATAGCTCCTTGTTTTAGGGATGAGGATGCAAGAGCAGACAGAAGTCCAGGTGAATTTTATCAATTAGATTTAGAAATGTCTTTTGTAGAGCAAGAAGATGTTTTTAATGTTGTTGAAAAATTAATGGTTAATACATTTAAAACATTTTCTAATAAAAAATTATTGTACGATAAATTTCCAAGAATTTCTTATAAAGATGCTATGCTGAATTATGGGAGTGATAAACCTGATTTAAGAAATCCACTTATAATAAATGATATCACTGAAATATTTACTAGAGAAGATGTGTCCTTTGAAATATTTAAAAAGTTAGTAAAATCAGGTTCAAGAGTAAGATGTATAATAACAAAAAATACTAAGGATAGACCAAGAAGCTTTTTTGATAATATTGACAAATGGGCTAAAGAACAAGGAGCTTCTGGTTTAGCTTATTTTACATTTGAAAAAGATACTGAGTTATCTGGCAAAGGACCTATTGGAAAATTTTTCTCCAAAGAAGCATTATCAGAAATAATGAATTTAACTAATGCAGAAGTAGGAGATAGTATTTTTCTAGCTTGCGGAAAACAAAATGAGTTAGAAAAAATAACTTCACAGGCTAGAAATAAAATTGCAGAAGATTTAGATTTAATTGATGAAGATGTTTTCGCGTTTTGCTGGATTGTTGATTATCCTATGTTTGAAAGACATGAAGTTACTAATAAAATTGAGTTTAGCCATAATCCATTTTCTATGCCACAAGGTGATTTGACTGAAAAAGAACTTGAAAATCCACTAGAATTATTAGCTTATCAATATGATATAGTTTGTAACGGTATTGAATTATCTTCTGGCGCTATAAGAAATCATAAACCCGAACTTATGTATAAGCTATTCTCAATTGCTGGATATGATAAGCAGCAAGTAGATGAAAAATTTAGTGGTATGATAAATGCATTAAGTTATGGCGCTCCACCTCACGGCGGTATTGCTCCTGGTATAGATAGGATTGTTATGTTGTTAGCGAACGAAAAGAATATTAGAGAAGTAACAATGTTCCCAATGAACCAAAATGCTCAGGATTTGATGATGAATGCCCCATCAGAAGTTAATCCCGAACAATTAAAAGAATTAAACTTGTCTTTAAAAAATAAAAAATAAAATTATTTTTTACCTTTAAGACTTATTTTAACATCAGATAAATCAACTAGATTTTTTTTATAGTTATTTCTAACAAATCCTTTGCTGGTAATATCTTTTACAATTTTTAATAATTGATTTTGATCATCATTTTCTTGATCATTAGAATCGTTTTCACCAATTGCAGGAGTATGTGCAAGATCTTCTCTATTTTGATAAGATATGGCTAACTCTCTAAAAATATAATCTAAAATAGAAGTAGCACTCAAAATTCTATCATTTCCATGTACTTTACCCGATGGCTCAAATTTTGTTCCCACAAATGCACTAATAAATTCATCTAAAGGAACTCCATATTGTAGACCTAAAGATACTGCTATAGCAAAGTTGTTCATTAAAGCTTTAACTAACTCTCCTTCTTTACTTGTATCGATAAATATTTCTCCAATTTTTCCATCCTCATATTCACCTGTGTGAAGATACACTTTATGATCTCCAATTGTAGCCTTTTGGATATAGCCTTTTCGTCTGTCAGGCATACTAAATCTTTTTCCACCTTTTTCTGAAGTTATGTTTAAATTTTGAATAACTGTTTCTTTATTTAAAACATTTTCACTTTCACTTTTTGAGACAATTTCAATCTTTTTATTTTCAACTACTTTTTTATTATTGGGGTCTAAGCTTTTTGTTTTTCTATTGTCTAATTTGACATCTAAAACTTCGAATTTACCATCGTCTCTTTTTTCTAAGTTTTTAAGCTCTGTTTCATTTATATCATCCAAGTAATGATTCACTTTAAATGTGCAAGTGTAATAAGTTTCTACAAGATATTTTGCCATTTTACCTCAGTTTAAAATTAGTTTGAAAATAGATTCTTTTAATTTATATACTTATTCAAATTTTAGTCTAATTTAATTTTTACAATTTTTAATTGAAATAAAAAATAAAAAAACATGTTGACACTTTTTAAAAAAATTTTCACTTGGTGGAATCAAGACACCTTTGGCACAAGATTAAAAACAATTTTTTTTGGAAAACTTGCTGGTACTGACGAGTTTGGAAATAAATATTATGAAGATAAAAAAGGAAAAAGATGGGTAATATATTCTGATGTTATTGATGCATCAAAAATTCCAGTCGAGTGGTATTCGTGGATGCATTTTACACCAAACAAAATAGAAAAAAAACATGAGCTAGAAAAATATGAATGGCAAAAACCTCATCAATCCAACCTAACTGGCACTGAAGAGGCATATTATCCAAATAAAAATAAAGATGGTGTTAAAAAAAAATATACTAGTTGGAAAGAATAGTTTTTTTATTTATTTCCTAATCTTCTTTTTTTTATTTACATCTATTTTATATTCTAAAAATGAACTCGAAGGTTCTTTTACTGAAATTAAAATTTTAGATAAAATTAGTTCTAAAAATACTTCATTGAAACTCAAAAATGGTCAATTACTAAAATTTAAAGACTTATCAATTCAAAGTTTAAAATGTAAAAATTCTGAATTTGACGATAATCCAGAAATTACTGCTTACATACAAGTCAGAGATTTATCAAATCAAAACAATGATGAGGTTTTTGTTTTTAATGGATGGATGTTTTCTTCAAGCCCTTCGATAACTCCGTTTGATCATCCAATTTATGATGTGTGGTTGGTAAAATGCTATTAGACTATAGTATCTTTATCTAGCCAGCTTACATTAAAATCTGAATTTATAAATTTTTTATGATTTAACAATTTTTTATGAAGTGGAATAGTAGTTGTAATACCTTCAATTACAAATTCATCTAAAGATCTGTTCATTCTTTGAATAGCTTCTGTTCTATTTCTACCATGACAAATTAACTTACAAACCATACTGTCATAATACGGAGTAATTTTGTAACCTTGAAATATAGCACCATCTACTCTAGTTCTAAATCCGGATGGTTGGTGACACATACTTATAACTCCTGGTGATGGTTGAAAATTTTTACTAGCATCTTCAGCGTTTATTCTGCATTCAATAGCATGACCTCTTGGGTTAATATCGCTTTGACTTAGTGCCGTTTCATCAGAAAATGCTATCCAAATTTGTTCTTTAATAATATCTACTCCTGTTACCATTTCTGTGACAGGATGTTCTACTTGAACTCTTGTATTCATTTCTAGAAAATAAAACTTTCCATCTTCATAAATAAACTCAACTGTACCTGCGCCCATATACCCGATTTTAGAGACCATATTTACAGTTTTTTCAAAAAGGTCTTTTCTAATTTCATCATTCAAAACTGGACTTGGAGTTTCTTCAATAAGTTTTTGATGTCTTCTTTGGACAGAGCAATCTCTTTCGTGCAAATGCACAACTCTGTTTTTTCCAGCAAGAATTTGCACTTCTATATGCCTTGGATTTTGGAAGAATTTCTCAATATACACTTCATCGTTACCAAAGTATTTTTGTGCTTCTGATTTAGCTGTAGAAAATAAGGTTTCAAATTCTTCTTCTTTATGAACAATTTTCATACCTTTTCCACCACCTCCACCTGAGGCTTTAATTAGAATAGGAAAACCAATTTTTTTACAAAGATCTTTTGCTTCATTAATATCCCTAACACCACCCTCAGATCCTTCAATAACAGGTAAACCATTTTCTTTAGCTATTCTTTTAGCTTGAATTTTATCACCCATCATTTCGATGTGTTTAGAAGATGCGCCAATAAATTTAATTTTATTTTCCTCTAAAATTTTGGCAAAGTTAGCATTTTCAGATAAAAAACCATATCCTGGATGAACAGCATCTGTATTAGTTAGCTCTATTGCAGACATTAAAGCTGGAATATTTAAATAACTGTTTGCTGGTTGGTGAGAACCTATGCAGACACTTTCATCTGCCATTCTTACATGCATACTTTCTCTATCAACATCTGAGTGGACTGCTACAGTTGCAATACCCCATTCTTTGCATGCTCTTATAATCCTAACTGCAATTTCCCCACGGTTTGCAATTAGAATTTTTTTAAACATTACTTATTCTAAGATAATAATTGTTTGACCAAACTCAACCGGCTGACCATCAGCAACACAAATTTCTTTAACGATACCATCATGAGTAGAGGGCACGTGGTTCATTGTCTTCATTGCTTCAACAATCATTATTGTGTCACCTTTTTTAATTTTTTTACCAACCTCAACAAATTTTTTTGCTCCAGGTTCTGGCGCATGATAAGCAGTTCCAATTATCGGAGAAGTAATTTCTGTTCCAGATTTAACACTTTCTGTAGATTGCAAAGTAGTAGTTGAATTTGAATTACTTATAGTTGCTGGAATTGTTTGGTTGCTAATTGATACATTATTTTTTGAAACTTTAATTTTTGTATCTTTTTCAGTAATTTCAATTTCAGTTAAATTAAACTCATCTAAATAATTACTCAGTTCTTTAATTATGTTTTTATCAATTTTCATTTTAAAAGCTTTTGTAATGAAATTATGGCCAAAATATATCCTTCAGTACCCAATCCAAAAATTCCACCTGTTGCAACTCCACTAATAAGTGATTTATGTCTAAATTCTTCTCTTTTGTATATATTTGATATATGCATTTCAATTATTGGTTTCTTGAATAATTCAAGAGCATCTCTTATTGCGACTGAAGTATGTGTAAATGCAGCAGCATTTATAATCATTCCATCATAAGTTTTACGTGCATCTTGAATTGAATTTACCAAATCACCTTCCA
This sequence comes from uncultured Pelagibacteraceae bacterium, assembly GCA_902595105.1. Taxonomy (GTDB): domain Bacteria; phylum Pseudomonadota; class Alphaproteobacteria; order Pelagibacterales; family Pelagibacteraceae; genus Pelagibacter. The sequence goes on from CACJPA010000032.1 coordinate 5,677, forward strand.
AATTTGATTGGATAAATTCGCACTCTAGTCCAATTTCTTTTGATTTTTTTAAACAATTTTCTTTAAGTTGTTTATAGTTGTCCGATCCATATTGTGATTGTTCTCTTTCACCTAATAGATTAATATTTGGACCATTAATAATAATTATTTTATTATTCATTCAGCATTTATA
>CACJPA010000033.1 GCA_902595105.1 uncultured Pelagibacteraceae bacterium
TTCAAAAAGCTTAGAATATTTAAAATTCAATGGTCTAAAAAAATTAAATCAAAAATATCCAAAAAAAATTAATTTAAATCTGAATTTGCGAAAAGACAGAATAACATTATATAGATAGAAATCATGTTTAATGGAATAATTTATAATCAAGGTATAATCACAAAAATTATTAAAAGACCAAAGGGTCTTAATATTTTTGTAAAAAGCAATCTTAAAGTATCTAAAAAAGATATGGGTTTGTCAGTTGCTTGTGATGGTGTTTGCTTAACTTTAATTTCATATAAATCAAAAATGATGGAATTTTACCTGTCTAAAGAAACAATCATTCGTTCAAAATTTAAATTTATAAATATAAAAGATAAAATAAATTTGGAATTACCTTTAAAATATGGAACAAAAATTTCAGGACATATTTGTCAAGGACATGTTGATACAGTTGGTAAAGTATTAAGTATTAAAAAAATAGATAAATCGTATCTTTTTGATTTTGAATTACCTAAAAAAGAAAGAAAACACTTAATAGAAAAAGCATCTATTTGCATAAACGGTATTTCTCTTACGATTTCCAAAGTAACAAAAAAAGGTTTCCAAATTTGGATTATACCTCATACATATAAGGAAACAAATTTATCAACTTTAATAAAATCTAGCTTAGTAAACGTAGAGATAGATATCTTATCTAAATACGTTAGAAATTATTTTAATGAAAAATAATTTTTCTTCAATCGAGTCAATAATAAGTGTAGCTAAAAAAGGAGGCATGTTCATTTTGGTAGACGATGAAAAAAGAGAAAACGAAGGAGATTTAGTTATTTCTACATCTGACTCTAATGCAAAAAATATTAACTTCATGGCAAAATACGGACGTGGTTTAATTTGTTTAGCGCTTGATTCTCTTCAGGCAAAAAGATTAAATTTATCTTTAATGTCACCAGTAAATCAATCAAGAAATAAAACTGCTTTCACAATTTCTATTGAAGCAAAAAAAGGAATTACAACAGGAATATCTGCCAAAGATAGAGCTAGAACAATTAAAGTTGCTTCAAAAAAAAAAGCAAATAAAAATGAAATTGTTTCTCCTGGTCATGTATTTCCAATTATAGCTAAAGATGGCGGGGTTCTTGTTAGAGCAGGTCATACAGAGGCTTCTGTTGATATTTCAAAGTTAGCTAAAAAAAATAACTCAGCTGTAATTTGTGAAATTATGAATGAAGATGGAACAATGGCTAAAGGTCAGGATTTATTCAATTTTGCAAAAAAACATAAATTGAAAATTGGAAAAATAGAAGATCTAATCGCATACAGACTTAAAAAAGAAAAACTTATTAAACTTAAAAAGCAAAGTAAGATTGATGTAAAAAATCAAAAATATAATATTAGAATATATGAGAACCTTTTAGATGGTTCAGAACATTTTGCTTTAATAAAGGGTAAATTAAAAAAAGGGATTACCCCAAGAGTGAGAGTAATTTCATCTAATGTTGTGCAAAACTATCTTATAAATCAATCATTACCAAATTCATTCAATAAGACCTTAAATTATTTTAAAAAATACCAAAATTGTGTTTTAGTGTTTATTAAAGACTCAAATTTAAAATCAGTGACTCAAACTTTAAAAGATTATAAAAACAAAAACTTTTATAAAAAGGGAAATGATAAGTTAATAAGAAATTATGGTATTGGTGCTCAAATTATTAAAGACTTAAAAATTAAAAATATGATACTAATCACAAAATCACCAAAAAAAGTTATTGGTCTAGATGGGTATGGTATAAAAATTACAAAACAAGAATTAATTTAATGAAAAAAAAATATCTAATTGTTGTAGCAGATTATTATAAAGATATTGCTGATGGATTAATAAGAAGTGCTTTAAAAATAATTCCAAAAAAAAATATAATAAAAATTATTAAAGTACCTGGTGCTTTTGAAATTCCAGTTACAATATCAAAAAATCTAAAAAAATATGATGGGTTTTTAGCTTTAGGATGTGTTATTAAGGGTCAAACACCACATTTCGATTTTATTTCTCAAGCATCTACTGATGCCATAATGAAATTGTCTATAGATAGCAAAAAACCTATCGGAAATGGAATAATTACTTGTCTTAATATGGTTCAAGCGAGAGCTAGAAGAAAAAAAGGTGCTGAAGCTGCTGAAGCTGTGATTTCAGTTTTGTCTCAAAAATGAGAACTCATTATAATCCAAAAAATAACCCTAGGGTAATAATCATTCAAAAATTATATGGGAAATTTTTCAATGAAGATGATGTTTTAGATTTTCCAAAACATAGATTTAAAAAATTTATTAAGGATATTGTTTTAGGAACAATAGAAAGAAATGACCTTATTTTAGATGAATTAAATAATAAACTAGGTGATGAATTTGTATTTGAAAAATTAGATAAAGTTTTTCAAACGATCTTAAAAGCTGCCACATATGAATTTATGTATAAACCAAATTCATCAATTAATATAATTATTAAAGAATATTTAAATTCATCTAATTTTTTTCTTGAAGACTCGCAAACAAAGTATCTTAATGCCTTATTAGATAATGTTGGAAAAAAATTAAGATCTCACAATGCATGAATTTGAGCTAATAAAAAATTATTTTTCAAAAATAGCTAAAAAAAATAAATCTGCTCTTAATTTAAATGATGATGTTTTTTTTGACAAAAGAAGAGGTATTGTTTTATCAGTAGATACATACAATATTGGTACACATTTTTTTAATTTTAATTCCCCTGATTTAGTAATTAAAAAAATATTAAGATCATCTATTTCTGATTTAATTTGCAAAGGTGTTAAACCTAAATTTTATTTTATTTCTGGCTCAGGTAATAAAAAAACATTTACAAAAAATAACTTATATAAAATCTCAAAGTCACTCAAATTAGAACAAAATAAATTCAATATAGTTTTATGTGGAGGTGATACTACGTTTTCAAACAAACTAAGTTTTACAATCACATCAATGGGATACGCCAATAGAATAATTTATCGTAATAAAGCTAAATTAAATGATGATATTTATGTTACTGGAAATTTGGGTGATAGTTATTTAGGTCTTAAACTTTTAAATAATAAAGTGAATATTAAAAAGAAAGATAGACTTTTCTTTATTGATAGATATTACAAACCAGATTTACCTTTAAATTTAACAAAACACTTGTTTAAATTTGCTAATAGCTCCATTGATATTTCAGATGGATTAATTGATGATTTATCAAAAATGATCAACACACAAAATTTATCTTTTCATTTATTTGAAAAGAAAATACCCGTCTCTAATAAATTGAATAATTTTATTAAATATAAAAGATTAAATAAAATTAATCTCATTTCTAATGGAGATGATTATCAGGTTTTATTTACTGCAAATGTTAATAAATCTAGAATCATTCAAAACGCATCTAAAACAACAGGAATTAAAATAACTAAAATCGGTAAAATTGTATCTGGGAAAGATAGATCATTTATATTTGATGAAAAAGGCAAGGAAATACAAGCTAAATCTAAAGGTTATATTCATCAATTTTAGAAGTTAATCGTTGTCTTTTTTAGCTTTTTTTGTATTGTGCGGGCTTAAAAATTTAACAACCAACAACTTAAGGTTAATATGAGCGAAACAATCGAAACAATACTATTATACACAATTGGAGCTGGTTTATTATCTATCGTTTATGGATTTTTAACTGGTAAAAATATTCTTAATTCAAGTGCAGGAAATGCTAAAATGCAAGAAATTGCATCTGCAATCCAAATTGGTGCAAAAGCTTATCTAGCAAGACAATACAAAACTATTGCTATTGTTGGTGCCGTAGTTTTAGTAATTGTAAGTATTGCTTTTAGTCCCTTAGTTGGTCTTGGATATCTAATAGGTGCAGCGTTATCTGGTATTGCAGGTTATGTTGGCATGTTGGTTTCTGTAGAAGCTAATGTAAGAACTGCTGAAGCTTCTAGAAAAGGTCTAGCTCAAGGTCTTTCTGTTGCATTTAAATCTGGTGCTGTAACTGGTATGTTGGTTGCTGGTTTAGCCTTATTAGCAATAGCAGTATATTATTTTTTATTACTTAAATATAAAGTAGACGAGAGAGAGATAGTAAATGCTCTTGTTGCTTTAGGATTTGGAGCTTCTTTAATTTCAATTTTTGCAAGATTAGGTGGAGGTATTTTTACTAAAGGTGCAGATGTTGGTGCAGACCTTGTTGGTAAAGTTGAAGCTGGAATTCCTGAAGACGATCCAAGAAATCCTGCTGTAATTGCAGACAATGTTGGTGACAACGTTGGAGATTGCGCTGGAATGGCAGCTGATTTATTTGAGACATATGCAGTTACTATCGTAGCTACTATGGTTTTATCATCAATTTTCTTTGTGGGTGATCTTAATATGATGATTTATCCACTTACCATTGGTGCTGCTTGTTTATTAACATCTATTATAGGTACATTTTTTGTTAAATTAGGAAAAAATAACAATGTAATGAATGCATTGTATAAGGGTTTTATTGTATCTGCAGTTGCATCATTAGTTATCCTTTGGCCTGTAACAGATCATGTTATTGGTTTTACAAATGAATACACAGTTAATGGAAATTCATTCAATGGAATGGATTTATATTACTGTGGGGTTATAGGTTTAGTTATTACTGGTTTATTAATCTGGATTACTGAATATTACACAGGGACAAGTTATAGACCCGTTAAATCAGTAGCTTTATCATCAACAACTGGTCATGGAACTAATGTTATTCAAGGTTTAGCTGTATCAATGGAAGCAACAGCAATACCTGCATTAATCATTGTTGCTGGTATCTTAATTACAAATTCTATTGCTGGCCTATTTGGTATTGCAATTGCTGTTACAACAATGCTAGCATTAGCTGGAATGGTTGTTGCGTTAGATGCTTATGGTCCAGTAACTGATAATGCTGGCGGGATAGCTGAAATGTCTAACTTGGATAAAAAAGTTAGAAAAACTACTGATGCTTTAGATGCTGTTGGTAACACTACTAAAGCTGTTACAAAAGGATACGCTATTGGCTCTGCTGGTTTAGGTGCACTAGTTTTATTTGCAGCCTACACAGAAGATATCAAACATTTCTCTAAAGAAGCTGGTTCTGCCCTTGAGGGTATTGTTGTAACTTTTGATTTATCTAATCCATATGTTGTTGTTGGTTTATTAATTGGTGGAATGTTACCTTACTTATTTGGTTCCATGGGTATGCAAGCTGTAGGTAGAGCAGGTGGTGCTGTTGTAGTGGAAGTAAGAAGACAGTTTAAAAAGTTTCCAGGAATTATGAAAAGAAAACAAAAACCTGATTATGCAAAATTAGTTGATTTATTAACTGTAGCTGCAATCAAGGAAATGATAATTCCATCTTTGCTACCTGTATTGTCACCTGTGGTTTTATATTTTATAATTTTGTCAATAGGAGGTCAGGTGGCCGCCTTAGCTGCAGTAGGTGCAATGCTTTTAGGAGTTATAATTACTGGATTATTTGTGGCTGTTTCTATGACTGCTGGAGGCGGTGCATGGGATAATGCTAAAAAATATATTGAAGATGGTAATCATGGTGGAAAAGGTTCAGAAGCTCACAAAGCTGCTGTAACTGGTGATACTGTAGGGGATCCTTATAAAGATACCGCAGGTCCAGCAGTAAACCCAATGATTAAAATCACAAATATTGTGGCTTTATTATTGTTAGCAGTTATCGCTGGCTAATTTCTTTTCGTTTTTTGGCCCTCTGACCAAGAGGGTCATTAACTTTTTCCCTTAAACTTGAAAAGAAATTATAAATAAAATTAT
>CACJPA010000034.1 GCA_902595105.1 uncultured Pelagibacteraceae bacterium
GTATCAATGGAACAAATTTTTTACTAACTGCTGTTAAAGAATTTAGTCCAAAAAGTAAATTTTATTTTGCAGCATCATCAGAAATTTTTGGAAATCCAAAAAAAGCTCCTCAAAATGAAAATACACAATTTAATCCTAGGTCTGCTTATGGAATTTCTAAATTAGCTGGTTATCATTTAACAAAAAATTATAGAGAGGCACATGGATTATTTGCGTGTTCTGGAATTTTGTATAACCACGAATCTCCTAGGAGAGGTGATTTTTTTGTTACAAAAAAAATAGCTAAAGCTGCTGCAAGAATAAAAAAAGGCTTAGATAAAAAAATTTATCTAGGAAACATTAATGCTAAAAGAGATTGGGGATATTCGGGAGATTATGTAAAATATATGTGGAAATCTTTACAATTAAAGAAACCGCAAGATTTTGTTTTAGGCACAGGAAAACTTCATAGAGTTAAGGATTTTTTAAAAATTGCTTTTGAAAGAGTTGGTTTAAATTATCAAAAATATTTAGTCATTGATAAAAAATATTACAGAAAAGAAAATAAGATATATTTAGTTGCTGATAACTCTGTTGCTAGGAAGAAGTTGAACTTTAAGCCGTCTAAAACATTTAAAGAAATGGTCCATGAGATGGTTGATTTTGAATTACAAAAATTAACAATTAATAAATAATTTAAAATATAAAAAATTTTTTTCAGTGCATAAATCAAGCCAATTGAGCTATTAGTACTGGTCAGCTGCACGCATTACTGCGCTTCCACATCCAGCCTATCAACGTGGTGGTCTACCACGGCTCTATAGGAAGAACTAGTTTTGAGGTGAGTTTCCCGCTTAGATGCTTTCAGCAGTTATCTCGTCCATACTTAGCTACCCGGCACTGCAGCTGGCGCTACAACCGGTCCACCAGTGGTATGTTCAACCCGGTCCTCTCGTACTAGGGTCAACTCCTCTCAATTCTTCTACACGCATAGCAGATAGGGACCGAACTGTCTCACGACGTTCTGAACCCAGCTCACGTACCACTTTAATTGGCGAACAGCCAAACCCTTGGGACCTGCTCCAGCCCCAGGATGTGATGAGCCGACATCGAGGTGCCAAACACTGCCGTCGATATGAGCTCTTGGGCAGTATCAGCCTGTTATCCCCGGCGTACCTTTTATCCGTTGAGCGATGGCCCTTCCACTCAGAACCACCGGATCACTATGACCGACTTTCGTCTCTGCTCGACTTGTCAGTCTCACAGTCAGGCAAGCTTATGCCATTGCACTCTACGAACGATTTCTGACCGTTCTGAGCTTACCTTCGCACGCCTCCGTTACTATTTGGGAGGCGACCGCCCCAGTCAAACTACCCACCATACAATGTCTTGATGCCGGATAACGGCGATCAGTTAGATACCAAGAAAAACAAAAGAGGTATTTCACTGGTGACTCCACATAAACTGACGCCTATGCTTCAATGTCTCCCTCCTATACTAAATATGTTTTTCCTAATACCAATGTAAAGTTGCAGTAAAGGTGCACGGGGTCTTTCCGTCTAACTACGCGAACTCCGCATCTTCACGGAGAATTCAATTTCACTGAGTTGATGTTGGAGACAGCGGAGAAATCGTTACGCCATTCATGCAGGTCGGAACTTACCCGACAAGGAATTTCGCTACCTTAGGACCGTTATAGTTACGGCCGCCGTTTACTGGGGCTTCAGAAGTTAGCTTGCACCAACCGCATTAACCTTCCAGCACCGGGCAGGCGTCAGACCCTATACATCCACTTACGTGTTAGCAGAGCCCTGTGTTTTTGATAAACAGTCGCTTCTCCCTGGCTTGTGCCACCCATCTCTAGTTGCCTAAAAACAGGTCTTCCTTATCCCGAAGTTACGGAAGCATTTTGCCGAGTTCCTTCAACATCATTCTCTCAAGCGCCTAAATATACTCTATTAATCCACCTGTGTCGGTTTAGGGTACGGTCTAATGATGGAGCTATTTCTTGGAACCTTTTCGCGGCAAGTTCAATCCATTAAGAACTCACAACTTACAAGATCCGTCACTACCATCTGGTTAAGGAATATTAACCTTATTTCCATCGACTACGGCTTTCGCCCTCGCCTTAGGTGCCGACTAACTCTGCGCGGATTAACCTTGCGCAGAAACCCTTGGATTTTCGGCGAAGAAGTTTTTCACTTCTTTTATCGTTACTTATGTCAGCATTCGCACTTCTGATACCTCCAGGACCCCTCACAGGTATCCCTTCACAGGCTTACAGAACGTTCCGCTACCAGTTACAATTTTCGAAAAAATTATAAATCCACAGATTCGGTATATGATTTTAGCCCCGTTACATCTTCGGCGCAGAAACTCTATTAGACCGGTGAGCTGTTACGCTATCTTTAAAGGATGGCTGCTTCTAAGCCAACCTCCCGGCTGTTAAGGAATTTCCACATCCTTTCACACTTAATCATAATTTGGGGACCTTATCTGGTGGTCTGGGCTCTTTCCCTCTCGACCATGGACCTTAGCACCCACAGTCTGTCTGCTGAAGAACAACATTTAGCATTCGGAGTTTTATTAGGTTTGGTAAGAATCTCTTCCCCCTAGCCCATTTAGTGCTCTACCTCTAAATGTCTATTTATTCAACGCACTACCTAAATAGTTTTCGCGGAAAACCAGCTATCTACGAATTTGGTTGGCCTTTCACCCCTTACCACAAGTCATCCAAAGACTTTTCAACGTCAACTGGTTCGGTCCTCCGGTTGGTGTTACCCAACTTTCAACCTGCTCATGGTAAGCTCATTCGTTTTCGGGTCTAATTCACAAAACTAATCGCCCTATTAAGACTTGCTTTCGCTGCGCCTACACCTAGATGGCTTAAGCTTGCTTTATAAATTAAGTCACTGACCCATTATACAAAAGGTACGCCGTCACTCTAAAAAGAGCTTCGACTGATTGTAGGCATGCGGTTTCAGGTTCTATTTCACTCCCCTAATAGGGGTTCTTTTCACCTTTCCCTCACGGTACTAGTTCACTATCGGTCACTGAAGAGTATTTAGGCTTAGAGGGTGGTCCCCCTATATTCGAGCAGGATTTCACGTGTCCCGCTTTACTCAAGAATTTTGTTAAACATTACTCATACGGGACTATCACCCTCTATGGTTAGCATTTCCAAACTATTCAAATTTTTTTAACAAAACTACTGGCCTAGTCCGCGTTCGCTCGCCACTACTAACGGAATCTCAATTGATTTCTTTTCCTCTGGTTACTTAGATGTTTCAGTTCTCCAGGTTGTCTCTTTAAACCTATGTATTCAGTTTAAAGTACCACATAAAGTGGTGGGTTTCCCCATTCGGAAATTTTCGGATCAAAACTTACATACAGCTCCCCGAAACTTATCGCAGTATATCACGTCCTTCATCGGCTTTCAGTGCCAAGGCATCCACTACACGCCCTTAAACGCTTGATTTATGCACAGAAAAAAATTCTGTGTTGAATCAAATTTTTATTTTGAACATTAGCTAATAACATTACTAATGTTCGGATATAGATATTGATATTAATTATTAATTTTTTTACGATTTTTTATAACTAAGTGTTTTGGTGGAGGATAGCGGGATCGAACCGCTGACCTCCTGAATGCAAATCAGGCGCTCTCCCAGCTGAGCTAATCCCCCATGATCTTAAATTGGTGGGCCGAGAAAGACTCGAACTTTCGACCCCACCCTTATCAAGGGTGTGCTCTAACCAACTGAGCTACCGGCCCCTATGCAAAGAGAAACACTATTTTAAGAAGAGAAATGAGGACGGTCAACATTACCTGTATATTATTTAGAATGAAATTTTACTTTCATTCATCCTTAGAAAGGAGGTAATCCAGCCGCAGGTTCCCCTACGGCTACCTTGTTACGACTTCACCCCAGTCGCTGACTATACCGTGGTCAAGGGTTTGAAACCTTGCCTTAAGGTAGAACCAACTCCCATGGTGTGACGGGCGGTGTGTACAAGACCCGGGAACGCATTCACCGTGGCACGCTGATCCACGATTACTAGTAATTCCAGCTTCATGCACTCGAGTTGCAGAGTGCAATCCGAACTGAGGTATCTTTTAAGGATTTGCTTGACCTCGCAGTCTTGCTTCCTTTTGTAGATACCATTGTAGCACGTGTGTAGCCCAACACGTAAGGGCCATGAGGACTTGACGTCATCCCCACCTTCCTCCAGCTTATCACTGGCAGTTCTTTCAGAGTGCCCAACTAAATGATGGCAACTAAAAGTGAGGGTTGCGCTCGTTGCGGGACTTAACCCAACATCTCACGACACGAGCTGACGACAGCCATGCAGCACCTGTGTTTCGTCCGGCCGAACCGAAAACTCTAATCTCTTAGAGTCGCGACGAACATGTCAAGTGTTGGTAAGGTTCTGCGCGTATCTTCGAATTAAACCACATGCTCCACTACTTGTGCGGGTCCCCGTCAATTCATTTGAGTTTTAACCTTGCGGTCGTACTCCCCAGGCGGTGTGTTTATCGCTTTCGCTGCGACACTGAAAATAAATTTCCAACGTCTAACACACATCGTTTACGGCATGGACTACGAGGGTATCTAATCCTCTTCGCTACCCATGCTTTCGTTCCTCAGTGTCAGTAATGATCCAGAAAGCTGCCTTCGCAATTGGTATTCTTTCTAATATCTACGAATTTCACCTCTACACTAGAAATTCTGCTTTCCTCTATCATACTCTAGCTGAAAAGTTTTAATGGCAGTTCCAGAGTTAAGCTCTGGGATTTCACCACTAACTTTTTCAACCACCTACGAACTCTTTAAGCCCAGTAATTCCGAACTACGCTAGGTCCCTTCGTATTACCGCGGCTGCTGGCACGAAGTTAGCCGGACCTTCTTATTCGGGTACAGTCATTTTCTTCCCCGACGAAAGAGCTTTACAACCCAAGGGCCTTCTTCACTCACGCGGCATCGCTGCATCAGAGTTTCCTCCATTGTGCAAGATTCCCCACTGCTGCCTCCCGTAGGAGTTTGGGCCGTGTCTCAGTCCCAATGTGGCTGATCATCCTCTCAAATCAGCTATTGATCACAGTCTTGGTAGGCCATTACCCCACCAACAAACTAATCAAGTGCAGGCTCATCCAATGGTGCATAAAGCTTTCTCCGTAAAGACTTATCCGGTATTAGCACAAGTTTCCTCGTGTTATTCCAGGCCAAAGGGTAGATACCTACATGTTACTCACCCGTCTGCCACTAAGTATTGCTACTTCGTTCGACTTGCATGTGTTAGGCGTGCCGCCAGCGTACGTTCTGAGCCATGATCAAACTCTCAAGTTTAAAAACGGCGCACACTAGCTTCCATATAAATTCTAAGAATAAAATTTATATGTGATTGAAGCGTGTACGACAAATTTTTGGTAACCTTAACCGTCCACACTTCTCTTCTTAAATTTTAACTTTTAAAATAGCTAATTGAGCAAAAAAGGCTCAATAATCCTCATTAATTTATTGTGTTAACAATAATTTTATTGAGAAAGTCCAGTGCTTA
>CACJPA010000035.1 GCA_902595105.1 uncultured Pelagibacteraceae bacterium
ACTACCAGATTTTATGAAAATGGCTGATGCTTATGGTTGTAAAGGAATTAAAGCTGAAGATCCTTCAGAGCTTAACGAAAAAATTCAAGAAATGGTTGATTATAATGGTCCAGTTATTTTTGATTGTCATGTGGATCCAAATGAAAATTGCTTTCCAATGATACCTTCAGGCAAACCTCATAATCAAATGATCTTAGGACCAAACGATCAGGAAGAGAATAAAATAAAAGGAAAAGGCAAAGCCTTAGTCTAATCAAAATGCCAAAATCAAAGTCAGCTTACAGCGTTCCAACTATTAAACAAAAATCAGATACTTATATATTTGTTGTCTGGGTAGATAACGAAGCAGGGGTTCTTGCTAGGGTAGTTGGCCTGTTTTCTGGTAGAGGATATAATATTGAGTCTTTGGCGGTAGCTGAAGTTGATGCTATTAAAAATATATCAAGAATAACAATTGTAACAACTGGAACACCACAGGTGATTGAACAGATTAGACTTCAATTGACTAAATTAGTACCTGTACACAAAGTTGCTGAATTTAAAAGAGACGACAAAGATGTGATTTTTAAAGAAATGGCTCTATTTAAAGTTTTAGGTAAAAAAAACAAAATAGAAAAATGTTTAAATGCTTGTAAAAAATTTAACCCAGTAGTATTGGATGAAACAAAATCATCTGCAGTTATTCAAATAACAGCACTTAGAAGAGAGATTGATAAAATGAGTAAAAAATTAAAACCCTTGGGACTTATAAGCACTTCAAGAACAGGGGCTGTTGCAATGACAAGAGGTGCAAAAATTTTTAACTAATTAATAGGAGATAAATTATGAAAATGTTTTATGAAAAAGATGCAGATGTAGATTTAATTAAAAATAAAAAAATTGCTATTTTTGGTTACGGAAGTCAGGGTCATGCTCATGCATTAAATTTAAAGGATAGTGGAGTTAAAGAGATTGTTGTTGCGTTAAGAGAAGGATCATCAAGTGTTGCCAAAGCAGAGTCCAAAGGTTTAAAAGTAATGAATTTATCTGATGCAGCTGCTTGGGCAGATGTTGTGATGATATTAACTCCAGACGAACTACAAGCTGAAATTTACAAAAACCATATAGAACAAAGAGTAAGAGAAGGAACAAGTATTGCTTTCGCTCATGGTTTAAATGTTCACTATGATTTAATTAAAGCAAGAAAAGATTTAGATGTATTTATGGTTGCTCCAAAAGGACCTGGTCACTTAGTAAGAAGTGAATATGAAAAAGGTGGTGGAGTACCTTGTTTGTTTGCAGTTCATCAAGATGGATCTGGAAAAGCAAGAGATCTAGCTCTTTCATATGCTTCAGCAGTAGGTGGAGGGAGATCAGGTATTATTGAAACAACTTTTAAAGACGAAGTTGAAACAGATTTATTTGGTGAACAAACTGTTTTATGTGGTGGTTTAGTTGAATTAATTAAAAATGGATATGAAACTCTTGTTGAAGCTGGGTATGAACCAGAGATGGCATATTTCGAAACAGTCCATGAAGTTAAATTAATTGTTGATTTAATTTATGAAGGTGGAATTGCAAACATGAACTATTCTATCTCTAATACCGCTGAATATGGTGAATATCAATCGGGCCCGAGAGTTGTAAACAAAGAGGAAACCAAGAAAAGAATGAAAGAAGTTTTGGCTGAAATTCAATCTGGAAAATTCACAAAAGAGTGGATGGATGAATGTAAAAATGGTCAAAAGAACTTTCTTGCAACAAGAGCAAAATTAGCTGAGCATCCAGTTGAAAAAGTTGGTGCAGAGTTAAGAGCTATGATGCCTTGGATTAGCAAGAAAAAATTAGTGGATAGTGATAAAAGTTAAATTTTATAAGTAAATTATTGCTACAATAATTCCATTATTTCACTTATACTTTTTTAAATAAATTTAAAAACGAGGGTTAAAATGAATACTAAAAATATAGTAAGAATATTACTGTCATTAGTTCTGGTATTTGGATTTTCTTCAGCATGGGCTGCACAAACGATTAAATGGTCTATGCAAGGAGATAGTCTTACACTAGATCCACATGCACAAAATGAAGGTCCAACTACGCAAGTATCTAGACAAGTTTATGAGGCACTTGTTCAAAGAGGTCTTGATATGAAAATTGGACCTGCTTTAGCTACAAGCTGGAAAGCGACTGATCCAAATACTTGGGTTTTTCAATTAAGAAAAGATGTAAAGTTTTCAGATGGTTCTGGAATGACATCTGCAGATGTTGTCTTTAGTATCTTAAGAGCAAAACAAAGAACTTCCGACTTTAAGGAGTATATCAGCACTGTATCAAATGTTGAGGCAGCAGGAGATTACGCAGTTAAAATAACAACAAGTAAACCAAATCCTATTCTATTAAACCAACTTTCAAATATATTTATTATGTCTAAAGCTTGGTCAGAAAAGAATTTTGCATTGTCACCACAAAATTGGGATGCTGGACAGGAAACATTTTCTGCAACAAATGCTTTAGGGACAGGTCCTTTCAAAATTACTTTGAGAGAACCAAATACAAAAACAGTGTTTAAAAGAAATAAGCATTGGTGGGGAGAAATGGATGATAAAGGTCTAACTAAGATTGAATTGCTTCCGATTAAAAATGCAGCAACTAGAGTTGCAGCATTGTTATCTGGAGAAATTGACTTAGTTACTGATGCTCCCGTTCAAGATTTAAAAAGAATTGGTGCTTCATCAGCTCATAAAGTTGAAAGTACAGCTCAAATGAGAACAATTTTCTTGGGCATGGATCAAGCAGCAGATAAATTAAGAACTGGCAATACAGGTGATAATCCTTTTAAGAAAAAAGAGGTTAGACAAGCTCTTTACCAGGCAATTGATATTGAGGCCATTAAGAAAAAAGTAATGAGAGGCTTAAGTGAGCCAGCTGGAATTATTACTTTTCCTGGTGTGAATGGTTACACAGCAGAACTTGACAAAAGATTACCTTATGATGTTGATGCTGCAAAAAAACTTTTAGCTGATGCTGGTTATCCTAATGGTTTTAATGTTGAACTTAGATGTCCTAACGACAGATATGTAAATGACGAAGCAATTTGTACAGCTGTTGTTGGAATGTTAGGTAAAATTGGAGTTAACGTTAACCTATTTGCTCAAACAAAAAGTAAACACTTCAAAGAGCTTAAAGATAATCAAGGTGATTTCTACATGCTAGGATGGGGTGTTCCAACTTTAGATAGTCATTATGTTTTCCATTATTTATATGAAACTGGTGCTAGCTGGAACAAAGTTAACTTCAGTAACCCTGATGTAGATGCTGCAATAAGAGTTATGGAAGGTGAAGTTGATTTAGACAAAAGAAATGCTGCAATTGCAAAAGCTTGGAAAATTGTAAGAGATGACATTTCTTATCTTCCCTTACATCACCAAGTAATTTCTTGGGCATCTAAAAGTAATGTAAATGTTCCTATCAGACCGAATAACGAACCGTTATTCAGGCATGCTGTTGTTGGAAAATAAATAAAAATTATTATAAGCCCCTTTTAATTTATAAGGGGCTTATAAATTCTTAATCTTCACAATTGATAAAATATTTTTTTAAAAGACTGTTTCAATCAGCTTTGGTAATGCTAGTTGTTGCCTTTGTCTCATTTTCTTTATTCAATTTTGTTGGAGATCCAATAAACAATATGGTTGGAGAAGAAACTTCAGATGAGGAAAGAGCTGAATTAAGAGAAACATTGGGCTTGATGGATCCAATACATATACAATTTTCAAGATTTGTTGTTAATGCTTCAAAAGGAGAATTTGGTATTTCTTATCAATTAAGAAGACCAGTATCTGAACTGATTGTTGAAAGATTGCCAGCTACTATTGAGCTTGTAGTAATTTCTGCTTTGATAGCTTTAGTGACTGGAACTTTGTTAGGAGTTTATACGGGTATTAATAGAAAGGGTTTTTTAAGTGATTTTGTCTTAGCAGTTTCATTGCTTGGAGTTTCCCTCCCCACATTTGTAATTGGGATATTATTTATTTACTTATTTGCAGTAATTTTAGGAGTATTACCATCATTTGGCAGAGGTGAAGTTGTTGATTTAGGTTTTTGGACAACTGGATTTTTAACAGTATCGGGTCTTAAAGCAATTATTCTTCCTTCAGTTACATTAAGCCTTTTTCAAATGACTTATATTATCAGGCTAGTTAGAGCAGAGATGATGGAAATTTTACAAACTGATTACATAAAATTTGCTCGAGCACGTGGAATTAATGAAGATAGTATAAAATATAAACATGCATTAAAAAATGGTTTAATTCCTGTAATAACTATTGCTGGAATAAATATCGGAACTTTAATTGCGTTTTCAATTATTACTGAAACCGTTTTTCAATGGCCTGGAATGGGTTTCTTATTTATTCAAGCTGTACAATTTGTAGATATTCCAATCATGTCAGCATACCTAGTATTTATTGCATTTGTTTTTGTGATGATAAATTTTATAGTTGATATTCTCTATTATTTTATTGATCCAAGAATTAGGGTTAAAGGAGATACTGCAAGTGGATAATAATTTAAACTTAACAAGATGGGAAA
This sequence comes from uncultured Pelagibacteraceae bacterium, assembly GCA_902595105.1. Lineage (GTDB taxonomy): Bacteria > Pseudomonadota > Alphaproteobacteria > Pelagibacterales > Pelagibacteraceae > Pelagibacter. The sequence continues at coordinate 4,570 of CACJPA010000035.1, forward strand.
GAATTAAGGATAGTGATGTTTATCATAGCTTTATGAAATCTCCGACAGCAATTGTATCATCAGCTATTTTGTTTATAATTTTTTTCTGCTCTTTCTTTATTGAATTTTTGACACCTTATACACCTTTTGATCCCTCATCCTTATCTTTAATGGATGCATTTACACCACCTTCATGGACTGAGGATGGTCTGTCTCAATTCATACTAGGAACAGATGGACAAGGAAGAGACATGTTATCAACAATTTTATATGGATGTAGAATTTCACTTATTGTTGGATTTGCTTCAATCATATTTAGTTTAATTCTTGGAGTTGGGTTAGGATTAACGGCTGGTTATTTTGGTGGTAAATATGAAATGGTTGTAATGAGACTTACAGATGTTCAGTTGACTGTACCAAGTATATTGATGGCTCTTTTGGTTGATGGAATAGCAAGAGGATTAATTTCAAGGGAGATGCATGATGAGATGGCTATATATGTTTTAATATTTGCTATTGGAATTTCTGAGTGGCCACAATTTGCAAGAGTATCTAGAGCAGCTACGTTGGTAGAAAAAAATAAAGATTATGTTTCTGCATCAACAATAATAGGAGTTTCTAATATTGTGATTATGTTTAAACATATTTTGCCAAATATTATGAGACCAGTTTTAGTCATTGGCACTATTGGTTTAGCTCTTGCTATTTTAGCTGAGTCGACTTTAAGTTTTTTAGGCGTTGGAGTTCCTCCAACCACTCCTTCTTTAGGAACACTAATAAGACTAGGTAATGATTTTTTATTTTCAGGAGAATGGTGGATTACTTTTTTTCCAGCAATTTTTTTAGTTATTTTAGCTTTTTC
>CACJPA010000036.1 GCA_902595105.1 uncultured Pelagibacteraceae bacterium
CTTTTATCTTGCAAAAAATGAAAGAGACAGCAGAGAAATATTTAGGATCAGAAGTAACTAAAGCTGTAATAACAGTACCAGCATATTTTAACGATGCACAAAGACAAGCAACGAAAGATGCAGGTAAAATTGCAGGACTTGAAGTTTTAAGAATTATAAACGAACCAACTGCTGCATCGCTTGCTTATGGCTTAGATAAAAAACAAAACAAAAAAATCGCTGTATACGATTTAGGTGGTGGAACATTTGATGTTTCAATACTTGAGTTGGGTGATGGTGTATTTGAAGTTAAATCTACTAATGGTGACACTTTTTTGGGTGGTGAAGACTTTGATAATGCTATCGTTGATTATTTAATTTCTGAATTTAAGAAAGATAATGGCATTGATCTTAAATCAGATAAACTTGCTTTACAGAGATTGAAAGAAGCAGCTGAAAAAGCAAAAATAGAATTATCATCTGCAGAACAAACAGATATAAACTTACCATTTATAACTGCAGATAAAACTGGTCCAAAACACATTAATTTAAAGATGACTAGAGCAAAACTTGAGGCTTTAGTTGAAGACTTAATTGCTAGAACAATGCCTCCATGTAAGACTGCTTTAAACGATGCAGGAATTACAGCAAGTGAAATAGATGAAGTGGTTATGGTTGGTGGTATGACTAGAATGCCAAAAGTTATAGCAGAAGTTAAAAACTTTTTTGGAAAAGACCCTAATAAGAGTGTAAACCCTGATGAAGTAGTTGCAATGGGCGCTGCTATTCAAGCAGGTGTGTTGCAAGGAGATGTCAAAGACGTTCTTTTATTAGATGTTACACCATTGTCATTAGGTATTGAAACACTTGGTGGAGTTTCAACAAAACTTATTGATAAAAATACAACAATTCCAACTAAAAAAAGCCAAGTATTCTCAACTGCTGAAGATAATCAGCCAGCTGTTTCAATTAGAGTTTTGCAAGGTGAAAGAGAAATGGCTACTGATAACAAGTTGTTAGGTAATTTTGAATTGGTAGGTATTGCACCAGCTCCAAGAGGAGTTCCTCAGATTGAAGTTACATTTGATATTGACGCTAACGGTATCGTAAATGTTTCAGCAAAAGATAAAGGAACTGGTAAAGAACAAAAAATACAAATTCAAGCTTCTGGCGGACTCAGTGATGAAGAAATTGAAAAAATGGTGAAAGATGCTGAAGCTAATAAAGAAGCTGACAAGAAGAAAAGAGAGTCAGTTGATGTTAGAAATCAAGCAGACACTTTAATTCATTCTACAGAGAAAAACTTAAAAGAGCATGGATCAAAAATTTCAGACGCTGAGAAAAAAGCAATTGAAGATGCATCATCTGCTGTAAAAGAAGCTCTAAAAGGTGAAGACATTGAAGATATCAAGAAAAAAACAGAAGCTTTAGTTCAAGCTTCAATGAAACTTGGAGAAGCAATCTATAAATCACAACAAAGTGCAAAGCCTGAGTCTGGAAAAGATGATGGTGGAGATGATACAGGTAAAAAAGACGAGAATGTTGTTGATGCTGATTTCGAAGAAGTAAAAGACGAGAATAAAGAAAAAAGCGCTTAAACTGACATTTAATTGTCTGGGGTAATTTGATGGCTAAAAGAGACTATTATGATGTCCTAGGCGTAAATAAGAGCGCAAGTCCTGATGAATTAAAATCTGCATATAGAAAACTAGCTGTTAAGTTTCATCCAGATAAAAATCCAGGTGACACAAAAGCGGAGGAAAAGTTTAAAGAAGCTAGTGAAGCTTACGGAATACTTTCGGACAAAGAAAAGAAACAAAACTATGATAACTTTGGAGATGCCGCTTTTGAAAACGGTGGTGGTAGACCAGGTGGTGGTTTTGGTGGTTTTAGCGGAGCAGATTTTTCAGATATTTTTGAGGATTTTTTTGGTGATTTTGGTGGTGGGGGAAGATCAAGGAATAGAAGATCAAATAATAGAGGATCAGATTTAAGATATGATTTATCTATTTCACTAGAAGAAGCTTATCATGGAAAAAAGCAAGATATAAAATTTGCAACTACTGAACAATGTGGGACTTGTAAAGGTAACGGCTCAGAACCAGGTTACTCTCCAGACAGGTGTTCATATTGTGGAGGAAATGGAAGAATAAGATCTAACCAAGGTTTCTTTACTGTTCAACAGACTTGCCCACAATGTAATGGTAATGGTGAAGAAATTACTAATCCATGTAATGTTTGTAATGGTCAGGGCAAAAAACAGGCATCCAAAAAAATATCTGTGACTATTCCTAAAGGAGTAGATGATGGAACAAGAATCAGGTTAGCTGGGAAAGGAGAAGCTGGTAGTAGAGGTGGTGCTACAGGGGATTTATATTTATTTATAAATGTTCATTCTCATGAACTATTTAAAAGATCGGATGAAAATTTGTTTTTTGAATTTCCTCTATCCTTAGCTGATGCCGCTTTAGGAACTACGATAGAAATTCCAACTATTGATGGCGGTAAAGCAAAAATAAAAATTCCTGATGGAACTCAAAATGGTAAACAATTTAGATTAAAAGGTAAAGGAATGCCATTCATGAGAAGAGGTGATTTTGGAGATTTGTACGTTCAGGTAAAAACAGAAGTGCCTGTGTATTTAAATAAAAAACAAAAAGAACTACTAGAACAATTTAGAGAAATAGAAAACGATAAATCAAACCCAAGTATTAAAAAGTTTTTTCAAAAAGCAAAAGATTTCTGGAAAAACTAAAAGACTAATCTTCTAAAAAAGGCTAATATTATTTAAATGAAAAAAATTAATTTAGCGATATCTGGTTGCATGGGTAGGATGGGGCAGCAATTAATTAAATCTTCAAAAAAAAATAAAAATTTTAAACTAGTTACTCTTACAGAAAACAGATTAATTGATAAAAAGTTTAATGGAATTAAACCTGAATTAAATTCTGACAAAGCTTTTGAAAAAATAGATGTGATTATTGACTTCACAGTACCAAATTGTACGCTTGAAATAATCAAAATAGCATCAAAACTAAGGAAAAAAGTAGTAATTGGTACTACTGGATTTACTAGAAGCCAAGAAAATCAAATTAAAAAATATTCTAAAAAAATACCTATTCTAAAAGCTGGAAACATGAGTTTGGGTGTAAATTTATTAATGTATTTAACTGAGATTGCCTCAAAATCACTTAATGAAGAATACTTGAGTAAGATATTCGAAGTTCACCACAAACATAAAAAAGACTATCCATCTGGTACTGCGTTAATGCTTGGTAAGGGAATTGCTGATGGAAAAAATAAAAATTTATATAAGTTAATTGGTAAAAAATACTTAAATAAAAAAACTTTTCCTTATGGAAAAAAAATTAATTTTAACTCAATTAGAAAAGGTGAAATTATTGGTGAACACGAAGTGAAATTCTCAAGTGGAAAAGAAATAATTACATTAAACCATGAGGCTTTTGATAGAGCACTTTATTCGGATGGAGCTTTGACTGCTTCTAAATGGTTGATGAAAAAAAAACCAGGATTATATTCCATGAGAGACTTGCTTAACTTTTCATAATGAATGAAAAACAAAAAGCAAAAATTATAATTAAAGCTCTTAATAAAATTTATCCTAAAGCACCTGTTCCATTAAAAAGTAAAAATACTTTTACACTATTAATTTCTGTGTTGCTCTCTGCACAGTGTACTGATGTAAACGTAAATAATGTGACAAAAGATATCTATCCTAAATACTATAAACCAGAACACTTTGTAAGATTAGGAAAAAAGAAAATTGAAAAATTAATAAAGAAAATTGGTATTTTTAGAGTTAAAGCAAAAAGTATATACTTGATGTCAAAACAGCTTTTAGAAAAGCACAACGGTAAAGTGCCTAAAACTTTTGAAGAACTCGAAAAGCTACCTGGTGTAGGCCATAAAACAGCAAGCGTGATAATGTCCCAAAGTTTTGGCTATCCAGCTTTTGCAGTTGATACTCATATTCATAGACTTGCACAGAGATGGGGTTTAACAAATGGAAAAAATGTAGTTCAAACTGAAAAAGATTTAAAAAGAATATTTCCTAAAAAAACTTGGTCTAAACTTCATTTACAAATAATTTTTTATGGAAGAGAATATTGTAAAGCAAGAGATTGTTATGGTTTAAATTGTAAAATCTGCACTACCTGCTACCCAAATAGAAAAAAACCTGTTATTACAAAAAAGGCTTAGTATGAAAATTTTAGGAATAGGAAACGCTATTGTGGATGTCATTTGTAAAGTTAATGACAGTTTTATTGAGCAAAATAACCTTACAAAAAGCACTATGAAGTTGTTTTTTGATGAAAATGAATTCAAAAATTTATTAATAAATCTTAAAATTGAAAAAACAGTCTCTGGGGGTTCAGTAGCAAACTCTATCGTTGGGTTGTCTCAACTTGGCGATAAAGTTGGTTTTATTGGAAAAGTTTCTGATGATGAATTTGGGAGTAAATACGAGGAAGGTTTAAAAAAGGAAAATGTAAAATATTTTTATTCTAAAAAGAAAGAAGAATTGCCAACTGGAACATGTTTAATATTAATTACACCAGACTCAGAAAGAACAATGTGTACTTATCTTGGGACAGCAGGAAAAATAAATGAAAATGATATTGATACTGAAGCAATAAAAAAAAGTGAAATAATATTTTTAGAGGGTTATCTGTGGGATGAAGGAGAACCAAAAAAAGCATTTGATAAAGCTATTAAAAATGCAAATAAAGTAGCTATGTCTCTATCTGATCAGTTTTGTGTTGAAAGGCACAAGCCTAATTTTCTAGACTTAGTTAAAAACAAACTAGATATAACTTTTGCAAACGAACAGGAAATTACTTCACTAATTAAAGCAAAAAGTTTTAACGAAGTTATTAATTTTTCAACAAAACTTAATAAATTAATTGTTGTGACCAGAGGAGATAAAGGTGCAGTTGCCATTAATGGTAATGAAATTGTTGAATGTGATATCCAAAAGAATCTAAAAATTATAGATCTCACAGGTGCTGGTGATCTCTTTGCTGCTGGATTTTTGCATGAGTTTACAAACAATCAATTATTAAAAGTATGTTTAGAAAAAGGTACAGAAATGTCATCGAAAATAATTCAACAAATTGGGGCAAGACTTTAAACCTAACTTTTTTTTCTTTTAAAACTTCCCTTCCCTTTTTTTGGCTTAATTATTTTTGGTTTATATTTTTTTGTAAAAAGATCTTTAGCTATTGAATTTCTTTTACTTAATTTGGTAACCATCTTTTTTACTAACAATAAATTCATTTTCGTCGAAAGTATTTAATATTTTTTTTCTTAATCGGTAAATATGAGTTTCAACAGTATG
>CACJPA010000037.1 GCA_902595105.1 uncultured Pelagibacteraceae bacterium
TTGTTTGTGAATTTGATAAAAAATTTTTAAATATACCTAAAGAGATTTTAATACTAACCATGCAACATCATCAAAAGTATTTTCCTACTTTTGATAAAAAAGGAAATATCACAAATCAATTTTTGGTAGTAGCAAACAATAAAGATAAAAAAGGATTAATTAAATTAGGAAATGAAAGAGTGGTTGAAGCAAGATTGAGTGATGCAGAATTTTTCTGGCAGAAAGATAAAGCTCAAAACATGGTCAAAAAAATTTCAGATTTGAAATTAATGAATTATTTCAAAGGTCTTGGAAATTATTTTGATAAAGCTCAAAGAATGAGAAAACTTGGTGCTATTATTTCTGATGAATTATTAATTAGCAAAGAAAAAGTAGAATTATCGGCATCGATAAGCAAAGTAGACTTGTTATCTGAATTGGTTGGTGAATTTCCAGAACTCCAAGGGATTATGGGGGGTTATTTTGCAAATGTGCAAGGGTTTGATAAAGAATTATCACTTGCTATTAGTGAGCAATATTTACCTGTTGGATCTGGAACAAAAATCCCCAAAAAACCTTATAGTATTGCTTTGTCCTTAGCTGATAAGATTGATACTTTAGTTGGATTTTTTGGTGTAAACCAAAAACCAACAAGTTCCAAAGATCCTTTCGCTTTAAGAAGATTGGCATTAGGGATTGTTAGAATTATCATTGAGAATAAAAAAGATTTTAAAATTAGAGATTTAATAAATTATTCTTCAAGTTTGTACCAGGACCAAGGATTTAAATTTGAGAATAAATCTTTACAAAAAGAATTACTAGATTTTCTTTTAGAGAGGTTGAAATATTATATGAAAGAGGAAAATATCCGAAATGATATAATACAAGCTTCAATAAGTTCTTTTAACTTAGATCAATCTGTAATTATTTTTAATAAAGCAAAAAATTTAAATAAAATAATAAATAAACAAAACGGAATAGATATAATTGCAAGCTATAAAAGAGCATCAAATATTTTAGAAAGTGAGTTAAAAAAAGATAAAATCGAATTATCTAATACAACCGACCCTGGTATTTTTAAAACTGAGCTTGAAAAAAATTTATTTAAAAAAATTAATGAATTAAGTAAATATTTTTCAAGTATAAATAATGATGAAAATTTTGTTCAAACATTGGACAATTTAGCTGGTATTAAAAGAGAGGTATTTGATTTTTTTGATAATGTAATTGTGAATGAGGATGATCTAGTGATAAAGAAAAATAGGCTAGAACTAATTCAAATGATGTGTAAAACATTCAACAATTATGTTAACTTTTCTCTAATAGAGTCCAATTAATGACGAAACTCATATTAAACTTCAATTCGAAACAATCTAAAAGTATTAAAAATCCCAAAAATTTTTTAGGTGGAAAAGGTGCTAACCTTTCTGAAATGGGCAGAATGGGTTTGCCAGTTCCTCCTGGTTTTACAATATCCACTAAAGTTTGTGAGATTTTTTATAAAGATAAGAAAAAATTGAATAACAATTTAATTTCTCAAATTAAAAAAGAATTAAAAATTATAGAAAAAGATGTTTCTAAAAAATTTGGAGACTTAAAAAATCCTTTGTTATTATCTGTTAGATCGGGTGCTAGAGTATCTATGCCAGGAATGATGGATACAATTCTTAATTTAGGTTTAAATGATAAAACAGTAAACGCGTTAGCTTTGAAAACTTCCAATGGGCGATTTGCCAAAGACAGTTACAGACGATTTATTCAAATGTATGGAAACGTTGTGATGGGTGTAGAGAGCTATCATTTTGAAGAGCTAATTGAAAATTATAAATTAACAAAAGGTGTTTTGTTAGACACGGACTTAGATGAAAATGATTGGGATGGTTTAATTGAAGATTTTAAAAGAACAGTAAAAGAAAAAACAAAAAAAGAATTTCCACAAGATGTGTTTCAACAACTATTTGGAGCAATTAGCGCTGTATTTTTATCATGGGAAAGTAATAGAGCAAAAGTCTATAGAAAATTAAATCAAATACCAGCAGAATGGGGAACAGCAGTCAATGTTCAATCAATGGTTTTTGGGAATATGGGTGATGATTGTGCTACCGGAGTTGTATTTACAAGAAATCCATCAGATGGATCAAATGAAATATATGGTGAGTACTTAATTAATGCACAAGGTGAAGACGTTGTTGCTGGTACAAGAACACCTCAATATATAACTAAAAAAGCAAGAAAAAATGCTAAAGTTGAAGAGCCTTCAATGGAGGAGTCTTTGCCGAAAGTTTTCCAAGAATTAAAAAAAATTTTGAGGAAATTGGAAAAACATTACAAAGATATGCAAGATGTAGAATTTACGGTTGAGAATAATAAACTGTGGATGCTTCAAACTAGATCGGGAAAAAGAACTGCAAAATCCGCAGTAAAGATTGCAGTTGATATGGTTAAGGAAAAATTAATATCAAAAAAAGAAGCAGTATTAAGAATTGATCCAAATTCTTTAGACACACTTTTGCATCCTACACTTGATGAAAAGAGTACAATCAATGTAATAGCAAATGGTTTGCCAGCATCTCCGGGAGCAGCAAGTGGGAAAGTGGTATTTACATCAGAAGAAGCTGAAAGATTAACTTCGATGATGCAAGACACTATTTTAGTAAGAATAGAAACGTCACCTGAAGATATACAAGGAATGCATGCTGCAAAAGGAATTTTGACAGCCAGAGGAGGAATGACGAGTCATGCTGCAGTAGTTGCAAGGGGCATGGGAAGACCATGTGTATCTGGCTCAAGTGAAATTGATATAAATTATGAGATGAAGACATTTAAAACATCCTCAATGGAAATTAAAGAGGGGGACATCATTACTATAGATGGATCAACTGGTAGAATTATATCAGGAAGTGTTGCAACTGTTAAACCAGAGATATCTGGAGATTTTTCAAAAATAATGACTTGGGCGGACAGTTTTAGAAAATTAAATATAAGAACAAATTCTGAAACACCTAAGGATACCAAAACAGCAAAAGATTTTGGAGCTGAAGGAATTGGTCTTTGCAGAACTGAACATATGTTTTTTGATGAAGAAAGAATTTTATCAGTAAGGGAAATGATTTTATCGAAGACTAAAGAAGATAGATCAATTGCATTAAAAAAACTTTTACCTCATCAAAAAAAAGATTTTATAGAAATATTTAAAATTATGAGTGGATTACCAGTTACAGTAAGATTGTTAGATCCACCTCTTCATGAGTTTTTGCCTCGAACAGATAAAGAGATTAGTGAAGTTGCAAATATTGTTAATATTCCAGTAAAAGAAGTAGAATCTAGAATTGATGAATTGCATGAACAAAATCCTATGTTGGGTCATAGGGGATGTAGACTTGGAATATCTTTTCCCGAAATATATGAAATGCAATGTAGAGCAATATTTGAGGCTTTAGCTGAGCTCAAAAAAGAAAAAATTAAATCTGCTTTTCCAGAAATAATGATCCCATTAGTGTCTACTGAAGCAGAAATAAAAATTATGAAAGATTTGGTAATTAGAATTGCAAGTGAAGTTCAAAAAGAGCATAAATTAAAAATTGAGTTTATGGTAGGTACGATGATTGAGCTTCCTAGAGCGGCTATAAAAGCCAAAGACATTGCAAAACATGCTGAATTTTTTAGCTTTGGAACTAATGATTTAACTCAAACTACATTTGGAATAAGCAGAGATGATAGTGGAAAATTTTTAAATGATTATATAGATAATAAAATTTTTTCAATTGATCCGTTTATTTCAATAGATGATGGAGTTGGAGATTTAATAAAAATGGCTGTTGAAAAGGGAAAAAGTCAAAATAAAAATATAAAACTTGGAATTTGTGGCGAACACGGTGGTGATCCTAACAGTATTTTATTTTGCTCAAAAGCAGGATTAAATTATGTTTCTTGCTCTCCTTATAGAGTTCCTGTAGCAAGATTGGCTGCTGCACAAGCTGAATTAAAAAATAAATAGAGGGAATTTTATGAAGGGATATAGATTTATTACAGATGATGACACATAAAATTTTGTCAGCGTGTTACTGAAGCTTTGTCAAGTGGTTGGACTTTATATGGCGAGCCAAAAATGACATTTGATAATAAGAGAGGTGTTATGCGTTGTGGACAAGCAGTAATAAAAAATTCTCCAAAAAAGAAATATTCAAAAAAAATTAAGCTGTCTTTAATTTGAAACTCTTTTCTTTACTCTTTCAATTATTTATTATTAATCAAAGAATATGAGAAATTTCTCTTTAATAATTTTAGTATTTCTAATTTTTTTTTCGATTTGCAATAATACTAATGCAAAAGGATACAGAGTGAATGATATGGTTGAAAAACAATTTGTCATGAATAAAAAATTTCAATTAAATTTACCTAAAGGTAGATGGGTTGTGGCTCACAGAGATATTAGTGATTATTATAATCTCTTTAGTAAGGTTTACTCTTTAGTTCGATTGGAAAATAATTTTGCTGTAGAGTGGATACAAATTGCTGAAATGAAAACTATAGGACTTCCTGAACATATAGTAAATAGAGCACTTTTGACTGTATTATTCGCAAACAAATACGATGGATGTTATGAGCGTCCAGAATATTTTGTTGTTAAAGTTTATAAAAAAGGCAGCACTCATAATTGTTTGGTTGTTGATCATTCTGACGTTCATAAAGACCTTTATACTCCAGACGATCCAGACGTTACTAATGCTCGATTAAAAAAATGGATAAGAGATAATAATATACAATTACCTAGTGTTGGACTTTCGAGTTTCCATTCTTATTTTTCTAGGTTGGCTGGTGATAAATGGTATTTGTTACAATATGGAATTGATCCAAAAATTCTAAATGCACCAAAAAATAAATTTATAAATGAAGAAACTTCTGAATATCATAAAAATAATATTTCAAATTATCCTGAACATCAAAAAATTATGCAAAAATGGCTCTCTATTTCTGCAAAAAGACATATTGAATTTGAGAATATAATTAAAGTAAAAGAAAGACACAAACTAGACTTAATCTCCTTAGCACCCTCATCTCCTTCATCAATTAAAAATTTATCAAGTGATATTTTAGATCAAATAAATAAATTAAATGATTTATACAAAAGTGGTGTGCTAACAAAAGATGAATTTGAAAAAGCTAAAAAGAAACTATTAAACTAATTCTTTTGCAA
>CACJPA010000038.1 GCA_902595105.1 uncultured Pelagibacteraceae bacterium
GGATATAAGTCCAAAAACTGTTGAAAATATATGTAATATTATTGATAATACAAACACAATATTATGGAACGGTCCTGCTGGATATTTTGAAAATCCTAATTTTGCTAATGGAAGTACTGCAATTGCGAAAAAAATAGTTGAAAGAAATAAAGAAAATAAAATTTACTCTGTTGTAGGTGGTGGAGATACCATTTCATTAATTAATTCTTTAAATGCTGTTAAAGAATTTAATTTTGTTTCAACTGCAGGTGGAGCATTTTTGGAATATCTTGAAGGGAAAGAGCTTCCTGGTATAAGCAGTTTAAATTGATATGTCAGAACTAAATAAAATAGCTCTTAAAATACTTTCAAATGGCAAAGGAATACTTGCTGCAGATGAAAGTAACGGAACTATGACAAAAAGACTTCAGGCTGTTAATGTTGAATCTACACCAAAAAACAGACTCGCTTTTAGAGAAACCCTTTTTAGTTCAGAAAGTATGAAAGATTGTATCGGTGGTGTAATTTTATACGATGAAACGATAAACCAAATTTCAAGTTCAGGTAAATCAATTCCTGAATTAATCTCTGCTAGCGGAGCAGTACCAGGAATTAAAGTAGATACAGGTGCAAAGAACTTAGCAAATTCTCCAGAAGAAAAAATTACAGAAGGACTCGACGGGCTAAGAGAAAGATTAAAAAAATACTATGAGCTTGGTGCAAGATTTACAAAATGGAGAGGTGTTTATTCTATAGGTGATAACTATCCTAGTAAACTTGCTATTCATTCTAATGCTCATGCACTTGCAAGATACTCGGCTTTAGTTCAGGAATGTGAGATGGTTCCTATAGTTGAACCTGAAGTTTTAATGGATGGTGATCATTCAGCTGAAGATTGTCTGAATAAAACTTCTGAGGTTATCAAAAAGTGTTTTGAAGAATTAATTTTACATAAAATTGATTTATCTGGCATGATTTTAAAACCAAATATGATCTTAGCAGGTAATAATTCAAAAAATAAAATTTCAAATGAAGAAGTTGCAGATAAAACACTTGAGTGTCTTAAAAATTCAGTACCAAAAGAAGTTCCGGGTATTGCTTTTTTATCAGGGGGTCAGTCAGAAATAGAGGCAACAGAAAATTTAAATTTAATTAGCAAAAATAATAATACAAATTTTATAATGACCTATTCATATGGTAGAGCATTACAACAAAGTGCTCTTAAATTTTGGTCTAAAGATATAACTAAAATCACTGAAACACAGAATGTGTTTAATCATAGAGCCAGAATGTGTACTTTGGCTGCTCAAGGCAAATGGACAAGCAATCTTGAGAATAAATAAGAAAAAATTTATTTATCTTATCTCTCCAAATAAATTAACAAAGAATTTTTACCAAATACTGAATAAGGTATTAAAATCAGGTAAAATAAGTTTTTTTCAAATGAGATTCAAAAAATACTCTTTTGAAAAAAAAATTTTAATAGGAAAAAAAATTAGACAATTATGTAAAAATAATAATGTAAAATTTATTATTAATGATGACCCAGTTCTTGCAAAAAAATTAAACGCTGATGGATGTCATTTAGGGCAAAAAGATATGAATATTAAAGAGGCCAAAAAAATAATTGGAAATAAAATTATTGGAATAACATGTCACAACTCAATTAAACTTGCAAAAGAAGCAATTAAAAATAAGGCTAATTACATTGCATTTGGTGCTTTTTTTTCAACAAAAACAAAAAAAGCCAACCATAGATCCAACATAAAAACTTTAAATAAAGCAAAGAAATTAACAAATATTCCTATCATAGCCATTGGTGGAATAACAAACAAAAACTATAAAAAACTTTTATTGAACAATGCAAATTTTTTAGCTATCTCAGGCTACATTTGGAATAATAAAAAATACAAACCTATAGAAGCTATAGAAAGTCTAATATGAAAATAAATGCAAGTGAAATTAGAGTTGGGATGCTATTAGAATATAAAAATGATCTTTGGCAAGTTCTAAAAACACAACATGTAAAACCTGGAAAAGGTGGTGCATTTGCACAAGTAGAAATGAAAAGTGTTGGTAAAAATACCAAACTAAATGAAAGATTTAGATCTAGTGAAACTGTAGAAAAAGCATCACTAGATGAGAATAAATATAATTATATGTATGAGGATGATTCTAACTATTTTTTTATGGAACCAAAAACTTTTGAACAAATTGAAATTAAAAAAGAAATAATTGGAGAACAAGGTAAATTATTAACTGAAAATCTTGAGGTATCTGTAAGTTTTTATAATGAAAATCCTATTTCAGTTGAATTACCAAATCAGGTACAGTGTAAAATAGAAACTACTGATGCAGCATTAAAAGGCCAAACTGTATCTTCCTCTTATAAACCAGCCACTCTAGATAATGGTTTAAATATTCAAGTTCCACCGTTTATAGAAGCGGGCGATGAAGTTATTGTTGATACTCGAAATTTAGAGTACGTAAAAAAAATTTAAAATGATATCCATATCTTCAAATCTTAACTTGATGATAAAGGCTGCTGAAAAAGCATCTAAATCTGTGATAAGAGATTTTGGAGAGGTGGAAAAATTACAAGTTTCTAAAAAAGGCCCTTACGATTTTGTTACAAAAACAGATAAAAATGTAGAAAAAATTTTAATAGAAGAATTGTCTAAATCAAAAAAAAATTACTCTTTTATAACAGAAGAAACTGGCAAGATAAATAACAAGGACAAGGAAAATTTTTGGATTATAGACCCAATAGACGGGACAACTAATTTTCTTCACGGTATTCCACATTTTGCTATTTGTATTGCTCACATGTCTAACAACGAAATTATAAGTGGATTAATTTTTGACCCAATAAAAGATGAAATGTTTTTTTCTGAAAAAAACAAGGGAGCATACTTAAACAATCAAAGACTAAGAGTTTCAAAAAAAAATTCTACCGAAGATTGTTTGTTCTCAAGTAACCATGAGGGTACAAAATTTAGCGATCTAAATATGAGATGTAGTGGATGTGCAGCACTTGATCTTGCATACGTAGCCTCTGGAAGACTTGATGGTTTTTTTCATAATAAAATTAATATTTGGGATGTGGCGGCTGGCGCTTTGATGGTTGAAGAGGCTGGGGGAATAGTTAACGAAATTAATAAATTTGAGATAAAAAATATTGATATCAGAGCTTCAAGTAGTGCAATTAACCAGAAAATGCTTGAAAAATTAGTTAACTTTTAATTGTTTTAAAAAATTCTTTTGTTATAAGTCTCGGCATGAAAAAAAATATTCATCCAAACTATCATACTATTAAAGTAGAAATGACTGATGGTACACATTTTGAAACAAAATCAACTTGGGGTGCTGAAGGTGATTTGCTTAAACTTGAAATTGATCCAAAATCACACGCTGCTTGGACAGGTGGAAAACAGAAATTAATGGATAAAGGTCGAATAAGTAAATTTAATAAAAAATTTCAAAATTTTAAATCAGAAAAGAAAAATTAAATGTCAATTGCCCCCTTAATGCCAATGGCAACTGCCGTTTGGTTGGTAGAAAATACCACTTTAACATTTAAACAGATTGCAGATTTTTGCAAACTACATGAAATAGAAATACAAGGTATTGCAGATGGTGAGGTTGCAAAAGGAATTAAAGCATATAATCCAATTATTTCAGGACAACTTTCAAGAGAGGAAATAGAATTATCATCCAAAGATGAGAATAGACCACTGCAAATCAAAGGTAATGATATTGAAATTTCAAATGATGAAAAGAAAATAAAAAAATATATCCCTCTTTCAAAAAGACAAGACAAGCCAGATTCTGCTTTGTGGCTTATCAGACAGCATAATGTTTTAAAAGATTCACAGATAGCTAAATTGGTTGGAATTACAAAAAATTCTGTAACTTCTATAAGAAATAAAAGTTACTGGAATTACAATAATCTTAACCCTAAAGATCCTGTGGCATTAAATTTATTTTCTCAAAAAGATCTGATAGACGCAATAGAAAAAGCTGAAAGAAGAATTAAGAGAGAAAAAAAAGAAAAAGAAAAACAAAATAAAATCAATCAAACAAGAGTATAATGAATAAATATAATAGACATAAATTAATAAAAGTGATACCAAACCACTTTTTTGGAGGTAGTTATTAAAATAGAAGTTAAAGATAATAATGTTGAACAAGCATTGAGAGTTTTGAAAAGAAAACTACAGAGGGATGGTTTTTTTAAAATAATAAAATTAAAAAATACTTACGAAAAACCCTCTGAAAAGAAAAAAAGAATTCTTCAAGAAAACATTAAAAGAGTTAAAAAGTTAAATAAACTTAAGAATAGAATTTAAATATATCGCGGGGTGGAGCAGTCTGGTAGCTCGTCAGGCTCATAACCTGAAGGTCGGCGGTTCAAATCCGTCCCCCGCAACCAATTTAATGAATTAAATTATAACATATTTATTAATCTGCTATTTATAGCCAGACTTGTACCAAGTAGATTTTTCAAAAAGGTTTTTATTCCTATCAGAGGCTCCTCTCAAATAATATGTTATTATTGATAAATTGTATAAAGTTTTTGAGTATAAAAATCTTTTTGAATCAAAAAATATCAAATAATACTTTAGCGCTATACTTAATGGAAAAACTATTAACTTTATAAAAATATTTAATATAAATTTGAAATTTTTATTTTGATAAAACTTCTCAAAAGAAAATATTTTTCCATTATAATTTATTTTTTTTATCTGAAGTGAAGGCATTGCGTCTCTTGATAAAACATACCATTTCATCAAGTAAGATCCTATATTTCCACTTG
>CACJPA010000039.1 GCA_902595105.1 uncultured Pelagibacteraceae bacterium
TTTAATATAAAAATTTTACTCTTTTTTAGATTTAGTGATAACAAATTTTTATGTTTAAATTTAAAATATTAATAATTTCTATTTAATCAATTTATTAGTATTTTGTTTAAAATTAATTATTAATATTGTAGTTTAAATTCAATATGAAAAAAGCGTTAATAACTGGAATAACTGGACAAGACGGATCATATTTAGCTGAATTTCTCCTCAATAAAGGATATGAAGTTCATGGTATTAAAAGAAGAGCTTCACTAATTAATACTGACAGAATTGATCATTTATTTAAAGATCCTCACGAAAAAAATGTAAAACTAATTTTGCATCATGGTGATATGACAGACTCATCTTCTTTAACTAGAATTATCCAAGATGTGCAACCAGATGAAATTTATAATTTAGCAGCTCAAAGTCACGTAGCTGTATCTTTTGAGGAGCCAGAGTATACAGCAAATTCTGATGCTTTGGGGGCGTTAAGGATTTTAGAAGCAATTCGAATTTTAAGATTAGAAAAAAAGACAAAATTTTATCAAGCTTCCACCTCAGAACTTTACGGACTAGTAAGAGAAACCCCACAAAGTGAAAATACTCCTTTTTATCCTAGAAGCCCATATGCTGCAGCAAAATTATATGCTCACTGGATCACTATAAATTATAGAGAGGCATATGATATTTTTGCTTGCTGTGGTATTTTGTTTAATCATGAAAGTCCTGTTCGAGGTGAAACTTTTGTCACAAGAAAAATTACAAGAGCACTAGTTAAGATAAAGCTAGGATTGCAGGAAACTTTATACATTGGTAATTTAAATGCGTTACGAGACTGGGGACATGCTAAAGACTATGTAAGAGCAATGTGGCTGATGTTGCAACAAAAACAGCCAGAAGATTTTGTAATAGCAACAGGTAAACAGCATTCAGTTAAAGAATTTGTAAATTTAGCTGCAAATTATTTAAATATAGAAATTTGCTGGAAAGGTAAAGGAGAAGATGAGATTGGAATATTTAATGATAAAGAGATAATAAAAATCGATAAAAAATATTTTAGACCAACTGAAGTAGAAACGTTGTTGGGTGATGCTAGCAAAGCCAAAAAAAAGCTGAACTGGGAAGCAGAAATTTCTTTTGAAAAACTTGTCAAAGAAATGATTGATGAAGATTTAAGAGCTGTAAACTCAAAATAAATTTTAGAAATGAAATTGAAAATTTTTCTAACTGGCGGAAGAGGTATGGTTGGTAAAAATTTTTTAAAATTGCCCAATATAAAAAAGTTTCAAATACTATCACCATCTAGCAAAGAGCTAGATCTAAGAAATTTTAATAAAACTAAAAAATTTTTAAATTACCATAAACCAGATATTGTAATTCATGCCGCAGGTATAGTAGGAGGTATTCAAGCAAACATTAATTATCCTTTAAAATTTTTGATTGATAATCTTGAAATTGGAAAAAATATAGTAACAGCCTCAAAAGAAACAAATATTAAAAAATTAATAAATCTTGGGAGTTCTTGCATGTATCCGGCAAATTACAAGAAACCTCTAACAGAAGATTTAATTTTGAAAGGAGCGCTAGAGCCAACAAATGAAGGTTATGCATTAGCTAAAATTGTCACAGCTCGCCTTTGTCAATACATTAATCGTGATAATAAAAAATTTAATTACAAAACTATTATTCCATGTAATTTATATGGAAAATATGACAATTTTGACCCTTTAAGATCTCATTTAATCCCTGCAATAATACACAAAGTTCATACTGCTAAAAAAACAAATAAAAAAAATGTAGAAATTTGGGGAGACGGGCTCAGTAGGCGTGAATTTATGTATGCAGGTGACTTTGCTGATGCTTTATTACATGCAATAGTTAATTTTAATAGTTTGCCAGATATAATTAATATTGGTCTTGGGCATGACTACAGTATAAAACAATATTATTTATATGCAGCAAAAGTAATAGGTTATAAAGGAAATTTTGTATACGACAAATCAAAACCTACAGGAATGAAACGAAAATTAGTATCTATTTTAAAACAAAAAAAATGGGGATGGAGCTATAAAACAGATCTACAAGATGGGATAAAAAAAACCTATGAATACTATTTAAGAAAGTTTGGAGAATGAGTTACAAATATCCATTATCAACAAGCACTTGGCAGAAAGAAGAATATGATGCATTACAAAATGTTATTGAGTCAAATAATTTTACTATGGGTGAAAAAGTTAAACAGTATGAAAAAAATTTTGCAAATTTTATTGGTAGCTCATACAGTATTATGGTTAATTCTGGATCGTCAGCCAACTTATTGATGATTGCAGCTTTATTTTATACAAAAAAAAATGAATTAAAACTGAAGCGCGGTGATGAAATTATTGTTCCTGCTGTTTCATGGAGCACAACTTATATTCCACTTTATCAGTATGGTTTAAAACTTAAATTTGTTGATATTGATTTACATACACTTAATTATGATTTGGAAAAATTAGAAGAAGCAGTTAACAATAAAACAAGAGCAATAATGGTAGTAAATTTATTAGGCAATCCTAATAATTTTAATCAAATAAATAATATAATAGCTAATAAAGAAATTATTCTTATAGAAGATAACTGCGAATCTTTAGGTGCTATATTTAATAAGAAATATTGTGGCACTTATGGAATAATGGGTACTTTTAGTTCATTTTATAGCCATCATATTTGCACTATGGAAGGTGGTATGATTGTCACTGATGATATTGAATTATATCATATTTTATTAAGTCTTCGTGCCCATGGGTGGACTCGTGATTTACCAGAAGAGAATCAGATATGTAAAAAACAGGATGATAATTCTTTCAATGAGTTATTTAGATTTATCTTACCAGGATTTAATGTAAGGCCATTAGAAATGGAGGGAGCTCTAGGAATAGAACAATTGAAGCGTCTACCTAGTATAATTTCTGAGCGTCGAAAGAATGCAAGATTAATAAAAGAAATTTTATACAACCATCCTGATATAATGATTCAGGAAGAAATTGATGAGAGCAGTTGGTTTGGATTTAGCCTTGTCATAAAACCAAGCAGCAAACTAAAAAGAGAAAATTTATTACTTAAATTGAAAAAAATAGGTTTTGAGACAAGACCTATTGTGGCAGGAAATTTTACTAAAAACGAGGTAGTTAATTACTTTGATTATGAGATACATGGAAAACTAGAAAATGCAAAACATATTGATCAAAATGGATTATTCATTGGCAATCAACATTACCCAATTCCTGATGCTATTAAACTTCTTAAAGATTTATAAGTTAAAAACAAAATCGTACTGAATATATTACAGATAAAATATGTTTATGACAGGATCAGGATTAAAATTTCTTATAAAATAGATCGAAACATTGGATCAAAAGCATAAACAACATTATTTTTAATCATAATTTTGATTTGGAAGATGATTTAAAACAAGTTTACATGGATTTAAATTAGGAAACTCACCTCAAAACTAGTTCTTACTATAGAGCCGTGGTAGACCACCACGTTGATAGGCTGGATGTGGAAGCGCAGTAATGCGTGCAGCTGACCAGTACTAATAGCTCAATTGGCTTGATTTATGCACTGAAAAAATTTTTTTTTGATATTGTTTATTTTTTTTTGAAAATATAATCCCAACGTGTCTTAGATAAATATTCTATTCTGTTTTCGTTAATCTCTTTATGTTTATAATTTTTTACTAGTTCGAAATCATATTTTTCTGCAATGCTAATAAAATTATCTGGTTTCATATGAAACATTTTTTGTTTTGGACTTATAATAAATGGTTCTTTGCTTAACAAAGCAGGTATAGTCTGTTTAAGTCTTGAAAAAAAAGATTTCAATCCTTGATTTTTAAGAACCCAAAACAACCAAGATAAAATAGAGTCTCCATAGTCTTTTCCAATATTTTCATCTTTGTCAGGCAATTCTCCAACAAACAAGATCCCCCCAATTTTTAATATTCTTTTGAATTCTTTTAATGCTAATTCAACATCTTCATGAGTTTGATTTGCAACATGGAAAACACTGTTACAGATTATTATATCGCAATATGATAATGGTAGATTAATTTTACCAAGCTTACCAATATCTATTCTAATAGGAATATTATTATTTTGATAGTTTTTTTCTATATGACTTTTAACTCTCTCTACCTCTTCATTTGTTGGCAAAATTCCAATAAGCTTTCCAGTAAATTTGCCATTTATTGTTTTAGAAGACTCGATTAAAAATTGTCCATCACCACAACCTACATCTAGTACGTTAAAATTAAGCTTGATAGGAATTTTTTTAATAATCTCAGAAATAACATATTTAGTCAAATCAGAACGACCTGTTCTACCTGTTAATTCATTTACATC
>CACJPA010000040.1 GCA_902595105.1 uncultured Pelagibacteraceae bacterium
AGATTTAATTTCTTTACTTAATCCTTTCTCTCTAAGTTGAAGTGATAAATCTCCTGCTGACAAAAAGGTATCAACTAAATCTTCAATAATTTTTTGTAAATCCATTCTTTATTTACCAATTTTTTTTAATTCTATATTTTTTGCATTTATTACTTTTTTACCTGCATTTTCAAAGTTTACAGTAACTTTATCTTTTATAATTGATTGTACTTGTCCAATACCCCAGTCTTTATTTTCAGGATTAGTGACTTTGTCACCTGGTTCATAATCTAAAATCATTTAATTTAACTTATATTGTAAATAAGTATAAATACCACCTAATGAATAAAGAATTAAATTCTATCGGAATTAACAAAAAACCTGAAGATACAACAGTGGTTGTTGCAATGTCTGGTGGGGTAGACTCGTCAACTGTAGCTGGGATTATGAAAAATGAAGGTTACAAAGTTATAGGTATCACTCTTAAACTATATGATGATGGAAAAGAAGTTGCTCAATCTAAACAGTGTTGTTCAGGACAAGATATCATGGATGCAAAACGTGTTGCTCACAAATTAGGTATAGAACATAAAATTTTATATTATCAGGATAAATTTAAGCAAGGGGTAATAGATAATTTTGTAGATAGTTATTTAAAAGGTGAAACCCCAATTCCATGTGTTCAATGTAATCAAACTGTAAAATTTAAAGATTTATTTGAAGTATCAAAAGAACTTAAAGCAGATGCACTAGTTACGGGACATTATGTAAAAAATATTACCTCAAACAACACTAACAATATGTACAGAGCTATTGATGAAAATAGAGATCAAAGTTATTTTTTATTTAATACAACAAGAGAGCAATTAGATTATTTGAGATTTCCACTTGGTGGAATGCTAAAAGATAAAACAAGAGAAATTGCTAAAGAGTTAGATTTAAATGTAGCTGATAAACCAGATAGCCAAGATATTTGTTTTGTACCTAATGGAGATTATGCATCTGTAATTAGAAAATTTAGACCAGACTCATTTCAAAAAGGTAATATTAAAAATTTAGATGGAAAAGTAATTGGTGTTCACGATGGTATTATTAATTTTACTATTGGGCAAAGAAAAGGAATTAGAGTTTCAGATAAAGAGGCACTATATGTTTTAAAAATAAATTCAGATAAAAATGAAATTATTGTTGGACCCAAAGAAAACCTTGGAAAAAAAGAAATATCTTTAAAAGATTTAAATTTATTAACCGATAAAAAAGATCTCAATCAAAACATATTCGTAAAAGTTAGATCAACAGGTAGTCTTCTTGAGGCAAAAGTAGATTTAAAAGATAACAAAACTGCAAATGTTCACTTATTAAATCCTGAGGATGGAATATCTCCAGGTCAGGCATGTGTATTCTACAGCAAAGACCAATATGGCCATAGAGTTCTTGGTGGTGGTTGGATTAAAGAATAAAAGAATTATTTCTTCTTATTTTTTCTCTTTGCTCTTCTCTTTTTGGAGCCTTGTTTTCTTCTACCCCTATGTTTCTTCGGATAACTCATCTAGTCCTATTTATTAATTTATTGACGTTTTTTACGGGATATAGCATTGTCTTTTAAACATATCAAATTTTATTATGAGTAATTCTTTTAAAACATTTCTAAAACATACTGCTAAAGACTTTCATAATCAGTCTGTTAATCCACCAATTGTGCGTGCATCAACGATTATTTTTAAATCGATGCAAGATATTAGAAAAACTCAAGACAAGGCAAAAAAAAACCCCACAGGTGGTCATTTTGATTATGGAAGACAAGGAACTTCTACGACTCACATACTGCAACAAATTTTATCTAAACTTGAGGAGAGTTACTTTACTTTCTTAACACCTACTGGGTTTGGCGCTGTATTTCTTGCAATTTTTAGCGTGACAAGACCTGGTGATGAAATTATCGCCGCTGATCCAGTTTACAGTCCGACTAGGTTGCTAACAGAAGATTTTTTAAAAGAATTTAATATCAAAACAACTTTTTATGATCCACACAATCTTAAAACGTTAGAAAAAGCAATTACAAAAAAAACTAAATTAATTTTTGTAGAAAATCCAGGAAGCAACACATTTGATTTTCAAGATTTAGGTAAAATTGTTTCCATAGCAAAAAAACATAAAATTTTAACAGCAATTGATAACACATGGGGAACCCCATATTTTTTAAAACCTATTAAACTTGGTTTTGATATGGCAATTGTTTCAGCTACAAAATATTATTCTGGTCATTCTGATGTAATGGGTGGAAGTTTAGCGGTTAATAAAAAAGTATTTCCTAAAGTAAAAGCAACCGAAAGAGTTACAGGTTTAAGATTAGGACCTGATGATGCATATCTAATTACAAGAGGATTAAGAACTTTAGATGTTAGATTGGATAGACATAGAGAAAATGCAAAAAAAGTAGCAGAGTTTTTATCTAAATTTAAAAATATAAAATTATTGTATCCATACAAAAAAGACTCTTACAATTTTAGAATGTGGAAGAAATATTATTCAGGTGCTTCAGGTTTAATGGGTTTAAGAATTAAAGCCAAAAGTGAAAAAGCAGTTGTAAAATTTGTAAATAATTTAAAATTATTTGGGCATGGTTATAGTTGGGGAGGATTTGAAAGTTTAGCACTACATCAAAATGTTAGAGAACAAGGAAATAGAAGTTATCTTAAATTAGCAAAAAACGAGTACATAGTTAGACTACATATTGGTTTAGAAGATCCTAAAGACCTTATAGCTGATATAAAACAAGCTCTTAAAAGTCTTAAATGAGTTCAGAAAATTTTATTATAAGTAAAAAAGCACTAATTACTTTAATAGCTGCATCGATAGTAGTAATTATTTCTTTAGGCATAAGACAGACCTTTGGTTTGTTTTATTTTGATTTTAATACCGACTTAGATATTTCTATTTCTCATTTTGGATTTGTTATGGGGTTGCAGTTATTGCTCTGGGGAGTATTTAGTCCATTATTTGGTGTAATCACTGATAAGTATGGAGGAGCAGTTGCAATATTTATTGGCTTTGTTTTTTATTTAGTAGGTGTATTGTTTTTTTATTCTGGTTTTAATACCGGAGGCTATTTTACTCTAACCATAGGTGTAATGATAGGAATTGGATTGGGTTCAACAGCGATTGGTATCCCAGTATCAGTAGTAGCGAAACATTTTCCAGCCTCAAATAGAACTATTGCAACAGGTATTGTAACTTGTGCAGGATCTTTTGGATATTTTGTTTCACCGTTACTTGTAAGATATTCTTTAGTTGAAACAGGTTGGGAAAATACTCTTTTATATTTTAGCCTTCTTTTAGGAGTTGGATTGATAGTATCTTTATTTGTTAGTACTCCAAAAATACCTGTAGGAGTTAATCAAGATAATAATCAAACTGCAAGAGAAGCCTTAAAAGAGGCATTTGCAAACAAAAGTTTTATCTATCTCACTTTGGGCTTTTTTGTCTGTGGTTGGCATATTGCTTTAGTAGCAACACACATTCCCACTTATATGGCAGATAAAGGCTTACCTGACTGGACACCTGCAATGGTCCTAGCATTGATTGGTGTATTTAATATGGCAGGTACAATTACGAGTGGTTATTTAGCAACGAGGTATAGTAAGAAAAAAATATTAAGTGCAATTTACCTTTTAAGAGGAGTTTCAATTATCTATTTTATTTTCTTACCGCCAAGCATATTTAATTCTGTAGTTTTTGGAGTTACTTTTGGTTTTTTATGGCTATCTACAGTTCCTCCAACAAATGGAATTGTTGCGCATATATTTGGCACAAAATACGTTGGACTTTTATATGGGATAGTTTTTGTAAGCCATCAAATTGGTTCTTTCTTAGGAGCATATCTAGGCGGTGTATTTTATGAATTAAATGGAAATTTTGACTATGCATGGTACGGATCTATCGCATTATCATTATTTGCAGGTCTGATACATTTACCTATAGTAGAGAAAGCAATTGAAAGAACTCAGCCAGCATAAGCTTAAATTCAACCCATATTTAGAGGATCTGTATCAATCAGATAAGCCCTTAATAATTTATAAAGTAGATGGTGGATACAATATTTATACCGATTTTTCTAAAAAGATCATTTTAACAAAAAAAAAT
>CACJPA010000041.1 GCA_902595105.1 uncultured Pelagibacteraceae bacterium
GAAGCGTTGGGATTTTCCTTTAGTTCATTACCTTTTTGACTATTTAAATTAGTGTAGAAAACAAATCCATCTTTATTAAAACCTTTGAGGAGCACCATTCTGACGGATGGAACATTATTTTTACTTGAAGTTGCTAGCGCAACTGCATTTGGATCATTTGGTTCTGTCTGTTTAGCTTTTTCCATCCATATTTCAAATAACTTAATTGGGTCATCTAAATTTAAAAAGCAGCTGTTGATACCAAGTTGGTTTTTTTCATTCATAATTTAAACAAAATAATCTATATAATATAAATAATGTCATTTAACACTTTTGGAAAGCTATTTCGTTTCACAACTTGGGGTGAATCTCACGGTCCTGCTATTGGCTGCATAGTTGACGGTTGTCCTCCAAACATAAATATAGATGAAAAAGATATTCAATTAGAATTAGACAAAAGAAAACCTGGACAATCAAAATTTACCACACAAAGAAAAGAAGACGATAAGGTCCAAATACTTTCAGGTGTATTTGAAGGAAAAACTACTGGCACACCAATTTCTCTAATTATTTATAATAAAGACATGAGATCTAAAGATTATGGAAAGATAAAAGATAAATTTAGACCAGGTCATGCGGACTTTACCTATTTTAAAAAATATGGAATTAGAGATTATAGAGGTGGAGGAAGATCTTCAGCTAGAGAGACAGCTTCAAGAGTTGCGGCTGGTGCTATAGCTAAACTAGTACTTCAAAAAAAATTAGGAAAAAAATTTAAAGTTATAGGTGCTGTCACTCAATTAGGAATCTTAGGATGTGATACTTCACAATGGAATGATAAAATTATTTCAAAAAATCCATTCTTTTGTCCAGATAAGTCCATGATTAAATTATGGGAAAAATATTTACTTGGTGTAAGAAAATCAGGGTCATCATGTGGAGCTATAATAGAGGTTAGAGCAAGAGGTATTCCTGTGGGTCTTGGTGCGCCTATTTATTCAAAATTAGATTCTGATATTGCATCAGCTTTTATGAGTATTAATGCAGTTAAAGGGGTAAATGTTGGCGCTGGGATGAATTCTGCACAACTAAGTGGTGAACAAAACTCAGATGAAATATCATCCAAAAATAATAAATTAAAATTTAACTCTAACAATGCAGGCGGTATCTTAGGAGGAATTTCTTCAGGGCAAGAAATAATAGCATCATTTGCAGTTAAACCGACATCTTCAATTTTAACTACAAGAAAAACGATTAATAAATTTGGAAAAAATACCACAATATCTGTTAAAGGAAGACACGACCCTTGCGTAGGAATTAGGGCTGTTCCAGTTGGAGAAGCAATGATGAATTGTGTTTTATTAGATCACTATCTGATGAATCAGGCTCAGTGCGGATAGCTTATTAGTTTTTTACTACTCTAATTGAATCTTTTTTAAATAAAACTTCTAATACTTTTTTTGTGATTTGAGGACTATTCAGTCCAGCAATATCATACATTTTTTTTGGATTATCTTGCTCTATAAATTCATCTGGAAGAGTCATCGATCTAAATTTTAATCCTTTATCGAATATTCCTTTTTCGGCTAATAAATTTTTAACATGGGAACCAAAACCTCCTATAGAACCTTCTTCAATTGTAATCATCAATTCATGTTCTCTTGCAGATTTTAAAATTAAATCTTCATCTAAAGGTTTAGCAAATCTTGCATCTATAATTGTTGTTGAAATACCCTTTGCATTCAATTCTTCTGCTGCTACTTTGCATTCTTCAAGTCTAGTTCCTAAACTTAGTAAACAAACCTGAGTTCCTTCTTGAATAATTTTTCCTTTACCTATCTCTATTTTTTCCTCTATTGAAGGAAGCTCAGCTCCAATACCTGTTCCCCTTGGATATCTTATTGCAGTGGGTTTATCATTAATATCAACCGAAGTATTAATCATTTTTACTAACTCAGCTTCATCACTAGCTGCCATCACAATAAAATTTGGTAAAGTTGACAAATAAGTAATATCAAAAGACCCTGCATGCGTTGATCCGTCTGCACCAACTAATCCAGCTCTATCAATTGCAAATCTTACAGGAAGGCTTTGTATTGCTACATCATGCACAACTTGATCATAAGCTCTTTGAAGAAAGGTAGAATAGATAGCTGCATAAGGTTTATACCCTTCTGTTGCAAGACCTGCAGCAAAAGTAACAGCATGCTGTTCGGCAATACCAACGTCAAACATTCTTTTTGGAAATTCCCTTCCAAAAATATCCATACCTGTTCCACCTGGCATTGCTGCAGTTATTCCAATAATCTTACTGTCTTTTTTTGCGTGTTTAACAAGCGTATTTGCAAAAACTTTCGTATAAGCGGGTAAATTAGAACCACTCTTTTGTTGCTCTCCAGTTTCAACATTAAATTTTGATACTCCATGATAGTGATCACTAGCTTTTTCAGCATATGAATATCCTTTTCCTTTTTGAGTTTTAATATGTATCATAATTGGACCTTCATGCTTTGAGTCTCTAGCATTTCTTAAAATAGGTACAAGTGTGGAAAGATCATGTCCATCTATTGGTCCTGCATAATAAAAACCTAGTGAGCTAAATAGTGTTCCACCTGTAACAGCCGAACGAAAAAAATCTTCTGCCTTACCAGCTTTAGCACTAAATCTTTTTGAAAAAGCTGAGGTAATTAATTTTAAAGTTTCTCTTAAGCTAAAATAAATTTTTCCAGTAAATAATTTTGCTAAATATGTTCTCATTGCACCTACTGGTTTTGCAATAGACATATCATTATCATTTAATATAACGATCATTTTAGTTTTAGATGCTCCAGCGTTATTCATAGCTTCGTATGCCATACCAGCACTAATTGCTCCATCTCCAATAACAGCTACTACATTTGAAGATTTGTTTTCTAATTTATTTGCTTCAGCCATACCAAGTGCAGATGATATAGATGTAGAACTATGGGCTGCACCAAATGGGTCATATTCACTCTCAGATCTTTTAGTAAAACCTGATAAGCCATTACCTTGTCTTAAAGTATTAATTTTTTGTTTTCTTCCTGTTAAAATTTTATGTGGATATGCTTGGTGTCCTACATCCCAAATTAATCTATCATTAGGGGTGTCAAAAACATAATGTAGAGCTACAGTCAACTCAACGACACCTAGACCTGCACCTAGATGTCCACCAGTTTTAGATACTGCACTGATCATCTCTTCTCTAACTTCTTCAGCCACTTGTTGTAAATCATTTTCAGAAACTTTTCTCAAATCAGATGGAAAATTAATATTATCTAAAAACTTGTAATTATTTTTCATTTATTTCTATTCAATATAAATTTTAATGTATCATTTAATCTTTTTGATTTTGAACCATAAATTTTTAAATTTCTATTAATATCTGAAATAATTTTACCGCAATATTTGATTGAAGCATCATGGCCTAGTAAACTTATTAGTGTAGCTTTGCCTTTTTTTTGATCTTTTTTGGTTTTTTTACCAGCAATTTTAGAATTACCTTTAAAGTCTATTAAATCATCTGCTATTTGAAAAAGAAGACCGATATCAGAACCAACACTCTCGAAAAATTTAATTTCCTTTTTGCTTTTTTCTTTAATGATTGCTGGGACCGCACAACAAAAGCTAAAAAGTTTTCCTGTTTTTTTAATCTCCATATCTACAATTTGTTTTTTTGAAACTTTCTTTTTTTCAAAATCTAAATCTAAATATTGACCTCCCGCTATACCCAAATGTCCTGAACATGTAGAAAGTTTATCTACTAATTTAACTTTAATTTTGTCACTCAAATTTAATTTTGAGCTAGTTAAAATTTCAAAAGCCATTGTTAATAATGAATTTCCAGCAAGAACAGCTGTCGACTCACCAAATTTAATATGAGTTGATGGCTTGCCTCTTCTCATATTATCATTATCCATGCATGGTAAATCATCATGAATAAGAGAATAAGCATGAATACATTCCACTGCAGCACCTATAACAATTAATGTTTTATAG
>CACJPA010000042.1 GCA_902595105.1 uncultured Pelagibacteraceae bacterium
TCCAACTGGAAAATTTAAAAAAGTTAAAAACACTGTTAATGACTTCAATAAGTTTCAAAATATTGGAGAAAAAATAAATATTATCAAAAACAAAAAAATAAAAAAAAAATCAAACAAAATAAATCTATTGGGATTTGATTTAACATTTTGTATCAAAAAAAACTCTAAAAACTATTTAGCCTCTTTAAAAAATAAAAAAACTAATATTCAATTAGACTTTTATTCAAATCTTCCTGGTGTACAGCTCTATACTAGTCAAGGTTTAAGATATAAAAATAAACTTGCTCCTTACCAGGGGATTTGTTTAGAAACTCAACACTATCCAGATGCACCGAATAATAAAAATTTTCCAAGCACTTTAATTAAACCTAAAAAACTTTATAAGTACTTTACAAAAATAAATATTTCATAAAATGAATAAAAAAATAAATATTTCAATTGTTGGAACTGGTTTAATGGGATTGCAACACATAAAGGCAATTTCAAAATCAAAAAAATCTAATCTTCATTCGATAGTAGATATTAGTAATAACGCTAAAAATTTATCAAAAAAGTATAAAATCCCATTGTATTCTAATGTAGACGAACTTTTAAACTCAAAAAATTTAGATGCAGTGATTGTTGCTACACCAAATCAATTACATGAAAAGCATACAGTTAGTTTTCTAAAGAAAAAAATTCCAGTATTATTAGAAAAACCTATTTCAGATAATATTAATTCAGCTAAAAAAATTATTGGTAGTGCTAATAAAAATAAAACACCATTATTGATAGGGTATCATAGAAGACACAATTCAATAGTAACAAAGGTAAAAGAGCTCATTGATAAAGGCAAATTAGGAAACATTGTATCAGCAAATGTATTGTGTTGGCTTTATAAACACAAAGCTTATTACAAAGAAAAATGGAGAATTAGCAAAGGAGGAGGGCCTCTTGGGATTAATTTAGTCCATGATATCGATATGATTTGTTACTTACTTGGGTCAATTAAATACGTTCAAGCCTTTACAACCAATAAAACTAGAAAATTTGCAGTTGAAGATACAGCAACAATTAGCTTAATTTTTAATTCGGGTGCACTTTGTACCTTAAATTTATCAGATACAATTGTTGCTCCATGGAGTTACGAGTTAACTGCAGGAGAAAACCCAGCTTATCCTATAACCAATCAATCTGCATACATGATCGGTGGTACTAAGGGATCGTTACAGTTTCCTAATTTAAAATATTGGTTCTATAAAAATGAGCGAAGTTGGTGGAACAAGATACTTGTTAATGAAGATAAAAACAAAAAAGATGATAGCACTTTAGTAAACCAAATTGATCATTTTGCTGATGTAGTATCTAAAAAAGTTAAGCCAAAAGTTAATGGTAATGATGGTTTAATCTCTCTTAAAATTTTTGCAGCAATAACCAAAAGTGCAAAAACTGGTAAGAAGGTTAAGATCTAAAGGTTAGCTAATATTGAATTAGAACATTTTAAGGTATTAGCATCTCCACCTAAATCTTTAGTTCTATTTTCTTTTTCACTTAAAGATTTTTCAATAGCTTCAACAATTGAATTGGAAGCTTCTTTTTCTCCTAAATAATCTAACATCATTGCACCAGACCAAATTTGTCCTACAGGATTAGCAATACCTTTTCCTGCAATATCAGGTGCTGAACCATGAACTGGTTCAAATAAAGATGGAAATTTATTTTCAGGATTAATGTTTCCAGATGGAGCAATTCCAATAGTACCTGTACAAGCAGGTCCTAAATCAGAAAGAATATCTCCAAATAAATTGGATGCAACAACAACATCGAACCATTCAGGATTAAGTACAAATCTAGCGACCAAAATATCTATATGAAATTGATCTGTTTCAATATCTGGGTAATTTTTTTTCATAGCATTAAAACGTTCATCCCAAAAAGGCATTGTAATTGAAATTCCATTTGATTTTGTAGCGTTAGTTAATTTTTTCCTTTTTCTTTGTTTTGCTAATTCAAAAGCAAATTTTTGAACTCTATCTACTCCATGTGCGGACATAATAGTTTCTTGAATAGCTATTTCTCTATCAGTATTTTTAAACATCCTTCCACCAACAGAAGAATATTCACCTTCGGTATTTTCTCTTACAATTAGCATATCTATGTCACCTGGTTTTTTATTTGCTAAAGGAGGATTAATTCCAGGAAATAATTTTACTGGTCTAAGATTGATATATTGATCAAACTCTCTTCTAAACTGAAGCAATGATCCCCATAAAGATATATGATCTGGAACTTGATCTGGCATACCAACTGCTCCAAAAAATATTGCATCGTGTTTTCCTAATTTATCCTTCCAATCATCTGGAAGCATTTTCCCATGTTTTTCATAATAATCACAGGATGCAAAATCATATTCTGTAAAATTTATTTTAAATTGATGCTTTTCTGCAGCGTCTTTCAATACTTTTAAGCCTTCAGGAACTACTTCTTTTCCTATTCCGTCTCCTGGTATTGATGCAATGTTATATTCTTTCATAGGTTGATTTTTATACTTCAAAAACTCATTAATTTATAATGTTAAATTATTTTTAAAGACCTAAACCTTCATTGTTTTGACATATTTTATTTGTTAATTTTAATTATGAAAAAAATAATTCTTTTAATCTTCTTTAGTCTCTTTTTTGTTTCAAATTCAAATGCTGCATGTGATGACCCATTAACAGACGGTGTAGATTATTCAAAATGCAGATTTTCAGATGGACAGGATCTTCAAGGTAGTTATCTACCAAACTCAAATTTATCTTTTGCAAGCTTTGTACAAGTAAATTTAGATAAAAGCATAATGATGAATTCAAACTTATCTTTTGGGACTTTTCCAGAGTCTACATTTGTTAGAGCTAATCTTTATGAAACAATTAGTATTGGTGCAAATTTTGAAAAAACAAATTTTACAAATTCTAACTTAACTAGAGTTGATTTTATGGGAGCAACTTTAATTGAGGCTAATTTTCAAAATGCTAACTTGATGGAAGCAAACTTTACATCTTCAAACATCACCAATGCAAATTTTGAAAATGCAAATCTGATAGGTGCTACATGGACTAATGGTAAGACGTGTGGTCCAGATTCAATCGGCACCTGTATTGAGCAGTAAGACATGAACACTTCAGTTAAAACTGATGATGTTATTTTTAATTTTTTCAAACAAATTTGTGATGAAAAAGATGATCAAAAATGTGTTGAGCTTGGAAAAGAGTGGATAAAAGCAATGGAAACCAACCTTTCGTCCATGGAAGCTAATCTTAATGGTGCTGATTATCTAAAACATAAAGACGATATTCAAAGTAACCGAGATCATTTAAATAGTCTAAAAAACAAGAATTCTTCTGAGTGGAGAGAGTATGCAACTCAGTGTATGGTTGAAATAATGAGTCACAAAGGTCATCAATAATTAGTAGTCAAGATAGAGTTTTTTAAGTTCTTTCAATTTCATAAAAAATAGAGTACGAATAAAAAAAGGGGTGTCTTCACAGACTGAGATCAAACCCTAAGAACCTGTCCGGTAATTCAGAAAGGGATAAAATGGATAAAACGTATTTTTTAAGTCAATCATCTTCATTAACGTTAGTAATTATTATCAGTTTGATATTTGCTGTTTTAGGAATTTATCATTCTAAAAAATTCAAAGGAATAAGTAATTATTTAACTGCAAATAGAAACATTGAACTATTTTCATTAACAACCAGTCTTGTTGCATCTGCTTTAGGAGCATGGATTTTGTTTGGACCTGTTGCTGCTGCTACATGGGGAGGAATAGGGGCTGTTATTGGTTATGCACTTGGAACAGCTTTTCCAATGATTTTTTTAATTTATTTTGGAAGA
>CACJPA010000043.1 GCA_902595105.1 uncultured Pelagibacteraceae bacterium
TTTTGATATGTCTCTTTATCCTGATTTAGAAACTCTATCACGTGCATCCTTTAGTGGGGTAGTTGAAGGAGTGAAATCTTTTATGCCCGATGCATCTGATAAAGATATCATGATAAAAGCAGTCAATATATGGGCATCTGTTCATGGATTGGTTCGAATATTGAGGCGTTCGGATTTACAGGCAAATAAAGATAAACATCTCAAATGGATTAGGAATAACTTAGAAGAGTATTTGAAGATGACTACATTCAAATAAAAGAAACTCTCTTATTGGTTTTAATATTTGTTATATTTAATTAACACATAATTTAATATTTCTACTAACATTGCTGTCCATCATCTCTGGCTTAGATAGATTAAGGTTAGACATTATTTCAATATATTCATCGACATTCTTTACCTGTAATCTGGGATTAAACTTTTTTTATTTATTTAATTTATTTGCAACGTGTTGAGCTTCTAAATTGTTATAAATTCTTAACAACATTCGAGGATCACTATGTCCAGCAATCATCATAGTCTCAGGTACATTGAGCCCTTTGTCTTTCATAAAATTAGTTAATGCCTGATGTCGTAGATCATGAAAGTGTGCATCTTTAATATTATATTTTTTGCATAACTTTCTAAATTTTTTATCTAGCGCATACTTAGTTAATCTAAATGGTAGATCTGCATTGTTAATTTCAGTTAGAGCTTCCTTAGTTAATGGGATCACTCTTGGCTTAGTCTTTGCTATTGGTATCTTCAAAGTATTTCCCTCAATCATACGAGCATCTATTCTAAGTATTTCTGACAATCTCATGCCTGTCTCTAATGCTATGTTAATGATGGATCTTAGCTCAGGTGTTGTGTGATTACCTCTAATCAATAAGTTCAGCTCATCTTCTGTAAATCTTCTGTCTCTAGGTTGAGCTTTCTTAGGTCTTCTTACTGCTAGTACAGGATTTTCTACAGGATAACCCCACTCTTTTTTGAACGTAGTAAACATGGTGCTAATAACATCTAATCTTCTATTAACTGTAGATCCACTAACACTCTTTGCTAGATTGTCTTTCCACTTATTAATTGTTGCTGGTCTAATCTTGTTTATTGGATAACTTGACCATGCCTCACGCAACAGGGCTAGAATTGTATAACGCTCATCTCTGTAGCATTTTTTAAGTATAGATATTTCCTCAATATACTTTCTTGCAACATCTTCAAATTTTGGAAAATGTATCTTTGCTACTCCAGCATCTTCTCGTCTAATCTTTAGTTCAGTTTCTAACGCCCACCGTTTTGCATCTGTTCTACTTGTAAAACTTTTTGCTAAGTGTGGGTGGCCTTGTACTCTTATGATTGATTGCCATTTGTCTCTGTGTTTTCTTATGTACGCCATAGTTAATCCTTTCTGTATTTGCGACCAACTGCGTCCCATAGTGCGACCAAACAATGTTGTGATGAAAATTAACTAAGCTTTGCAATGAAAAGAAATCGTGGACTACCTCGTTGGCAACGAGACGCTCTACCACTGAGCTATGCCCGCTTGTTTAAAAGTATTATAGATAGTGGATTTTAGAATTGCAAGAAATAAGAAAATTAATTAAATTCAATACTAACTATGTCCCGGCGCTAGTCCAGCTGTTTTAAAATTTTAAAAAATTAAAGAGCTTATAAACAAATATTTATAAAAAAAAATTAACTATAATTTTAACATTTGGTGTTGATATAATATATTTTAATTATGAGTAATATAATCAAACAAATGTTTAAGCATGGAATTTTTTCCTATTATTCAAACGACAAATTTATTGGAAAAAGTTTGTCAGAATATGGGGAATGGTCTGAAGCAGAGGTAAGTTTATTAAAACAATTATTAGCTGATAGTGAAAATATTATCGAAGTTGGATCAAATATTGGAACCCATACTATTCCATTAGCAAAACAAGTTTCAAACGGAGGCTTCGTATACGCTATTGAACCACAATATCAAAATCATAGACTACTTTTAGATAATATTGAGAATAATGATTTAAAAAATGTCAAAGTCTTAAAAATAGCAATATCTTCAAAAGAAGGTGAAGCATACATGAATACTTTCGATGAAAATAATACAAGTAATTATGGAGACTCTAGAATTTACAGCTCTAATTTTAAAAATGCTGAAAGTGTACCTGTAAAAACTTTAGACCAATTATTTTACGACAATATTAAAGAGAGAAGATCAATAAAATTAATAAAATGCGATGCACAAGGTCAAGAACTTAATATTATTTTAGGATCAAAAAAAATAATAGATCAGTATAAACCCTATCTTTATTTGGAAAATGATGACATTCAAACTTCAAAAGCTTTGATAGAAATAATTAAAAATATGGGATACATATTATTTTGGCATTTGCCTCCCCTTTATAATCCAGACAATTTTTTAAAAAATACTAAAAATATTTTTCCTAAAATAGTTTCATGTAACATGTTTTGCATTCATCGAAGTACAAAAATAAAACTTAATGAAATTTGGAAAAAATTTGAAATTATAGACAGTGACTATCATCCTCATAAAAATGTTACCTAAGATTATTAATCATAATATTTACTACCAAATGTGTCGCATAGTGGATCCAAAACATGATGTACTGAAAATTAACTAAACTTTACAATGAAAAGAAATCGTGTGCTACCTTGTTGGCAACCAGACGCTCTACTACTGGACTATACCTGCTTAACATATAATTTAATAAAAACTAAAGGCTTTTTGAAATTTGCAAGATATAGTTACAACTTGTATTAAATTTAGCATAATTTTTAATTTAAATGATTAAAAACAATACAGATAAGTTATCGAAAGAATTATTCGTACCAGTATTAAATTATTTAAAATTACAAAAATATGATCAGGCATTAACTTTACTTGACCAACTCTTGAAAGAGAAACAAGACCCAGACCATATCAATAAAATAAAAGCAAAAATTTATTTGAATAAAAAAGATTGGAACAATTGTTTATTACATTATGAAAAAATTTCTGACTCAAAAAAAAATTTTGAAGATTCAAATAATAAAGGTGTAGCTCTATTTAAATTAGGTAGATTTTCAGAGGCAATTGTTAATTTTAATGATACGATAAAATTGAATAAATTGTATGTTCCTGCATATACTAATTTATCCAAGACACATAAATTATTAAGCAATTTTGAATTATCAATAAAATACGCAATAAATGCATTAGCATTAGCACCTAATAATTATAATATACAAAATAGTTTATTTGATATTTTAAACTACTATTCTCCTAAAAATAAAAAAAATTTAATTTTAAGTATTAATGATCAAATACTTAAATTAAATAAAACAATAAATATAAATTTAGTAAAAAATTCTTCAATAAGCGAAATTTTAAATAAGTCACAAATAATTTTAAACGAAAATCAAAAGAACTTGCATTTTCCTGAAACTCAAATTCTTAGAAAAAATAAAACAAATTTAAACTGTCAAAGACATTTGGAAATATTTAATAAATATAAAATTATTCCTAACTTTTGCTTTGGCTGTTATAAAGTTCAAATTACATTAGATAATGTTTTGAACCTAGTTAAATTATATTTCTACTTCAATGATCTAAGTTTAGAGAAAAATAACATTAGAAAATGCATGATAGAAATAAGAGAAAACGTGAAAGGTGATTATAAAGGTTATATTTATACTAGCTCTATAGATGAGGCAAAAAATATAATGGAGATTGTTAACAAGGGCTTATTGAGTCAAAATATAAATTTTAACAAAATAGAAATAAAG
>CACJPA010000044.1 GCA_902595105.1 uncultured Pelagibacteraceae bacterium
TGTCATAAGAATCTCAGGCAGTGAGACCTCAAAAGTAATCGAACTTTTGACAGACAAAAAACTTCCTGAGCCGAGAGTAGCAACACTAAGAAAGATCAATAAAATCAACACTTCTGAGTTAATTGATGAAGGTATAGTACTATGGTTTCCTGGGCCTGAGAGCTACACAGGTGAGGATATGGCTGAGATACAAGTTCATGGAAGTAAAGCCGTAGTAGATGCTCTACACTCCTCTATTTCTCAAATTGAAAATTGTAGATTAGCAGAGCCAGGTGAATTTACTAAACTTGCATTCCAAAATGGAAAAATAAACTTATTAGAAGCAGAAAGTATAGCTGATCTAATTTCATCTGAAACAGAAATTCAAAGACAACAAGCAATTAAAATTATGAACGGCAAGTCTACAGATCAATTTAATTTTTTAAGAGAAAAACTTTTAAAAATTTTGGCTCATGTTGAAGCTAAAATTGATTTTCCGGATGAAGATTTGCCAAACAATATTTTGGATGAAATCAAAAATGATTCAAGTGATGTTATTCAAAAAATTGAAAAGATTTTAAATGATCAAAAAGTTGGAGAAAGAATTAGAGAAGGTTTTAAGATTGCAATTCTTGGACCTACCAATGCAGGGAAATCTAGTTTAATAAATCATTTGTCAAACAGAGATGTTGCAATTGTTTCTGAAATAGCTGGTACTACAAGAGATGTTATCGAAACTCATCTTAATATAGATGGTTATCCAGTAATTATATCTGATACTGCAGGGATAAGAGACTCTAAAGATGAGATAGAAAAAAAAGGTATTAAATTATCTTTAAATAGAGCCGAAGAAGCGGATTTAAAGCTTGTAGTGGTAGATGCTAAAAGCCTTGATTTTACTGATGTTTTGAAGGGTTTATTGGATGAAAATGCAATTTTAGTTATAAACAAGTCTGATCTGTTAGAAAAAGAAATTGATCCAGAAATAAAAAATATAAATCATGTTTTAATCTCAATTAAAGATAATAAAAATATTGATGAATTAATTACTAAAATAAAAAATAATTTAAAAAGTAAATTTATAACTAGTGATGATATTTTAATTACTAGAGAAAGACACAGACAACATTTGCAACAGTGTTTAGAGCATTTGAATAACTTTAATCAAAAAAAAGAAATAGAAGATTTTGATAAAGCAGCAGAAGATTTAAGATTAGCTACTAGACATTTGGGTATGATTGTTGGAAAAGTTGATGTAGAAGAGATATTAGGTAGTATTTTCAACGATTTTTGTATAGGTAAGTAATCACCTATTTTCCTTGTTTTTCGGATATTTTTTATCAAAAACTATTGATAATTAACGCTTATTTACAAAAATTTAAGCCTATCTTGTAAATTATGTATTCACATATAAATTCACCACATGAAAAATGATTTATCATTTGACGTAGTTGTAATTGGTGGAGGTCATGCAGGATGTGAGGCAGCTGCAGCTTCTGCTCGACTAGGAGTTAACACCGCCCTATTCACCCATAAAATAGAAACTATTGGTGAGATGTCATGTAACCCAGCAATTGGCGGTTTAGGTAAAGGTCATTTAGTTCGAGAAATAGATGCACTAGATGGTGTTATGGGAGATGTTGCAGATAAATCAGGTATACAATTTAGATTATTAAATAGAAGCAGAGGTCCAGCCGTACGTGGACCAAGAACTCAGTCAGATAGAGCTCTTTACCGTAAATTTATGCAAGAAAAACTTTTAAACTACTGTAATTTAAGTATTTTTTCTGATCCAGTAATAAAGTTTATTTTTGATAAAAATACTATAAGTGGTTTTGAAACCAAAGAAGGTATAAAGGTATCTTGCAACAAGTTAATACTAACAACAGGAACTTTTTTAAATGGTTTGATACATATAGGTAATGAAAGAACACCAGCAGGTAGGTATGATGAAAAACCTTCAACAGGTTTAAGTGAACAATTAGCAAAATATGATTTTAAAATTGGAAGATTAAAAACTGGAACACCTCCAAGGTTAGATGCAAGAACGATTAATTTTGAAAATCTTGAGGAACAATTTGCAGATGATAATCCTTATTTTTTTTCTTTCTTAACCAAAAAAAATTTTAACAAACAAGTGTCATGTCGAATGACTTATACAAATCAGAAGGTTCATAAAATTATAGAAAAAAATTTATCTAAAAGTGCAATGTACTCAGGTAACATAAAAGGAGTGGGGCCAAGATATTGTCCATCTATAGAAGATAAGATAGTAAAATTTGCAGATAAAGTTCGTCATCAGATATTTTTAGAGCCCGAAGGGCTTAATGACCATACAATCTATCCAAATGGGATCTCTACTTCACTCCCAGCTGAAGTACAAGCAGAAATATGTAATAATATCAATGGCTTAGAAAATGTTAGAATTATAAGGCCAGGATATGCTATAGAATATGACTATATAGATCCACGTGAACTATTTTTAACCCTTGAAACTAAGAAGATCAGCAATTTTTATCTTGCTGGACAGATTAATGGAACGACGGGATATGAAGAAGCAGCTGCACAAGGACTTATAGCTGGAATAAATGCAGCTTTATCTGTTAAAAATTCTGAGCCTTTTATTCTTGATAGATCCGATGCCTACATTGGAGTAATGATTGATGATTTAGTTACTAAGGGAGTAGCGGAACCATATCGGATGTTTACATCAAGAGCAGAATATCGATTAAGTTTGAGAGCAGATAATGCAGATCAAAGATTAACAGCTAAGGGAATAGAAATTGGGTTAATTGGAGAAGAAAGAAAAGCTTTATATTTAGATAAATTCGACAAAATTGAAAAAATTAATTTAAAAATGAATAAATCTAGTATTTCACCATCTAAAGCAGAAAAATTTGGAATTAAAATAGCTAAAGATGGAATACTCAGGTCTTCAAATGAGGTGCTAACTCAAAAGGAAGTAAATATGAGCAAAATTAGAGAAATATGGCCTGAAATACCCTATTTTAGTAAAGAAATCGATGAACAAGTAGAAATTAATGCTCACTACAGGGGTTATTTAAAGAAGCAAAAAGCGGATATTTTAGCATTTAAGAGAGATGAGAACTTAATTATTCCTGATAAAATTAATTATGATGGTCTTTCAGGTTTATCTAATGAGGTTAAAGCTAAATTTAAAGAAATAAAGCCTAAAACTATGGGTCAAGCTCTTAGAATTGATGGAATAACCCCAGCAGCTGTATATATTTTGTTGTCACATGTAAAAAGAAAGTCTATTAAGCATATAGCT
Source organism: uncultured Pelagibacteraceae bacterium (assembly GCA_902595105.1). Taxonomy (GTDB): domain Bacteria; phylum Pseudomonadota; class Alphaproteobacteria; order Pelagibacterales; family Pelagibacteraceae; genus Pelagibacter. The sequence goes on from CACJPA010000044.1 coordinate 3,272, forward strand.
TAATGGATCAAGAAATTTTAAATTCTTACTCTACACTTAATGGATTAAATGTTTCACGTGAAACATTTTTAGACTTTGAAAACTATATATCTCTGATTATTGAAAAAAATAAAAAAATTAACATAATTGGGCAAAATACAGCATCAAAAAATGCAATAATTGAGCGTCATATTATTGATTCAGCACAAATTATTGATTTTATTGATTTTAATTCAAATACAACTACAGATTTAGGTTCTGGAGCTGGTTTACCAGGAATTATAGTGGCAATTATACTAAAAAACATGAAAAATAAAATGAATGTGCATCTATACGAAAAAAGCTACCATAAAAGCCATTTTTTAAAAGAAGTTTCAGAAAAATTAAATTTAAATACAAAAGTTTTTCAAAAAAATATTTTTGAGATAAGAAATTTAGAGACCGGAAC
>CACJPA010000045.1 GCA_902595105.1 uncultured Pelagibacteraceae bacterium
ATACCTCGCAATCATATGAATTTACAGATTGGTCAAAAGTTGATGAATTTTCGGAAGAATTAAAAAATAATTAATAAATATTGCCGAAAAACCCTTATTTTGTTAATTTTTTAATAATTTATTAACCGTCTTGTAATACTCAGAAGAGTATATATATTATGTCTATCTGATAAGGCCTTATCAAACTCAATCATGAATATTCAAGAACTAAAACTTAAATCATCTGAGCAGCTCATTACACAAGCAGAAGAGCTTGGAATAGAGAATGCTAGCACACTAAGAAAACAAGAAATTCTTTTTGCCATACTTAAAAAGGTTGCAGAAAAAGAGGAAATAACTGGTGTAGGTGTTTTGCAGCTTTTACAAGATGGTTTCGGTTTTCTTCGAGCAATGGAGTCCAATTATCTTCCAGGACCAGATGACATTTATGTAAGTCCAAGCCAAATAAGAAAATTTGGTTTAAGGACAGGAGATACTGTTGAAGGACCAGTGAGAGCTCCTAAGGAAGGCGAAAGATATTTTGCATTATTACAGGTAAGTAAAATAAATTTTGAAGAGCCAGAAAAAACAAGACACAAAATTGCATTTGATAATTTGACACCATTATATCCAGACAAACAATTGGTAATGGAAATCGAAACAACTAAAGTAGAGAAAAAACCAGACCTTACACCAAGATTAATTGATCTAGTTAGTCCAATTGGGAAAGGGCAAAGATCAATAATTATTTCACCACCAAAAGCCGGAAAGACAATGATCTTGCAAAGTATAGCAAACTCAATAGCAAAAAATTACCCAGAATGTTATTTGATTGTATTGTTGATTGACGAACGTCCGGAGGAAGTAACTGATATGCAAAGAACTGTTAAAGGGGAAGTAATTAGCTCTACTTTTGATGAACCCGCACAAAGACACGTAGCTGTTGCTGAAATGGTTATTGAGAAAGCTAAAAGACTTACAGAACATAAAAAAGATGTTGTCATTTTATTGGATTCAATAACGAGGCTAGGGAGAGCATACAATGCTGTGATACCAAGTTCTGGTAAAGTTTTAACTGGTGGAGTAGATGCAAATGCACTTCAAAGACCAAAGAGATTTTTTGGTGCAGCCAGAAATATTGAAGAAGGAGGATCTTTAACCATTATCTCCACAGCACTAATTGACACTGGTAGCAGAATGGATGAAGTTATTTTTGAAGAGTTTAAAGGAACAGGTAATAGCGAAACAGTTCTAGATAGAAAAATAGCAGATAAGAGAATTTATCCAGCAATTGATATAACAAAATCTGGCACAAGAAGAGAAGAATTATTGTTTGATAAAAATGATCTACAAAAAATGAATGTGCTTAGAAGAATAATTGCTCCAATGGGAACAATGGATGCAATTGAGTTTATTAATTCTAAACTTAAAGATACAAAAAATAATGCAGAATTTTTTAACTCAATGAATAAACCTGCTTAAAATTTATGTTTTGTTTCCAAAAAAATTATGGATTTTAAAAACAGAATATTTGAAATCAATAATTTAATAAATCAAAATAAACTTATTCAAGCAGAAAAAAAGTGTCAGAGTTTAGTTAAAAAAATTCCAAATAATTCTTACCTTCAAAATCTTTTAGGTCTGATACTTCAAAATCAGGGAAAAGTAGAAAAATCTATAATTTTTTTTCAAAAAGCCATTACTTTAGAAAAAGGCAATGATGCAGCTATTAATAATTTGGCCAATTCGTTTAGAAAATTGTATCAGTTTAAAAAAGCTGAGGACTTATATAAAGAAATTATTAAAAATAATCCAAAAAACATTATAGCACTTAATAACTATGCAAATCTCAAAAGAGAATTAAATCAATATAACGAAGCGAAAGACTTGTTGCTTCAGGCTCTAAAAATAGATCATAACAATATAAATATACTGTTAAATTTATCTACTTGTTTACAAGGTTTAGGTGAAACAAATGAAGCTAAAAATTATGTTTTAAAAATATTGGATATTCAGCCCGATAACACATCGGCACATAGAGTGCTCAGTTCAATTTTAAACTATAAAAATGATACAGATCATTTACAAAAAATGGAGAATATAAAATCAAAAGAAAATTATAAAAATTTTTCTTTAATTCAAAAATCAGAATTACTTTTTGCTTTAGGCAAAGCTTATGAGGACATTAAGGAATTTCAAAAATCTTATTTTCATTTAGAACAAGCAAACTCGCTTCTTGATCAAAATACGAAATTTAACACTGAAAAAACAAATAAGTTTTTCAAAAATCTTACAAGATTATTCGACTCTATTGATTTTAAAAATAAAAATAAAATAAATGATAAATATAAAAATATTTTTATTTGTGGAATGCCAAGGTCTGGAACCACTCTCGTAGAGCAAATAGTTGCTGCGCACAGCTCAGTTTGTGGTGCAGGAGAAATTCATTATTTATCTAAAATTATTAATGATAATTTCATTGATGAAATAAATTTTAATAAAAAGAAAATTTTAAATGAGCTGAGTAAATCAAGTAATTTAATTTTTGAACAATATAATGATTTAATAAATTTTCATAATTTTAATACAAAAATTATAACCGATAAGGCTCCACAGAATTTTATTTGGATAGGTTTTATAAAATTATTTTTTCCAAATAGTAAAATAATTCATTGCAATAGAAATCCTAAAGATAATTGTCTATCTATATTTAAAAATTATTTTACCTCTAGAACTATGTCTTGGGCCTATGATCAAAAAAAAATTGCAGATTATTACATTTTATATTCCAAATTAATGAATTATTGGAATGCCAAGTTTAAAGAGGATATTTATGATGCAAATTATGAAAAACTTGTGAGTTCACCAGCTGAGGAAACAAAAAAATTACTTTCTTTCTGTGGTTTGGAATGGGAGGATCAGTGTTTAGATTTTTATAAGTTAAAGAAAACACCAGTACAGACTGTTAGCGTTTCGCAAGCTGACAAACCTATTTATAAGTCTTCATTAAATTCAAGCAAAGGATTTAGCGAATATTTAGATAAAATGTTCAATATTCTTGATGCTTAAATTTAGATAGTATTATTTTTTTCCCACAAATTTATTAATTTTTTACTGAGTTCATCTGTAAATTCTTTTGTATTGAAAAGAGGAGTTTTAGATGCCTCCTTTCTCAAATTTTCCTTTAAAAAACATAAAGAATCAGGGTTTTTGGTTAGCTCAATTGCTTTATGAATATAATCATTTTTATCTTTAGCAATAAATTCTTTAAGATTGCAATTAACGTTTATACTTTCACCACATCTCGATGTGATATTATAACCCTTTAATGTTAACACTGGCACGCCCATCCATATTGCTTCCATAGAAGTGGTTACACCATTATAAGGAAAAGTATCAAGAGCAACGTCAATTTTGTTATATAGGTTAAGGTGATCTTTTTTGTCTTTTTGCCCTTCCATTAAAGTTATCTTATTATTTTTAATTAATTGTTTAGGAAATTTAGATAAAAAATTATTTCTCAAATCATCACGATTATTCATTGAAGATTTTAAGATTAACTTACTTGTTGTTTCTTCAAGGAGTTTAGACCAAACTTTAATTACAGATGGTGAAATTTTTTTAAAATTATTAAATGAACCAAAAGTAACATAATTATTTTTTTTAAAAGGCGGTTCGGTTATTTCAAGCTTTGTGTCAAACTTTTCGTGACT
>CACJPA010000046.1 GCA_902595105.1 uncultured Pelagibacteraceae bacterium
AATATTACAAGTTCAGAATTAGAAAACTTAGGAGCAAATTTTTATGAAATTTTTAAGAAAACTCAAATTAAAAATTTTATTATAAATTCAGATACTGCTCCAAAAAACAAAATAAATTTTGTTAGTTACTTTTTACATGGTTTAAAACTAAAATCTTATAGATTTGAAAAGTATAAATCTAAGAAAAGTAAACAAAATATGATTGTAACTGTTAGTGGCAAAAATAAGCCATCAACAAAAGATAATATTAAATTACAATCAATAGAAAATGGAACTTTTTATACTAGAGATTTGGTTTCAGAGCCTGGAAATATACTTCATCCAGATGAATATGCTAAAAGATTAGGTTTGTTAAAAAAAGATGGATTAAAAGTAACAATCTACGATGACAAAAAATTAAAAAAATTAGGAATGAATACTTTACTTGGAGTTGGACAAGGAAGTGTTAGAGGTTCTTATTTAGTAACCATGGAATGGAAGGGGTTAAAAGATAACTCTAAGCCATTAGCATTTGTTGGTAAGGGAGTTTGTTTTGATACAGGTGGAATTTCATTAAAGCCAGCTAAATTTATGGAAGATATGACTTATGATATGGCAGGTTCCGCAGTTGTTGTTGGATTGATGAAAAGTTTAGCTTTAAGAAAAGCAAAAGTTAATGCAGTAGGTGTTGTTGGGTTAGTAGAAAATATGCCAGGTGGAAATGCTCAAAGGCCAGGAGATATTGTGAAATCTTATAGTGGACAAACTGTTGAAATTTTGAATACTGATGCAGAAGGTAGACTAGTACTTGCAGACGCTCTTACTTATACAGAAAAAAAATTTAAACCAAAATTTATTGTTGATTTAGCAACTTTAACTGGTGCAATAATTGTTTCTTTAGGATCAGAATATGCTGGTTTATTTTCAAACGATGATAAATTATCTAAACAATTAATTGATGCAGGTGAACATGTTGAAGAAAAAGTTTGGAGAATGCCTTTAAATAAAAATTTCGATAAATTAATAGATTCAAAAAACGCAGATATGCAAAATATTAATTATGTAGGTGGCGCAGGTTCAACAACTGCGGCTCAGTTTTTACAAAGATTTATATTAAATAAAACTCCATGGGCTCATTTAGATATTGCTGGTATGGCATTCTCTAAGTATGGAGGTTCGTTAAATTCAGGTGGAGCTACTGGTTACGGAGTAAGATTATTAAACAAACTAATAGAGGATAATTATGAGTAATATTGAACAAACTTTATCAATAATAAAACCAGATGCTGTTGAAAGAAATCTTGAAAATGAAATCAAAGAGATGTTTAAAAATAATGGTTTTTCAATTTTAAAAGAAAAGAAAATTCAAATTGAAAAATTTGAAGCTGAGAATTTTTACAAAGTTCATGAAACAAAGCCATTTTATAATGATTTGTGTGCATACCTATCTTCAGGTCCAATTGTAGTAATGGTACTTGAAAAAGAAAATGCAGTGTTGGGAAATAGAGAATTGATGGGTGCAACAAACCCTAAAGAAGCTGAAGAAGGCACAATTAGAAAGAAATATGGGATTTCAATTGATAAAAACTCTGTACATGGATCTGACAGTGTAGAAAACGCTAAAATTGAAATTGATTTCTTTTTTAAAGACTAAAGATTTTCAAAATAGCTTTTGGATATAATTTATGCTCTTGAGCTAAAATTTTTTTAGCAAGACTATCTGGAGTGTCTTTTTTTAAAATACGCACCTTTTTTTGAACAATTATTTTTCCAGAATCCAATCTTGAATTAACAAAATGTACAGTACATCCTGAGTATTTATCTTTATTTTCTATAGCTCTTTGATGAGTATTTAAACCTTTATATTTAGGTAATAATGAAGGGTGAATATTTAAAATTTTACCTTTAAAATTTTTAGTAAAATTATTTGAAAGTATTTTCATAAAACCAGCCAAGCAAATCAATTCAATTTTATTTTTTTTTAGCTCATTAAGTATTTTATTTTCAGCAGCATCTTTGTTTTTAAATTTAATTATTTTTTTTTTAATTTTAAATATGGCGCCATACTTCAAACCTTTAGCTAATTTATTATTAGTAATTATCAGGTTTATAAAAATAGGTGATTTCTTTAATTTAGAAAACTTAATAAGTGATCTTAAATTACTTCCTGTTCCAGAGAAAAATACTGCAGTTTTTATTCTATTTGTTCCAGTTGATAGAACCATTTAATTTTACTTTATTTTTGCCATTCTTAATTTTTCCAATTACATATGGTTTGTAAGCTTTAGGAAAATAACTTTGAATTTTCTTTAAGTTTTTTTTGTTGATTATTAAACAAAAACCTACACCACAATTGAAAGTTTTTAACATTTCATTTTCTGATATCCCATTTTTTTTTAACCAATTATATATTTTTAAAATTTTTATTTTATTTAAATCAATATCAGCTACCAAACTATCAGGTACAACTCTTTTGATATTATCTGCAAGTCCTCCTCCAGTAATATTAGCACATCCATTAATAAGATTTTTTGAAATTAAATTAATTACTTCTTTCACATATATTTTTGTAGGTTTCAAAAGTTCTGATTTTAAAAATTTGTTTTTATTTATATCAACTTTTTTTTTGTTTATCAGGTATCTTACTAGTGAGAAACCATTTGAATGTAATCCACTAGATGGAATTGCTAATATTAAATTATTTTTTTTTATTTTATGTTTATTTAGAATTTTATTTTTACTAACAATTCCAACAGCAAAACCAGCTATATCAAATTTCCCTTTTGAATAAGTTCCAGGCATCTCTGCTGTTTCTCCACCCACTAGCTCACAATCTGATAGTTTGCAGCCCTTAATTATTCCTTTTACGATTGATTTAAGTTTTGATAAATTAATCTTGTTTATTGAAATGTAATCTAAAAAAAGCAAAGGTTTTGCACCCTGAACAATTAAATCGTTTACGCTCATTGCTACAAGGTCAATACCAATTGTATCAAATTTATTTAAAGAATTGGCTATTTCAATTTTAGTCCCAACACCATCTGTACAAGCAACTATTTGAGGTTGTTTAATATTGCTTGGAATATTTGAAATTGAACCAAAACCCCCAATATTAGAAAACTTTTTTTTGCCCTTTTTTTTTGATGATACTGATGAAATGAAATTTACAAAATTATCAGCTGCTTTAATGTTAACACCACTTTTTTTATAGGTAAATTTTTTATTATTCATTACAATATTTTATGAGGTGTTTTTTAAATTTTATTAAACTAAAGATTTTATATAATTTTTTTCTATTTCTTGCTTTAATAAATATTTTTTTTTCCACAGAAAATAGTGTTGCAAAAACATTTTCTATTGAAGAAATTGAAATTTCTTCACCATTTAATGCCTCATTTGATAAAAATAAGATAATAAATCTTGGCTTTGTAGAAGCGTACGAAGAACTTGTTTTAACCATCGTCCAAAGTAAAGATCAAAAAAAGCTTCAAAACTCATCAATTAAAGAAGTCAAAAGTTTAGTTGAAACATTTTCGATTGTTCAAGAAAACTTTATTGATGAAACATATAATCTTACTTTGAATGTGGAATTTAATAAAAGAAGTTTTTTTGAATTATTAGAAAAAAAAAATGTATTTCCTTCATCGATCATTAAAAAAGATTTAATTTTTTTTCCAATAG
>CACJPA010000047.1 GCA_902595105.1 uncultured Pelagibacteraceae bacterium
AGATTTTTATCTGTTGATGCAGTTCAAAAAGCTAATTCTGGCCACCCTGGAATGCCAATGGGTATGGCGGACGTCGCAACAGTACTTTTTAGGTATTTTTTAAGATTTAATCCGCAAAATCCAAATTGGTTAAATAGAGATAGATTCGTATTATCAGCCGGGCATGGTTCAATGCTTCTTTATTCTTTGTTGTACTTAACTGGTTATAAAAGTATTTCGTTAAATTCGATTAAAAAGTTTAGACAACTAAACTCTATTTGTGCAGGTCATCCAGAGTATCATCCAAAAACTGGAATTGAAACAACCACTGGGCCACTTGGACAAGGAATAGCTAATGCAGTTGGATTTGCAATAGCTGAAGAAGTCCTTAAAAAAAAATTAGGTAAAAATCTAATTAATCACAAAACTTATGTTCTAGCTGGTGATGGTTGCTTGATGGAAGGCATTAGTCACGAAGCAATGAGTTTAGCTGGTCACTTAAAATTAAAAAATTTGGTGATGCTTTTCGATAATAATAATATTTCAATAGATGGTCCAACAAGTCTTGCGGTATCCGACAATTTTAAAAAAAGATTTGAAGGCTATGGATGGGATTACATATTAGTTGATGGTCACAATGAAAATCAAATTTATAGGGCTTTAAAAAGAGTTCAAAATGCAAAAAAACCAACAGTAATTTCATGTAAAACAAAAATTGGATATGGTTCTCCAAATAAATCTGGTAAGTCATCTTCACATGGTAGTCCTTTGGGATTAGATGAAATTAAATTAGCAAGAAAAGCACTTAAATGGAAATATAAACCTTTTGAAATCCCAAATAAGTTATTGAACCAATGGAGAGCTATAGGAAGAAAGGGTCAGTTAATTGAAAAAAAATGGGACAAATTAACTAAAAAACAAAGTAAAAAATTAAATCTAATCAAAAATAATAATAACTTTAAAAATGTTTTAAATTCAGAAAAGAAACTTGCAATCAAAGAACCTAAAAGCTTAGCAACAAGAAAATGTTCTGAGTTAACTTTAAGCGCATTAACGAATTCAAATAATAATCTTATTGGCGGTTCTGCAGATTTGGCTGGATCTAACAATACAAAAACAAAAAAACATAAAATTATTAAACCAGGAAACTTTGAGGGGAATTATATTCACTATGGTGTCAGGGAACATGCAATGAGTGGGATTATGAATGGAATCGCACTCCATAGTAATTTTGTTCCTTATGGTGGAACTTTTTTAATATTTTCTGATTACTGTAAACCATCGATAAGATTGTCAGCTCTAATGCAACAAAGAGTTATTTATGTAATGACACATGATTCAATTGGCTTAGGTGAAGATGGGCCAACACATCAACCAATTGAACAATTATCTGGTTTAAGATCAATTCCAAACCTAAATGTGTTTAGACCTGCAGACAGAATTGAAACAATTGAATGCTGGGAGCATGCTTTAAAAACTACAAAGACTCCGAGTGTATTGTCTCTAACAAGACAAAATTTAGATCCAATCAGAAAAAAAAATTCCTCAAATAATAAATGTTCACTTGGTGCTTATGAAGTGCTTAGAACGAATAAGAAAGTTAAATTAACAATTTTAGCAAGTGGTTCAGAAGTAAATCTTGCAATTGAAGTGAGTCATAAACTTGCCAAAGATAAAATTTATTCTAAAGTTATTTCAGTACCTTGTATGGAGCTTTTTGACAAACAAAGTAAAACTTATAAAAATAAAATACTAAATGAAACCAAAAATAAAATATCCATAGAAGCTGGTTCAAGTGATTGTTGGAAAAAGTATATTGGAGAAAATGGACAAAATTTTGGAATTAATGAATTTGGTAAAAGTGCACCATTTAAAGAAATATATAAATTTTTTGGTCTAACAAAAGAAAATATAACTAACAAATCAAAAAAATTAATTAATAATTAATTATGACGATTAAAGTTGGAATTAATGGAATGGGTAGAATTGGACGAATGGTAGTTCGATCAATTATAGAAAGCCAAGATAAAAAAATAAAAATACAACATATAAACAATAGATCAAATTCTGAGGCTACCTGTACATTAATTAAATATGATTCAATACATGGTAGATTTGATGCTGATTTAGATTTTGATGAAAATCACTTAATAATAAATAATGAAAAAATTACATTTTCAAACGAGTCTGGTATTGAAAATATAGACTGGAAAAAATTTGATGTTGATTATGTTTTTGAGTGTACAGGAAAATTTAATTCTAAAGAAAAACTTTTAGCTCATATAAAAAATGGAGCAAAAAAAGTAATAGTATCTGCGCCATGTAAAAATGCAGATAAAACTATCGTATTTGGTGTAAATGAAAAAGATATAACCAGTAAGGACCAAATAATCTCAGCAGCGTCATGCACCACAAACTGTTTGGCTCCAGTTGTACATACACTAAATGAAAATTTTGAAGTTGAAAAAGGATTTATGACTACCATTCACGCATTTACTAGCGATCAAAGAATTCTAGATAATTCTCATAAAGACCCAAGAAGAGCAAGATCAGCAAGTCAATCAATTGTTCCAACATCTACTGGTGCATCAAAAGCAATTGGCGAAATAATTCCTAGCTTGAAAGGTAAATTGGAGGGAGTTGCAATGAGAGTACCTACCCCAAATGTTTCACTTGTAGAATTAGTTTTCTGTACAAAAAAAAATATTAGCAAAGAAAATATAAATAAATCGTTTGAATTAGCATCAAAAAATAATCTAAAAAATGTACTCGAAATTACTTATGAAAAGTTAGTATCAATTGATTTTAATCATAATCCTGCATCCGCCATTGTTGATGGATCACTTACTAATGTTGTTGGAGAAAATATGGGTAAAATTTCAGCCTGGTATGATAACGAATGGGGTTTTTCGAATCGTATGTGTGATATTGCAGAATTTATTCATCAAAATTCTTAATGCAAAGTGTTTCCGAACTAACCAACCTACAAGGTAAAAAAGTTATTTTAAGATTAGATTTGAATGTCCCTCTTAATAATGGTGAGATAACTGATACAACTAGAATTGACAAAATTCTTCCTACAATCGAATTTTTATTAAAGCAAAATTCAAAAATAGTTATCTTATCTCACGTTGGTCGACCTAAGGGAAAAGTAATAAGAGATCTTTCGTTAAAACCAATTCAAGAGGATATAGAAAAAAAATTAAATGAAAAAATAAAGCTTATTGAAAAAAATATTTATGAGATAAAAAAAGATATTCTCGATAATTTTAGTGAAAAAATTTTATTAATTGAAAATATTAGATTTTACCCAGAAGAAGAAAAAAATGACGCTAATTTTGCAAAACATTTAGCAAGTTTAGGTGATATTTATGTAAATGATGCTTTTTCATGCTCGCATAGAGCTCACTCATCTGTTTGTGAAATTTCAAAATTTTTACCTTCTTTTTCTGGATTGCAACTAGATCAAGAGATTAGTGCATTAAAAAAAATTACATCTAATATAACCAAACCTGTTACTTGCATAATAGGAGGATCTAAAATTTCTACTAAAATTAATATTATAAAAAACTTAATTTCAAAATTTGATAATATAATAATTGTAGGCGCAATGGCGAATAACTTAATTGAACACAATGGATACAATATT
>CACJPA010000048.1 GCA_902595105.1 uncultured Pelagibacteraceae bacterium
TGTTCCATATGGACATATATGGGACTCATTCTTAAGGGTATTTTTAGGTTTAGTTTTTGGAATTCTTATTGGGGTGCCATTAGGATTGTTTATGGGTCTAAATCGATTTGCTAAAGGTTTCTTTGATCCTTTAATCGAATTATACAGACCTGTTCCACCGTTAGCTTGGGCGCCATTGATTATTTCAGTTCTTGGAATAGATAATACAGGTAAAATATTTCTATTATTCATGGTCTCACTTTCAATTATGATTATTTCTGCAAGAGCTGGTGCATCTGGAACACAGCTTTCAAAAATACATGCCGCACATTCATTAGGTGCTACTAAAAAACAAATTTTAAGATATGTGATTTTCCCTAATTCACTTCCTGAAATTCTTACAGGAATTAGAGTTGCAGTAGGTATGTGCTGGGGAACGCTTGTTGCTGCAGAATTTCTAGCAGGTACAACTGGTATTGGTTTTGTTGAAAATGTTGCAAAAAAATACTTTCAGTATGAAGTTATTTGGATAACAATTTTCATAATGGGTATGCTGGGTCTTTTATTTGATATATCTTTAAGAAAAATAATAGATAAGACTATTCCTTGGAGAGGCAAAGGTTAAGCAAACTTTTAAAGAACTAGACCTTTTTTATAAAACCAATTGCAGCACCAATGGTAGTCAAAAATCCAGCTAACGGTAGGATGGCAACTGCATATTTTTTGGGCATATAATTTGGTTTGAACTCAATACCCTGCATGCTAATTTCTAAATACCACATTTCCCAATATTTACCTCGCATACCCTCTACAAGTTCAATTCCATAAATAATTAAGACTATACCAATTATCATAATCATAATTTTCCAAAACTGGCGTATGTATAATGAAAGTCGCTCTGGTAATTTTTCATAAATTAAATTTAAAGCTACATGTTCGTTATCTCTAGCTGTTAAAGAGAGCGCTATAAACATTAACCAAATATTACTTAATACTGTTAGCAAATCCCCCCAAACAGGAGGGTTATTAAATACATATCGCATTGTAACATTGTAGAGTGTGAAACCAACCATAGCAGCCAACAAGAGTGAGCACATAGCTTCCAACATACGATGAATAAAACGATCAATACTGTTTAAAAATTTTATCATTAATTACTCAATAAGTTTGGAAGAAACATTGTTAATTCTGGAACAACTAATATAAAAAATAAAAGTAAAAAAAGACCAACAAGATAAGGAATTAAAGCAACAGCTACTTTTTCTAAACGAACTTGTGCTATAGTTGCAGATGTAAAGTACGCAACCCCAACTGGTGGTGTAACTGATCCTATCAAAAATCCTACTATTACAACCATAGCTGCTTGTACCTCAGGAAAGCCTGCTTGAGACATAACATTTACAAGCACTGGACCAACAATGATAATGTTAACTGCTGAATCCATTACCGTTCCAAGAAGAAAAATAAATAATATTAAAGCTAAAATAAATAATATAGGAGAATCCGCTAAGCCTAAAAGCCAAGCTTCAAGATCACCAATTGCTCCAAGAGAAGTAAGTAACCAACTAAAAGGTCCTGAAGCAGCTATTATAATAAAAACCATTGCTGAATTACGGAATGCTCGTCGGAAAGCTCCTGTGCAATCTTTCCATTTAATAGTTCGATAAACAAATACACCTGTAAACAATGCAACCAAAGCAGTGATGGCTCCTGCCTCAACAACAGATGCGACACCTCCCATTACTGAACCCACTAAAACTAAAGGTATTAAAAGAGCAAATGAAGAACGATATAATTCTTTACCAGCTCTACGAACTGAGAATGGTTCATCGCTACGCTCGAAATTATATTTAACTGCAAAGTAATGATTAATTACCATTATCACAACACCAATCAAAATACCTGGAACAATCCCAGCTGCAAATAAAGATGCAATTGAAATTTCAGTTGCATTAGCAAGCACAATCATCATGATACTAGGTGGAATAATCCCACCTATAGTGGAACTTACTCCTGTAACCGCAGCTGAAAATGCAGCGGGATATCCAGCTTTCTTCATAGCTGGTAAAACTAATGCTCCAACTGTAGCTGTGTCTGCTACAACAGAACCATTCATACCCGCAAAAAACATACTCACTAAAACATTAACTTGGGCCAACCCTCCTCTTATACGTCCAATTAATGCTCTACTTAAAGCAACTAAACGGTCAGTAATTGTTGCGCTTGTCATCAGCTCACCTGTTAACATAAAAAATGCAATGGCGGTCAATGGAACCGAGTCTATAGCGGTAAACATTTGACTAGGGATTAAAACAAGAGGAACAGCATCTGTTAATAGAATATAAACAAATGGTATCAGTATTAATATAAAGCCAATAGGTGCTCCTAATAAAATCAGAAAAAGGAGTACTACAAGTAAAATAATACTTTCCATAGATATTTATAAGTTATGATTTTTTTTAGGTAAAGACCATCTAATTCTAAAATAGAACTAAATGGTCTTCACAAAGTTTTAATTGAAGATTTATAGAGCTCCAGCTTTCTCTAACTGAGCTACAAATCCATCCATACCTTGTTCTAGGAGTACTCTTTTAGCTACTTCTGGTTCAAAAGTACCCTTAGCGTCTAACCAAGCACCGATTGCACCTGCTCTCCACTTAGTCATTTCCGCTTCTGTTGGTACATACCACTCTTTGGCAGATGCTTTAATTGCATCTTCACCATTTTTAATCCAAGCGTTATCCAACTCGTTTACTTTTTCTCCATAAGCATCAGCTGCTTCGTGTAACCATTTTCTTTGTTGGTCAGACAATGCATTGTACTGTTTAGCATCCATCGCTAAAATATTTCCAGACCACATTCCTCCGATCTCAGTGAAATATTTTGCAACTTCATGAAGTTTTGCTACATGCTGCCATGGACTAGCAACATACTGACCTTCAACAACACCTGATTGAAGACCTTGATATAATTGACTCCAGTCATAAGGTGTTGGTGTTGCACCCCAGTTTTTAACTAGCATGAACTCAACTGGACTTTTAGTAGTTCTCCACTTAAGTCCTTTCATATCATCTGGTTCATGAACAGGTTTAGTTGCGTTTCCAAGCTGCCTAAATCCTCCACTTGAATATACAGAAAGGCAAATATGACCAGCATTTTCAAGAGCTAGTTTACACTGTCTTTCAGCTAACCATTCATCTGATATTCTTTTAGCATCCTCTAATGATTTGAAAATAAAAGGCAAATCGAAAATTGCTAATTCTGGCCCAAAATTACCATAGTTTGCAGTAGAACTAGTCCATAAAGCTATAAGACCTTGGTTAGCTTGTTCACCACATTTTTGTTCTGCGCATAAGCTTCTTTGGTAGTGAGGTTCAATTTTCATTTTACCTCCAGATGCTTTCTCCATAGCTGGTATTAAAGCCTGATCGATTGCGT
>CACJPA010000049.1 GCA_902595105.1 uncultured Pelagibacteraceae bacterium
CCTGAAACTGCTTCGAATAAAGCATTTAAAAATGTTAAATTATAAATGCTAAAGTAAAATGGAATAGATAATACCAATGGCATAACAAAATATCCCAAAAGTACTGTTAATATTTTTTCAAATATTGTAGGTTTTTTATCTAAGTAATCAATTTTATAAAATAAAAAACCAATTAAAGCAGAGATTACTAAACTGAGGTAATATGTATTTAAGTTTAAGTATAAATTAAAATAATAAGAGTAAATAATATTTAAAAATGAAAAGGCTGAAATTAATAGAAAGAAAAAACTTAAATATTTAACCCGAAGTATTGGCATTTAATTAAATTGAACTAATTCTAAAAATATTTTCTACAACTGAGATTGAGTCTTTTTTAGCTAAAAACACAACTTTATCATCTTTTTGAAATACAAAGTCTGATCTTGGGATTATTACCTTATCATCTCTTAAAATTGCGCCTATTCTTATTTCTTCAGGCAGGTTGGAATTTTTTAATTCTTTATTTATTAATTCAGATGTCTCAATTATTTCAGCTTCTATTACCTCATATTCACCATTCATAATTGTATAAGCTGTTTCAATTGTGCCTTTATGTATATGTTTTAAAATACTAGATACAGTGTTCATTCTAGGATCTATTAGATCATCAATTTTAAGTGAATTCTGTAATAATGAATAGTTTGGTTTATTAATTAAGGCCATTGTTCTTTTGTCATCAATCTCTTTTTCATCTTTTGCAAATTTTTCAACCAAAACACTCACCATTAAATTATCTTCATCATCGTTTGTGAGAGCAAGAACAGTCTCTGCTTCTTCTAAGTTAGCTTCTGATAAAACCTCTTCATCTAAAGCATCACCATTAATGACTATGGTATTGTTTAATTCACTTGCAAGAAATTCTGCTCGTTCTTTGTTTTTCTCAATAATTTTTACTCTTGCAGCATCTAAATTTTCCTCGATGTTCTTAGCTAAATTAAATCCAATATTTCCACCTCCTACAATAAGGATATTTTTTGAAATTTTCTCTGTGTGTCCAAATGCTTCTAATGTCTCTGACATTTGGTTTGAATTTATGATTACATATATTTTATCATTAATTTTTACTTCATCAGTTTTTTTTGGAATAAAAAACCTATCTTCTCTTATGACGCCTATTACATTTGCTTCAAGATTTGGGTATTTTTTTGTAAGTTCACTCAACTTAATATTTATCAAATTGCAATTTTCATTAATCAATATTTCTAGTAACCTGATTCTATTTTCTGCAAAAGGTACACTATCTAAAGCACCAGGGGCTTCTAATTTTCTTTGAATTGATTTTGCAATTTCAATTTCTGGTGAAATAATAACATCTATTGGTAAATTTTCTTTATTATAAACTGTTGTAAACTTTGGATTTAAATAATCCTGAGATCTTATTCTCGCAATTTTTTTGGGTATTTTAAATATCGAAAAAGCAATTTGGCATATAACCATATTAATTTCATCATTTCGAGTTACTGCTATAATCATATCAGCCTCTTGCGCATTAGCTTTTTCAAGTATTGACGGATAACTACCTTTTCCAACAATGGCTTTTACATCAAGTGCATCATCAATTTTCTGTATGTCTTCACTAGACGGATCTATTACTGTAATAGAATGACCTTGCTCACTAAGCTGCTTAGCTATAGTAAAACCTACTCTACCTGCACCACAAATGATTATGTTCATTTAATTAAATTCTTTAATTCCCAAGCCCTTTAATTTTCTATGCAAGGCACTTCTTTCCATGCCAACAAAATTCGCAGTTTTTGAAATATTTCCATTAAATTTTTTCAATTGGATAGTTAAATACTCTTTTTCAAATTTTTCTCTAGCCTCTTTTAATGGTACAGATAGGCTGTTTTCAGCCAATTGTTCATTAAAATTAATATTTTTTAAGGATTCTTTTATTATATTTGATATTTTTTCCTTTGTATCTGGTTGTAAAATTGCAATTCGTTCAATTAAATTTCTTAATTCTCTAACATTACCATGCCAATCATGGTTTAGGATATAAGTATTGTCTTCATCTATTTCTAATTCATTAATATTGTAATTTTCAGATATTTTTTTTGAAAAATATTTAATCAAAAGTGGAATATCTGAAATACGTTGACTCAATGGTTCAACATTTATTTCAAAAACATTAAGTCTATGAAATAGATCTTCTCTAAAATTTCCTATTTCAATTTCTTTCTTCAAATCCTTACTTGAGGAGCATATTAATCTAACATTTACACTTACATCATTTGAACCATTAACTCTTTTAAACTTTTGATCAGTTAAAACTCTTAAAATTTTTGACTGTATGTCTAAAGGTATTTCTGAAACTTGATCTACTAATAAAGTTCCTTTATTAGCTTTTTCTAAAGCTCCATAAGATATAGAGCCATTATCTTTTTCTTCTCCAAACAATTCAAGTTCATATTTATTTGAGTCTAACAAGGCTCCATTCAAAACTATAAAAGGATTTTTATTTCTATTAGATAATTTATGAATTTTTCTAGCTATTAATTCTTTTCCAGATCCCGATGGGCCATTTATAAATACTCTACTTTCTGTAATTGAGATTTTATTAATTTGATCGTTTATATTTAAAATATTTTTACTATTTCCAATAAGCTCATAGGATGAAAATAATTTTGTTTCATATTCTTTATTTTGTTTTTTAAGACTGAGGTTTTCAACTGCTCTTCTTACAAAATTTAGCAATCTCTCTTGATCAAAAGGTTTTTCAATGAATTCAAAAGCTCCTTTATGAAGAGATTTTACAGCCATCTCAATATTTGCATGACCTGAAATTATAATAACAGGTACATCTTTATCTTTTGATTTAATATGTGATAACAACTCTATACCATCATTATCACCCTTATCCAATTTAACATCAAGTATGGCAACATCTGGAAGTTTTTTGTCTATTTCAGATAATGCTTGATTATAATTAGCGGCGAGTCTTGTTTTGTAACCAGCATCTAAAATTAACTCATTTATGATATTTCTTATATCAGCGTTATCATCTACAATTAAAATTTCTGAACTCATTTTATTTAACAAAATCTATTTTAATTTTTGCACCCTCATCTAAAGGTATAAATTCAATTTTTCCATTATGATCATTTATAATTTTACTTACTATTGAAAGACCCAATCCTGTACCATTTTTTTTAGTAGTAAAGTATGGGTTTAAAATATCTTTAATGTTTGCAGCAGATATACTGAAACCAATACCATTATCTATTAAATAAATTATTATGTGGTTATTTTCTTCATTAACTTCAATGGTGATTTTTTTCTTTAAATTAGTCTCATTTTCTGCTTTTTGGTGAATACTTTCGACAGAATTTTTAATTAAATTA
>CACJPA010000050.1 GCA_902595105.1 uncultured Pelagibacteraceae bacterium
GTAATAAAGCTAGAGGTGTATATTGGACAAAGCCTGATAAGTCGGGAAAAGAAGTAACAAGAGATGAATCGCTTGATGAGTCTGCTTATTCAGAATTTGTAAAAGATTATGAAAATACTTATTTCAAGGAAGTTTATGATGCTTTGTCTACAAAGTATAAACTTGGTAGAGTAAGAATACTTTTAAAAGAACCTAGATCAACATTAAGTTGGCATAGAGATCCAGAACCTAGATTGCACATACCTATCATAACTAATCCTGGTTGTTTGATGGTTATAGATAACGTTGCAAAACATATGCCCGCTGATGGTTCGGTTTGGGTTACGAACAATACCAAGTATCACAATGCATTTAACGGTGGAGAAGAGAATAGAATACATTTAGTTGCTTGTGTTTTAGATTACAAATTTAATTAATTTGAAAAAAATATTTATTTCATCAGATCACGCTGGATTTAAGTTAAAAGAAACAATCAAAGATTATTTAAGAAATAAAAAAGTAAAATTTGAGGATCTCGGTCCTAAAGATGATAGCAGCGTTGATTATCCTGATTATGCCCATAAAGTTGCAAAAAAAGTTAAAGTTAATAAAAGCAATGTAGGCATTTTAGTTTGTGGTTCTGGAACCGGTATGAATATTGCGGCAAATAAGCATAAAAATATTCGTGCTGCACAATGTTTTAATCTAAAATCAACAAAATTATCCAGATTGCATAACGATGCAAACATCATTACATTAGGGTCTAGGTTGGTAACCAAAAAAAATGCTTTAAAATTTGTAGGCATTTTTTTAAATACAAAATTTGATGGTGGAAGACATTTGAGAAGAGTTAAGAAAATATAATTATGTCGAGCGAAAAAAATTATTTAAACGAAAGCTATAAGAGTTTTTTTGAGGATAGCTTATCTGTAAAAGATCCAGAACTTTTTAAAGCTATTAAAGATGAATTAATTAGACAACAACAACATATTGAGTTAATTGCGTCTGAAAATATAGTCTCACAAGCAGTATTAGAGGCACAAGGATCAGTTTTAACAAATAAATATGCCGAAGGCTATCCTGGTAAAAGATATTATAATGGGTGTGAGCACGTTGATGTAGCAGAAAATCTTGCAATCGAAAGATTAAAAGAGTTATTTAATTGTAAATTTGCAAATGCACAACCACACTCAGGTGCTCAAGCTAATGGGGCAGTATTTTTAGCTTTGTTAAGCCCGGGTGATACATTTATGGGTATGAGTTTAAATTCAGGTGGTCATATTACCCATGGATTAAAAATTTCCATGTCTGGTAAGTGGTTTAACGCTGTAGGCTATGATGTAGACAAAGAGTCTGAATTAATAGATTATGATAATGTTGAAAAACTTGCATTAGAACATAAGCCCAAACTAATCATTGCGGGCGGAAGTGCTTATTCTAGGATAATTGATTTTAAAAGATTTAGAGAGATAGCAGATAAAGTTGGAGCATATCTAATGGTTGATATGGCTCACTTCTCTGGACTAGTTGCTGGTAAAGGATACCCTAATCCTTGTGACTATGCACATGTAGTTACTTCAACAACCCATAAGGTATTCAGAAGTGCAAGAGGAGGAATAATTTTAACTAATCATGAAGATCTTGCTAAAAAATTTAATACGGCTGTTTTTCCTGGATATCAAGGCGGACCTTTAATGCATATAATTGCAGCAAAGGCAGCAGGATTTCTCGAAGCATTACAACCAGAATTTCAAGATTATATTAAATCTGTTTTAGCAAATGCTAAGATGTTGGCAGAAACTTTAAAAAATAATGGATTTAAAATTTACTCAGATGGAACAGATACACATTTAATGTTAGTTGATTTAAGACCTTATAATGTAAAAGGTAATCTTGCAGCGGAGAGTTTGTCTAGAGCAAATATCACATGTAACAAAAATGGTATTCCTTTTGATACGGAAAAACCAATGATAACATCTGGTATAAGATTGGGAACACAAGCGGCAACAACACGTGGATTTGGTTTAAGTGAATTTAAGAGCGTAGGTGAATTGATCACAAAAACTCTAAAAGGATTATCTGAAAATCCAACAGATAACAGTAAGATTGAAAATGAAGTAAAAAATGAAGTTATTGCTTTAACTTCGTCATTTCCGATATATAAGAACTTGTAGTAAATGATTTGTTCAATATGTAAAAGAGGAGAGACATCCGTTGTCGACTCTAGACCAACAGAAGATGGTACGGCTATAAGAAGACGAAGACTTTGTGTTTGTGGAGCTCGTTTTACAACTTTTGAAAGAGTTCAATTTAGAGAACTGATGGTAGTTAAAAAAAATGGGAGAAAATCAACATTTGATAGAGATAAGCTATCCAAATCTATTTATATTGCTCTTAAAAAAAGACCCATTGATACAGAAACTATAGAAAAATTTGTAAGTAATATTTCAAGATCTTTGGAAGAACTTGGCCAAAGTGAAATATCTACTAATACAATTGGAACTATGGTTATGGATGGGTTAAAAGATTTAGATCCAGTTGGATATGTAAGATTTGCATCTGTATATAGAAACTTTAGAGAAGAAAAAGATTTCGTGCAATTCGTGGACAAGCTTGATGTCTACAAAAAAAGATAAATTTACATCAAAAGATAAATTTTATATGGAGATAGCCTTAGACTTGGCTAAATCTCGTCATGGATTAACTGGATCAAATCCTTCAGTGGGTTGTGTTATTGTCAAAAATGACAAAATAATTTCTATAGGTCAAACCTCATTTAATGGAAGACCACATGCTGAGTCTAATGCAATTAAAAATAGTTTTGAAGATTTAAAAGGTTCAAAAATGTATGTTACATTAGAACCATGTTGTCATCGTGGGTTGACACCACCATGTACTGACTCGATAATAAAATCAAAAATTTCAGAGGTTGTGTATTCAGTAACAGACATAGACAAAAGGGTAAGAAATAAAAGTTTTAAAATCTTAAATTCAAAAAATATAATTGTAAAAAAAGGATTGTTAAAAAATAAAGTTGAGAATTTTTATTATCCTTATTTTTTTAATAGAAAGAAAAAATTACCTTTTGTTACCGGTAAAGTAGCTATTTCAAAAAACAATGTTATTTACAGTAAATCTCAAAAAAAAATTACAAATGATTATTCTAATAAATTTACGCATCTGTTGAGATATCAAAATGATTGCATAATGATTACATATAAAACTCTTAACA
>CACJPA010000051.1 GCA_902595105.1 uncultured Pelagibacteraceae bacterium
TATTCTCTAGGTATAAGGCATATAGGATTAGAAAATGCAAAATTATTGTCTAAATATTTTGTTTCATTTACAAACTTTAAAAACTTATCAAAAAAAAACAATTATGAAGATTTATTAAATATTGATGGTATTGGCGAAACACAAGTAGACTCAGTTAAAGGATTCTTTCGAAATGAGATAAATTTAAAAATTCTTAATGAATTAGAAAAAGTTTTAATTGTGAAAAATGCTTCACCTAAAAAAATTGATGGTCTTCTTAGCAATAAATCATTCTTAGTAACTGGAAAATTAAATGGAATCAGTAGAGCTGAAGTAAAATCGTTAATTGAAGAAAATTCAGGGACAACAGTAAGTGCTGTTTCAAAAAAACTAAATTATTTAGTTATTGGTGAAAAACCAACTAAAAAAAAAATCGATACTGCAAAATACTTAAAAATAAAAATTATAGATCAGGTCGAATTTTTAAATATGCTAAATAAAACTAGCTAACCATTTCTTCTCATTTAGGTTCAAATACTTTGATATTTTTGAATAAACTTCAAAATGATATTTGAATAGATAATTTTTTTCAGTTTTAGTCAATAAGTTAAAATTTATTAAATCTTTTTCTATAGGTGCCATTGTTAAATTTTCAAAAATTAATTTTTTTTTTAATTTCTTTATATAAACTAAGTTTTCTATACGAATTCCGTACTCATTAGTTTTATAATACCCTGGTTCATTACTTAAAATCATGCCTTCTTTTAATTTGACTGTATTTATTTTTGTAATTGACTGTGGTCCTTCGTGGACGTTAAGAAAAAAACCAACACCATGACCTGTTCCATGTGCATAATCTAAGTTGCTTTTATTTAGGAACTTTCTTGCTTTTTTATCGATTTTTTTTCCTATATTATCTTTATTAATATCAGTTGTGGCCACTGCAATATGACCTTTTAAGACTTTGGTAAAAATATTTTTGATATTTTGTTTTTGCTTTGAAAAGCAAATCGTTCTAGTAACATCAGTTGTCCCATATTTATACTGCCCGCCAGAGTCACAAAGAAAAATGTCGTCTTTATTAATATCTCTACAATTTTCTCTTTTTGCTCGATAATGAACAATTGCACCATTTTTTCCAGATCCAGCAATAGTATCAAAACTAGGATAAAGAAAGTTTTTATTTAATTTTCTAAAATTTTCTAATTTTTTAGCAGCCTCAACTTCTGTAATATTTTTTTTATTAATTTTCTTTATCCAATATAAAAACTTTGTTAAAGCTACTCCATCACAAATGTGAGCATTTATCATATTATTAATTTCAGTTTTATTTTTTACAGCTTTAAGGAGATAAGTGGGATCTTCTCTATTTATAATTTTAAATTTTGATTTAATTAGATTTTCATAAAATATTGAACAGGATTTATCGTCTACAATAAAAGTATTCCCTTTAAGTTCCAAAATTTTTCTTGGTAAATCATTTATTGCTGCTATCCATTTTTTACGTTCTAAATAATATCTTGCTACATACATTTCTTTCGCTGCAAGTATATCATTTATTAAATCTAATTTGAATTCTGAGTCTATAGCAAAATCGCTATTTGGATATTTTTTTATAATATTTAAAAAAATTTTTTTTGAATTTTCTATTGCTTCTAAATCTTTTTTTTCATCAACAATTTGTTCATAATAACACAAAGCAAGTATATACTCTGCGTAAGCTATATCTTTATGATTTGGATAAACTCTTAAAAATCTATCTAATTCAGCAATAGAATCTCCATAATAACTTTGTGAGTAATAAGAATACGCAGCCATTAAAGCTGCACGTGGAGCTACACTCGATTGAGGATAAAGTATTTCTGCTTCATTAAATTTTTTTGCTGCAAGCAATACATCACCTCTTTTTAATTCCTTAACACCTTCTTTATATGCCTCAATCATCTCAAGTTCTAAATTAGTTTCCTTTATCTGAGATTTTTCAATATTTTTTTTTGAACACGATAAACAAAAAATGAATAAGATAAAAATATATGTAAGATTTTTCAAAAACATTTGAATTTATACTCTTAAAATTAAAATTTCGAAATTATTAATTTATCTAAGCAATGGATCTTAATAAATTTCTATTTATTAATGAATGTGGAAGATTTTTTTCCTTAATTTCTAAAATTGAAAAATTTTCTTTATTTTGAAAAACTTTTCTTAATAATTGGTTTGTTAGGTAATGTCCTCCTTGAGAGCATTTGACAGATGCAACAATTCTATAACCCGATGTATAAAGATCACCAATACAATCTAAAATTTTATGATTTACAAACTCTTTATTATTTCTTAACCCCTCAGGATTTAATACTTCTTTATCTTTAACAACAATCGCATTTTCTAAACTTCCACCTTTTGCAAGACCATTTTTCTTTATCATTTCTATATCTTCATAAAGACAATAAGTTCTTGAATTATAAACATCTGTCAGATCATCTTCATATACTTTAACTTTATTGCTTTGATTTCCAATTATTTCATTTTTATATTTTAATTCAAAATCTATATCTAAAGTTAATGTTGATGGTTTAATTGAAATAAATCTATCTCCATCGGAAAATCTAATTTCTTTATTTATTTTTATAATTTTTATTGGTACGTCTCCAATTTCAATTCCAGCACTAATAATTTTTTCTATAAATATTTTTGCTGATCCATCTAAAATTGGTACCTCTTCATTGTCTATTTCTATCAAAGCATTGTCTATACCTAATCCAAACAAAGCTCCCATCAAATGCTCAATTGTTGAAACTTTAACTCCAAACTGATTTTCTATAGTTGTATTTAGGGAGGTATTAGAGACATTCATAAAATTTGGATATACCAAATTATTATTATTTAAATCTACTCGTTTAAAAACTATGCCAAAATTTGCTTCTGCAGGTTTTATACATACATTAACATTTAAACCGCTATGAAGGGCAACTCCGTTAAAAGAAACATTATTTTTTATAGTTTTTTGAGTTAAATAAGACACACGTTACATTTATTTTGAAAACTAAAAGATTAAAAAACAACTAATGTTACGAGAAAAAACAATTTTAACTAAAAAGTTGAAAAAATTTCTCAAAAAAACCGGTTTTTTTTATGTTTTTTGGTACCAAATTAAC
>CACJPA010000052.1 GCA_902595105.1 uncultured Pelagibacteraceae bacterium
AATCAGATTATATACTTTGTGAAGATACCCGAGTTTCAAAAAATTTATTAGACAGGTATCAAATTAAATCAAAATTGATTTCAAATCATAAATTTAATGAAAAAAAAAATACTTTAAAGATAATTGAACATTTAAAATCAGGTAAGTTAATTTCACTTATATCAGACGCGGGTACGCCAAGTATCTCTGATCCAGGTTTGGTTTTAGTAAATGAGTGTATAAAAAATAATATTAATATTTTTTCAATACCTGGACCCTCAGCAGTTACAACTGCTGTTGCAGCGAGTGGATTTTCCGATAAATTTTTGTTTTATGGTTTTTTACCAGAAAAAAAAAATCAAATGGAAGATGAGTTGAAAAAACTGTCAAACTTTAATCACAGTTTAGTTTTCTTTTCATCATCAAAAAAAATAAATAAAATTATTCCAGGATTTAAAAAATATTTTGCTGGTAGAAAAATAGTATTTTGTAGAGAAATTTCTAAATTGTATGAAGAGTATATTAGAAGGAGTATTGATGAATTAGAAACATTTAATGATGATTTAAAAGGCGAATTAACAGTAGTTTTATCTGAAAAAAAAGAAGAAAGTGCTTCACAAAAGCTAAGTGAATCAGATATTAATTTGATTAAGAAAATGATCAATAAACTAAGTACAAGAGAAATTACAGACTTAATTAGCACCAATAAAAATATTCCAAAAAAAGTAGTTTATAATTTTTGTTTAAAACTGAAAAATGAGAACTAAAATTTTAATACTTATTTTTTTATCAATTATTTTGACTGGTTGTGCAGCAGGAGTTGGTTCATCTGGTTTATTTGGAACTGGAGTATCGCTTGCAATGGATCCAAGAACAGTTGGAACCCAAATGGATGATTCTATTATGCAAAAAACGATTTCAACCAAAATAGTTCTTTTAGATAAAAAACATTTTCTAAAGGTTAAGACAAAAGTTTTAGATGGACGAATTTTTATAACTGGAAAAGTAGATGAACCAGAGGAAAAATTAAAAATCACTAAAATTGCTTGGGAAACAAAAGGTGCAAGATCTGTAAGAAATGATATTAAAATAAAAGAAGACTTTAACTTTAAGCAATCGGCGAAAGATTTACTTATCACTTCTCAACTGAGAACAGCCTTAATAGTAAACAAAAATATTAAAGCAACAAACTATCAAATTGATACATATAAAAAGAAAATATATGTTTATGGAATAGCTTTGACTGATGAAGAAAAAGAAATGGTTATTAGCGAGGCAAAAGAAATTCTAGATGTCGAAGATGTTGTTGCAAGTATTTTATTACTCGAAGATTTGAGAATTCAAAAAAATTAATCAATTTTATAATCAATAACCTCTGATGAATAAGCAGCGATAGAGGCTAAATTAATAATTTCTGATGTTGAAGATCTAAGAGGAGCAATTTCAATTGGCAAACCAAGTCCAATTAATAAGGGTCCTATAACTTTAGTATCACCTAAAGTTTTCATTAATTTATAAGATATTGCAGCACTATGTTGTCCGGGCATTATTAAGATATTTGCTTTACCTACTATTTTTGCAAAAGGATAGAGTTCTTCATAATCAGAATTTAAAGCAACATCAGGCTGCATGTCTCCATCAAATTCAAAATTAACTTGCTTATCTTTTAAAATATCTACTGCCGCACGGATGTGTTTTGTTCTGCTTGTCAAAGGTTGTCCAAAAGTAGAGTGTGAAACAAATGCAATTTTTGGATCAATTCCAAAAAGTCTTACTACTCTAGCTGCTGAAATTGCAATTTCTGCCATTTCTTCCGATGTAGGATATTCATGAACGCTTGTATCTGCAATGAAAATTGTTTTTCCCTTATTAACAACCATGTTTAGTCCAAACATAATTTCATTTTTTCTTACATCAACTACTTGTTTTATTTTTTCAAGGGATGCTCCAAAACGTCTAGTATTTCCAGTAACAGCACCTTCTGCATCTCCACAAGCAACCATACTTGTAGCCCAAACAACCCTGTCATTTCTAACCATTCGATCACAATCTCGTTCTAATAAACCTTGCTCTCTTTGAAGTTTTTTGAATAGATGATTTACGTATTTTTTTCTTTTTTCTTCGTCTTTTGAATTGGTAATTTCAATATCAAAATTTTCGCTGTAACCGATATTTTTAATCTGCTCTTTAATTTTACTTTCTTTACCAACTAAAATTGGAATACCAAGTTTAGAATTTTTAAATGCTATTGCAGCTTTTAGAGTATTTTCATCTTCCCCATCTGCAAAAACAATTCTTTTTTGATTTTTTTTAATGAAAGAGTTTATACCTTGCATAATTGTAACTGTTGGGTCTAATCTTTGTTTAAGTTGCTCTTTATAGTTTTCAAAATTATCAATTTTTTTTCTAGCAACTCCACTCTCTATTGCTGCCTTGGCTACTGCTGCTGGAATTACACTTATCAATCTTGGATCAAAAGTTGATGGGATTATATAATCTTTACCATAATGAGGTCTTTCCCCACCCATAGCTGCCACAACTTCATCTGGTACGTCCTCTCTAGCAAGTTTTGCTATAGCTTCAGCAGCAGCAACTTTCATTTCTTCATTAATTGTTTTTGATCTTACATCTAGTGCACCTCTGAATATGTAAGGAAATCCAATTAAATTATTTACTTGATTGGGATAATCTGATCTTCCAGTTGCAATAATTGCATCATTTCTTACTTCATTTATTTCTTCTGGTATAATTTCTGGATCAGGATTTGCACATGCAAATATAATTGGATTTTTAGACATACTTTTAACCATTTCTTTTTTTAAAACACCTTTTGAGGATAATCCCAAGAAAACATCAGCTCCTTTTATTGCATCACTCAAAGTTCTTAAATTTGTATTAATTGCAAATCTTGATTTCCATTGATCTATACCCTCCGCTCTTCCTTTATAAATCACACCTTTTCGATCTAGCATTATTACATTTTCAGATTTAACACCTGAGTTAATAAATAACTCTGTACATGCCTGAGCGGAAGCGCCAGCACCATTAACAACAACTTTTATATCTTTTATTGATTTTCCACTTATGTTGAGTGCATTCAGCAAAGCAGCCGTCG
>CACJPA010000053.1 GCA_902595105.1 uncultured Pelagibacteraceae bacterium
CTTTAGCAAACTTTTTATTAGCTTTAGCAATCTTCTTTTGTATTTATACTTTTGTCGGAAAAGATTTTACTCCAGCTGTAATCAGCGAAGTTCAAAAAGATAGCCCTGCAATGGTTGGGGGGTTAAAAAACCAAGATATTATTTTAGAAATTGATGGCAATGAAGTTAAAAGCATCATGGAAGTCTCAAAATATATTACAATGTCAACGTCAGACTTTATAGATTTCAAAGTTAAGCGTTCATATGAAGAATTAATTTTAAAAGTAAAACCAAATATTGTTGAAGGTGAGGATGGCTTAGGAAATAAGATTAATAAAAGAATGGTTGGTATAAAACTAAGTGCTTATAATGATAAAATTAATCATGTTAAATTAGGACCAGCACAAGCATTGTACCATGCGGCAAATGAAGTTTATTTTGTGAGTGTTTCATCTTTAAAATACATCGGTGGAATGATCATGGGAAAAGCGGATACCTCCCAACTTGGTGGCCCTATAAGGATTGCAAAGATTTCAGGACAAGTAGCAACTTTTGGAGTGTTAGCTTTTATTAGTATGATGGCTTATATTTCAATAAGTCTAGGGTTAATTAATCTGTTTCCTATACCAATGTTAGATGGTGGACACTTAATGTTTTATGCATTTGAAAAAATTTTAGGAAGACCTTTGTCTCAAAAAACACAAGAAGGCTTTTTTCGAATCGGCTTGTTTTTGTTGCTATCATTGATGTTTTTCACCACATTTAATGATCTAAAAGACCTTGGTTTATTTAGATAATTAAATTTTATAAGTTGTTAAAAAGACAAGTAAAATCAACATTAATTTAAAACAAAACAAGATATTGTGTGTCTTTAAAAAAATGACACTAAAAAAAAGCTTGATTTATCAACGTTTATGGCAAGTATAAATATTAACCAACAAAACCGGAGCTAAAATGAACAAAAAACAACTAATTGCTAAGCTTTCTGGCTCATTAAACTTGAGCAAAGCAGATGCTGAGCGAACTTTTGATACAATTACCAACACTATTTTAGATGCTCTAAAAGGTGATGATTCAGTAAAAATTGCTGGGTTTGGTACGTACAAAGTAGCTAAGCGAAAAGCTAGAGTTGGAAGAAACCCAAGAACTGGTGAGCAGATTCAAATTGCTGCTTCTCAGAAAGTAAAATTCTTACCAGCGAAAGCTTTAAAAGAAGTATTCAATAGATAATATTTTTTTAACAGCCCTAACGTAAAGTAAAAACACGTTTAGGGCTGTTACTATATGCAAAAACTGCATACCCAATTTTCCTAATCAGCGTTAGTTTTAAAAATTAATAAAACTATAAAGCTCCACATAAACAAGTGGAGGTCTAATGACTAAAATAATAAAAAAATTATCAGCACCGCTTCTAAGTTTAATATTTTTATTAAACATGAGCAGCGCAGGTATGGCAGAGACAACTGTCTCTGGAGAAGTTCAGGCGATATTTAACTCGCTTCTATTTTTAATTTGTGGTTTCCTTGTAATGTTCATGGCAGCGGGTTTTGCGATGCTAGAATCTGGTATGGTAACTTCAAAAAGTGTATCAGTAATTTGTGCTAAAAATATAGGTCTATATTCAATCGCCGGAATTATGTTTTGGCTTTTTGGTTATAACTTAGCTTATGGAATTCCTGAAGGAGGATACATTGGAACATTTACACCTTGGTCAGATGCAAGTGCAGTTGATACAGGTTATGCTGATGGATCAGACTGGTTCTTCCAAATGGTATTCTGTGCAACAACAGTTTCAATTTGTTCAGGTGCTATGGCTGAAAGAATTAAACTTTGGCCGTTTTTCTTATTTGCAGCTATTTTAGCTGGAATTATTTATCCAATTGTTATGGGTTGGCAATGGGGTGGAGGCTGGTTAGCAGAACTAGGCTTCTCTGATTTTGCTGGTTCTACATTAGTACACTCAACAGGTGGTGCCGCTGCTTTAGCTGGTATCATATTGTTAGGTGCAAGATATGGTAGATTTGATAGCAAAGGTGAGGCAAAAGCAATTAAACCTTTTGCTGCTTCTTCAATTCCATTAGTAACTGTTGGTGTATTTATATTATGGTTAGGTTGGTTTGGATTCAATGGTGGATCTCAACTAGCTATTGGTACATTTGATGATGCAGTTGCTGTATCAAGTATATTTATTAATACTAATCTTGCTGCTTGTGGTGGTGTTATGGCTGCTGCAATAATCACAAGATTAATGTTTGGTAAAACAGATGTAATTCAAATGTTAAACGGAGCAATTGGTGGTCTTGTAGCTGTCACAGCTGAACCATTAGCACCATCACCTTTAGCAGCTATATTCATTGGAGCTGTTGGTGGAATGATCGTAGTATTTGGAACTAAATTATTATTTAGCTTTAAACTTGACGATGTTGTTGGTGCAATTCCAGCTCACATGTTTGCTGGTATTTGGGGAACATTAGCAGTGCCATTAACAAACGCTGATGCATCGTTTAGTGCACAATTAATCGGTGTACTTTCAATTAACATTTTTGTGTTTGCTGTGTCCTATATAATCTGGTCAATAATGAAAGCTACGTTTGGAATTAGATTAAGTAAAGAAGCTGAAACCAAAGGTACTGACGTTACAGAAACAGGAGTAATAGCATACGCAATACGTGACTAATTGCATGCAATATAGAGGCTCTTCGATCTCCATGTCGTTATCTCATTGAAGAGCCTCTAAAATAAAGAATTAACTTATCTCTCTCTAGTTAGTTAATAACCAAAGGCCCCAGAAATGGGGCCTTTTTTTTATACATATGCTTATTTCTCATAACTCTTTTGACCTATCAGCAGTACTTAAAATCTAAATGTTTATTAAAACGACCAAATAAAAAAAAGGAGAGATAATGATTAATCATTTAAAAAAAATATCATTAAGCTTAATAATATTTTTAAGCTTTACTAGTTTAGCTTTAGCAGAAACAACGATGTCAGCTGAAGGTCAATATATTTTCAATTCCCTAGGATTTTATCTTGGCGGTGTTTTAGTTGCATTTATGGCAGCAGGTTTCTGTATGCTTGAAAGTGGATTAGTTACAACTAAAAGTGTTTCAACAA
>CACJPA010000054.1 GCA_902595105.1 uncultured Pelagibacteraceae bacterium
TTTTATAAAATTAATTCCTTTATAAGCTGCAATTTCTGGTACTAAAGAAAGTTTTGTCATTCCTGGTTGTGTATTAATTTCTAATAAATAAAATTTTCCTCTGAAATACTTAAAATCTGAACGTGTTACACCAGAACAACCAATAATCCGGTGTGCTTTAAATGCAACTTTCATTACTTGATTTAATTTTTTATTTGTTAAATTAACAGGTATTATATGTTCAGTTTTCGCATTTGAATTGTACTTTGCTTGATAATCGTAGAAAGCTCTTTTGGGTTTTAATTCTATTGCTCCAAGTTTTTTATTACCCATAATTGCTACCTGAATTTCTCTTCCTCCAATAAATTCCTCAATCATAATTTTTTTGTAATTTTTTAATGAATGTACTTTTTCTATTAGATTAGATTTGTTGCATATAAAAACATTGACACTTGAACCCTCATTTAAAGGTTTTATGACAACAGGAAATTTCAGGTTTGAACGAATTTTTTTAATCAAATCAGATGTTTTGTAATCATAATTATATATAAAAAATTTTGGTGTATTAATTTTATTTCTTATAAAAATTTTTTTTGAAATTTCTTTATCCATAGCAATAGATGAGGCTAATACTCCTGAATGTGTGTAAGGAATTTTAAATTTCTCTAAAATGCTTTGGATATATCCATCTTCTCCAAATTGACCATGTAAAGCATTAAAAATTATATCAGGCTTAAATTTTTTAATGTTAGATGATAAAAATTTATCTGGCTCTGAAATCTTAATTTTATATCCATTTTTTTTAAGTTCATTAGCAACTTGATTACCCGTATCAATGCTAATTAATCTCTCTTTTGAAATTCCACCTGAAAGTATAAGTATTTTTTTTTTCAATTTACTCTAAAATTTTTATTTCGGTTTCTAATTTTACACCTGTTTTCTCAAAAACATTTTTTGAGACATATTCGATCAAATTCTTCATATCTTTAAATTTAGCGTTTCCTTTATTTACAAAAAAATTACAGTGTTTTTCTGAAATATATGCATCACCAAAAGAAATATCTAATGGAACAGACTCTTTTATTAATTCCCAAACCTTTTTTTTAGATTGATCTAAAGGATTTTTAAAAGTACTTCCACTGGTTTTAATTCTTGTTGGTTGCGCTTTTTCCTTTTTTTCTTTTAAAAAAATCATTTCTTTTTGAATTGATTTTTTTTCTTTCTTAAAGCCTTTAAACGAGGCGCTTAGAAAAATAAGGTCGTCAGATAGACCACTATCTCTATACTTAAAATTTATATCTTTTGCAGGTATAGTGATTACCTGGCCAGATTTAGTAACAGCTTGAATCGAAACAAGTATATCTTTAAATTCTTTATTAAAACATCCTGCATTCATTTTAATTCCACCACCAATTGTGCCTGGTATACAAGACAAAAATTCAAAACCGCCTAAACTATTTTCTAAAGCAAATTCTGATAATGCCTTGTCACTAACAATGCTTCCTGCAATAATTATATCATCTGACAGTACTGATATATTATTAAAATTATTTGCTAGCTTAATTACTACACCATCATATTTATCATCAGTTATTAATGTGTTCGAACCTCCACCTAAGACAAAAATATTTTCTTTATTTTCTATAATCTTTAAAAATTTGATTAAATCTTTTAAATTTTCAGCTTTAAAAAAGATTTTAGCTTTACCACCAATATTAAACCAATTTTTTTTTTTTAAATCATAATCTAACTTTAAGTTTTTACTAAACTCTTCTGACAGTTCTTTCAAATTAGTTTTCATTTTAAATATTTGGGCAATTCTCTCATCCAGCTTGAAATAGAGCCAGCACCCATTCCAATAACAATTTTTTTTCCATAAATATTACTTTTTACATATTTTGCTAATTTTATTTGGTCTTCTAACATTAATAATTCAACCTTTGAATTTTTGATAATTTGTTTTGCAAAACTAAGATAACTAAATCCAAGTTTCATTTTTTCACCTGCATTATAGATTGGAAATAAAATTACTTTATCAGCATCTTTGAAGGAGTAACTAAACTCTTTTTTTAAATCTTTTACTCTTGATATTCGGTGGGGTTGAAAAAAGCATATCTTTTCATAATCTTTATATACTTTGCTTACTCCACTAAGTACTTCTCTTATCTCAGTTGGGTGATGTGCGTAGTCATCAAAAAAATTAACATTATTAAAAGAGAAAATTTTATTAAATCTTCTTTCAACACCTTTAAAATTTTTAAGTCCTTTTTTTATATCAAATATTGATATTCCAACAGTTAACGAGACTGCAAGAGCTGCAACTGCATTTTTAATATTATGATTTCCTATAAGAGGAACTATTATATTTTTTAAGAAACGATTTTTTTTATTTGGTAATTTTATTAATAAATCAAATTTTGAAAATTCTTTAAATTGATTTATATTTTTTATAGAAAAGTTTGATTTAGTATCTACACCGTAAGTATAAAAATTTTTCTTTTTAATATTTTTAATTAAATTTTTATTATTTTTATCATCTAGACAGATAAATGATTTTCCAAACGATGGAACCTTCTCAACAAAATTAATAAAGTATTTATTTAACTTTTTCATCGAATTATAAAAATCCATGTGCTCTCTATCAATGTTAGTGATGATAGAGTAAGTTGGTGGAATAAATATAAAGCTACCATCAGACTCATCTGCCTCTAAAATAGACCAATCACTTTTACCTAATTTTGCTGTATTATTGATTGAATTTATAATTCCTCCATTAATAATAGTTGGGTCTATTTTTGTATTTTGAAAAATCGATGCAATTAAAGAAGTAGTTGTTGTTTTACCGTGAGATCCGACAACTACAATATTTTTAGAAAGAGACACAATGTTAGCTAACATTTCGCCTCTTTTGTATATTGGTAGACCTTTTGATTTTGCTTCAATTAATTCTGGGTTATTTTTTTTAATTGCTGAAGAAA
>CACJPA010000055.1 GCA_902595105.1 uncultured Pelagibacteraceae bacterium
ATTTCTTTACTTCCTCTAGCAGACATTAGGTCTATTAAACAAATTTAAATATATGCTATAACAACCATATGTTGAATTCTAATGAATTAATTAATAAAGTTAAAAATTATAATAAATTTTTAAATCCTGAAAAATTAGATAAAGCTTATAATTTTGCTGTAAAGGCCCATAAGAGTCAAAAGAGAGCTTCAGGTGATCCTTATTCTGTGCATCCAATCGAAGTTGCAAATATTTTAACAGAGTTAAAATTAGATAGTGCTACAATAACCACAGGATTGTTGCATGATACTATTGAAGATACTTTTGCAACCTATGAAACAATTAAAGCTGAATTTGGTGGTGAAGTTGCTGATCTAGTTGATGGAGTTACAAAAATATCCGTATTTGAAAATACAGCAGGTTCAAATTCAAAAGTAGAAAACTTTAGAAAATTAATTTTAGCAACCTCAAAAGATATTAGAGTTTTATTAGTTAAAATTGCGGACAGATTGCATAACATGAGAACAATTAAAGCAATCACAAAAGAAGAAAAAAGACAAAGGATTGCTCAAGAAACAATGGAAATTTATGCTCCATTAGCAGATAGAATGGGTATGCACCGTATACGTGATGAACTTGAAGATTTGTCATTTGAAATTTTGAACTATGATGCAAGAAAGTTAATTAAAAAAAGACTTGATGAAATTAAATTAGATAAAAAAGATGTTTTTGAAGAGCAATCATATGAACTAAGTGAGATATTAAATGATCACGAGATTAATGCAGAAATATATGGAAGAGAAAAAACTCCATTTTCAATTTGGAGAAAAGTTCAAAAAAAACGAGTCTCTTTAGAGCAGATCACAGACATTATTGGATTTAGAATTATATTAGATTGTGTTGATGACTGTTATAAAACACTTGGTTTATTTCATAAAAAATGGAACTGTATACCTGGTAAATTTAAAGATTATATCTCTTCACCTAAAATAAATGGATATAAATCAATACATACTTCTGTAATTGGTTCAAATAAAAAGCCTATTGAAATCCAAATAAGAACAAAAGAAATGCATGACTTTGCAGAAAGAGGTGTTGCATCGCATTGGCAATATAAATCTTCTGAAAAATTTAATTCATTAAGTTGGAAAGAGTATGATTGGTTAAAAGATTTGGTGGAGATTATTGAAAAAAATGAAAATCCTGAGGACTCTTATGAGTATACAAAACTTCAAATGTTTCAGGAAAATGTCTTTTGCTTCACACCAAAAGGATCTGTTATTAAATTACCAAAAGATGCAACAGCAATCGATTTTGCTTATGCCGTTCACACAAAAATTGGTAATTCCGCAATAGGATGTGAAGTAAATGGAAATAACTGTGAATTGCAAACAATATTAAGAAATGGTGATAGGGTTAACATTCTCACATCTAAAAATAGTTCACCATCATTGCATTGGATACCTACTACCAAAACAGGTAAAGCAAGAGCTGCTATTAGAAGATATTGGCATGATAAAGGTGAGCAAAAAGAGGAAAAAACAAAAAAATATAACACTACACTTTGGATTTCTTTGCCTGATAAACCCGGTCAACTTGGTGATATAAGTTCTTTGATTGGAAGTCATAAACTTAACATTTCTAATTTAGAGATGGCAGGCAAAAATCCAAACTATATTAATTTTAAATTTAGATTAATAATTAGAAATCTTAAGAATTTTACAAATTTTATTGCAGAGCTAAAGCAAAAAGGTATAAAATTTAAAATAATTAGACACGAAGAAAAAAGAAATGCTTTCACTCAAAAAATCCTTAAATATTTTAAAAAAGACTGATGCGTTATTAGAAGGACATTTTGTTTTATCTTCAGGGTTACATTCTCCAAAGTATATTCAATGCGCTAAGCTTTTAAGCTTTCCTAATTTAGCTGACAAAATTTGTAAATCGTTAGCAAATAAAATTAAAAAAAATTTTAAAAAAATAGATTTAATACTTGCTCCCGCAATGGGTGGTGTAATCATAGGTTATGAAATTGGTAAAATTTTAAAAAAAGAAACAATTTTTTGCGAAAGGGTGAATGGAAAATTTACTCTCAGAAGAGGCTTTAGTATAAAAAAGGGAGCAAGAGTTTTAATTATAGAAGATGTAATTACGACTGGTAAATCCAGTTTGGAATGTGTGAAACTTATTAAAAAATCAAATGCAAAACTTGTTGGATTTGCCTCTATAATTGACAGATCATCAAAAAAATCTTTGAAAATAAAAAATAAAATTATTTCTCATTTAAAAATAGATGTACCTAGTTACAATCTAAAAGATATACCTAAATCTCTAAAATCAATTCCCATTACCACACCAGGAAGTAGATTTATTAAGTGAAAAGACTAGGGGTAAACATAGATCATATTGCAACACTGCGTAATGCACGTGGTGAAAAACATCCCAATCCAGTTTTTGCAGCAAAAGAAGTTATAAAATTTGGCGCTAACTCCGTAACTATTCATTTGAGAGAAGATAGAAGACACATAAATGATTTAGATACTAAAGAGATTTGTGCTTTAAATAAAGTGTTAGTTAATCTTGAAGTCTCAATGAATAGTGAAATAATTAAAAAAGCTTTAAGATATAAACCAAATTATATTTGTATTGTTCCAGAAAATAGAAAAGAAATAACTACCGAAGGAGGTTTAAATCTAAAAGATAATTATAAAAAATTAAAAAAAATAATTTCTAAATTTAAAAAATCTAATATTAGAACTAGTTTATTTATCAACCCCAATTTAAATGATATTAAACTCTCAAAAAAATTAAATGTGGATTGTGTTGAAATTCATACTGGAAAATTAGCTAATTATGTTAAATCGCATAATAATTTTTCAAGCGAATTAAATAGAATTAAAAAATGCTCAAAACTTGCATATAAACTAAATATAGAAGTACATGCAGGACATGGTTTAGATTACAAAAC
>CACJPA010000056.1 GCA_902595105.1 uncultured Pelagibacteraceae bacterium
TAAGTGAGTTTGGCAGAGAAGCAACTCCAGAAGAGTTGGCACAAAAATTAAGAATGCCTTTAGATAAAGTAAGAAAAGTATTAAAAATTTCAAAAGAGCCAGTTTCACTTGAAAAACCTGTTGGTGATGAAGAAGATAGTAGTTTAGGAGATTTTATTGAAGACACAAAAGCTTTAGCTCCATTAGAGCAAGCTATAAAATCCAACCTTGGAGAGGCAACTACAAAAATTTTATCTACCTTAACTCCTAGAGAAGAAAGAGTTTTAAGAATGAGATTTGGTGTTGGTATGAATACAGATCATACCCTTGAAGAAGTTGGATTACAGTTCTCAGTTACTAGAGAAAGAATTAGGCAGATAGAGGCCAAGGCGCTCAGAAAATTAAAACATCCAAGCAGATCTAAACAACTAAAAAGTTTCTTAGAAAGTTAAAAAAAACTAGGGCCGTTAGCTCAATAGTAGAGTACTGCATTGACATTGCAGGGGTAGTTGGAGCGTAACCAACACGGCCCACCATTATTAATTTATCTTTAATTGATAACTTATTAAAAATGATATAACTAAATAAATATTTGGGCCTGTAGCTCAGTTGGTTAGAGCAGTACACTCATAATGTATTGGTCCCAGGTTCGAGTCCTGGCGGGCCCACCAAATCCAGTAAAATCAACGTTTAG
Organism: uncultured Pelagibacteraceae bacterium; assembly: GCA_902595105.1. Lineage (GTDB taxonomy): Bacteria > Pseudomonadota > Alphaproteobacteria > Pelagibacterales > Pelagibacteraceae > Pelagibacter. The sequence goes on from CACJPA010000056.1 coordinate 674, forward strand.
TAAATCAGTTTTTCTAAAATTTTGTCAAAATACCCTCTAAAAATTTTTTCGTTGTGTACGAGATTGAGTCGAGTTAATTTTTGAAATGTACTAGTCTCATAACTATGAATGAAATCTTAAAAGATTTAAAAAAGATAGGATATATAAATCACATATCAATAACTTTATTAACAATATTTTTTATTTTTGTTTCAAAAAAGGCTGGTGTTCAGTTAAATCTCTTTGGATGTTTATACTGGTATGTTGCAAGTCTGTTGGTTGGGCATTATTCAGCACATAACATCAAACCAACAAAAAAATTTAAGTATATAAAGGGTAAAAACGATACTTTTGTTGCTTTGCCTGTTGTGGGTATAATTAATATGTTAACCTATGGAATTCCAATATTAATAATTGATTATTTTTTTAAAATACTATGAAAAATAAAAACGATACTTGGTTGGGTTTCTTTAAGAAAACATTAAAAGTATCAGGATTTATTCTATTAATCATATTACTAGTTATTATTTTTTTATTTTATAAAATGGCTACTCACGATGGTAAAACCTACCTTATTTGTAAAGATGAGGATACTGAACAGATATCTTATAGGGCATTTAATGACTACAGAATGTTTAGTGATTGGGATCCTTTAAATGAGGAATTTAAAATGTCTTTTGACATTATTGAAATAAATAAAAAATTAATTAAGTCTAGAGCCTACGCTTATTCAGATGGAAGCACTGAGTCTTTATCACTGTCAAATGATACTCCAAAGGCAGAATATGTGTATGAGTTGATATGGGAACTAAATAGAGAAACGGGAAGATTGAAAGCATATTTCTCAGAACGTTCAGATGCAGTCGATCAAGACAGAATATGTAATAAAACTTCTAAAAAGAAACTTCCAATTACTAAAGTGAAACAGAAATTTTAGATGATTGAAGTATTAATAGCCTTGGAACTTGCTTTTCTGGCCTATAAACTTTTACAGGATTGATGGAGGTTTTAGGATTATTTTTTAGTGGAATGTTCTTTGTGTATGTGGGCCTTGCAATATTTATTTGGGTATGGTGGAAATCCTGTAGTTGGCTGTTCATTTGGTTTGTAGAAGTTAGTGAGAGATATTTTAAAAAAAATAGCTGGCAAGAAAAATTATTTTTAGGAACTTTTGTTGGATTAGGTGGATTAGCAAGTATTTACCTATTTATTTATATTTTCTTAATGATTGCTAAAGATATAAATTCTTAATATGAAAAAATTATTAAAAGATTTTATGTCAATAGATTTACCTTGGAAAATTGTTTTAGTGGGAACACCAATTGCTATACTTGGATATGTTATGGGAGGACCTGGTCCAACAGAGTTTTGGGACCCTGTAATGTGGATAGGCTCAGGTATAGCTGCAATTGGATGGGTAATGATGGCTTTTTGGAAATAAAAATTTTATGACATCTAGTGGAGTAATTATCTATGTACTTGTAACATTTATTCCTTGGATAGGTCTGTCTATTAGAATCTATGACATCTACAAGGGTAATTATGATTCAAGAGAAGATCCAAAAACATTAACTCTTCTAGGAATTTGGGCAATTGGTTTTACTCTTATTTGGATATCAGTTGGTGGTTTCTCTTCAGGCAACTTTGTAGATTGTAAATATTGGTGGCAGCTTTGTTAGATAAGTACACTTTTTTTCTTAATTTAATTTTTTTTTATTGTATTCCAAATTGTGTATAAAAAAACGTTAAGTTAAAATTAACAAACAATCACAATATTAATTTGAGTTCTTTAAGGACTCTCATAATGTATTGGTCCCAGGTTCGAGTCCTGGCGGGCCCACCAAATTAATTGTTGGCAAATTTTTCTAGGGCTTCATATAGTGCATTAATATCACCATCGTTAGAGTTCAAAATAGATGCAAATTCCTCTTTTTGTGTTCTTGCTAAGCTTAGTCCTTCTATAATTAAATCTCTGATCAGGGGGTTGTTAGGATTTTTAGTATAAATTCTCCAATCAATTTTA
>CACJPA010000057.1 GCA_902595105.1 uncultured Pelagibacteraceae bacterium
TAATATCCTGGGCATCTGCCGGACAGAAAGGATTTAAAGGATCAAGAAAATCTACACCTTATGCAGCTCAAATAGCTGCTGATTCTGCAGCTTCAAAAGCATTAGAGTATGGAATGAAAACTTTATCTGTTGAAGTAAAAGGTCCTGGTTCAGGAAGAGAAACAGCATTAAGAGCTTTACAAGCAAGAGGTTTTAAAATTTTGTCAATTAAAGACACAACACCGATGCCTCATAACGGAACTAGACCACCAAAAAAAAGGAGAGTTTAATGGAAGTAGAAAACGTTAATGTTAAAAATTGGAAATCTTTGATTAAACCATCTAAATTAGATGTTCAAATTAGTGATGACTTAACTCATGCCAAAATTATAGCTGAACCTTTAGAAAAGGGTTACGGATTAACTCTTGGAAACTCTCTAAGAAGAATTTTGCTTTCTTCAATTAGAGGAGCTGCAGTTACTTCAATTCAAATAGATGGTGTTCTACATGAATTTACGTCAATTAAAGGTGTAAGAGAGGACGTAACAGATATTGTTTTAAATGTTAAATCATTAGCCTTAAAAAGTAATTCTGAGGGTACAAAAAAATTAGTTTTAGATGCAAAAGGTCCAGGCGAAATAAAAGCTTCAGACATTGCTCCCGTTACAGATGTAGAAATATTAAATCCGGATTTAGTAATATGTAACTTAGATGAAAATACAACTTTTCACATGGAAATGAATGTAAACACTGGAAAAGGATATGTTCCAGCTGAGCTAAACAAACCAGAAGAGCCACCATTAGGTTTAATTGCCATTGACTCTTTGTACAGCCCTGTAAAAAAAGTTTCTTATTCTGTTAGCACAGCAAGAGAAGGTAAAGCTCTTGATTACGATAAATTAACAATGGAAGTCGAGACTAATGGTTCAATTTCTGCTGAAGATGCTGTTGCGTATTCTGCAAGAATTTTTCAAGATCAGTTGAAAATGTTTGTTAATTTTGATGAGCCGGTCGAAGCTCCAGTAAAAGAAGTTTCATCTGAACCTGAATTTAATAAGAATTTATTACGAAAAGTTGATGAATTAGAGCTATCTGTTAGATCAATGAATTGCTTAAAAAACGACAATATTATTTATATTGGTGATTTAGTTCAGAAATCTGAAGGTGAAATGTTAAGAACACCAAATTTTGGTAGAAAATCTTTAAATGAGATTAAAGAAGTTCTAACTGGAATGTCTCTGTATTTAGGTATGGAAATACCTAACTGGCCACCAGATAATATTGCAGAAATGTCTAAAAAATTAGAGGAAGCAATTTAATGAGACACGGCTTAGCCAACAAAAAGTTAAATAGAACTTCTGAGCATAGAAAAGCTCTATTAAAGAATATGTTAAATTCTTTAATAAAATATGAACAGATTAAAACTACATTACCAAAAGCAAAGTTCTTAAGACCTCAAGCTGATAAAATTATAACTCTAGGTAAAAAAGATACATTGCAAACAACTAAGATGCTTGTATCTCAACTGCAGGATATTAAATCAGCTAATAAAGTTAAAAAAACACTTTCTAAAAGATATTCAAATAGAAAAGGTGGCTACACAAGAATTATCAAAGCAGGTTTTAGATATGGAGATAATGCTCCAATGGCAATTATAGAATTTGTAGATAGAGATGTTGAAGCCAAGAGAGTTGATAAACCAAAAAAAGACACTAAAGAGCCTCCTAAAACGGAAGAGAAAAAACAAGCTACAGCTTAAATCTTAAATCATGAAAAAATCTTACATCGTTGATTCAACGTGTAATGATATGCGTTTAGACAGATGGTTAAGATTAAAAATTGGACAAATTCCTCAAGGACTTGTTGAAAAATATTTAAGAACGGGAAAAATAAAACTAAATAGAAAGAAAGTTAAAAGCTCTTTTAAAGTAAAAACGAAAGATGAAATAAATATATTTAACATTGAATTTAAGGAAACAATTCAACAAAAAAAAATTAAGTTTTTACCATCAAAAGAAATTATAAAATCAAATGAAGATCAAATTATTGATAACAATGACAATTTTGTTGTTTTAAACAAAGCATCAGGCATATCAGTTCAAGGTGGAACTAAATCAAAAAAAAATCTAGTTGATATTTTTGCTAAAAGTGAAATTTTTGAAGGAACAAAACCATATTCTGTTCATAGATTAGATAAAGATACTTCTGGAGTTTTTATTATGGCTAAAAACAGAGAGAGCGCTCAATTGCTTACTTCTTTATTTAGACTAAGAAAAGTACACAAAACTTATTTAGCCATATGCCAAGGGGAAATTAATAAAAAATCTGGTGTATGGGATGATGATTTAATTAGGTATGACGGTGATAAAAAAATAATCGAAAAAGCAAAAACAATTTTTAAAGTTATTGATAAAAATTCTGAAGCAAGTTTATTAGAATTAAAACCTATTACTGGACGAAAACATCAGTTAAGAAAACAATTATATACAATTGGAAATCCTATATTTGGAGACACAAAATATAAATTATCAAATTCCAATAAAGGAATTAATAAAAATTTAATGCTACATTCATATCAAATTAAATTTAAAATTAATGACATAAAACATACTTATTCAG
>CACJPA010000058.1 GCA_902595105.1 uncultured Pelagibacteraceae bacterium
AGCTTAAACGTATGAAAACAGTTATAGGAAGCAACACGCTTTCTGCGGTTAGATCGGGTTTTTTTTGGGGTTATGCTGGTTTAATTGACAATATAATTAATTTAATTAAGAAAGAGACAAGAAAATCCTTTAAAGTTGTATTGACAGGTGGATTTTCTGATTTATTTACAAGTTCAATAAAATCGAAAGTTAAACATAACCAAGATATTACAATTAAAGGTCTAATAAAGATTTCTGAGCAAATAAAATAATATGAAAGATGAATTGTTGTTTTGTCCACTAGGTGGATCTGGCGAGATTGGCATGAACATGAATTTGTTTGGTTACGGTCAACCAAGCGATCATAAATGGATAATGGTAGACATTGGCGTTACTTTTGCGGATGACACTATACCAGGTGTTGATTTAATTTATCCTGATCCTGGATTTATTGTTGAAAGAAAAGATAACTTGTTGGGTATAGTTTTAACTCATGCACATGAAGATCATATTGGAGCAATCGCACATTTATGGCCAAAATTAAGATGTAAAATATTTGCTACTCCATTTACAGCTGTTTTGATTAGAGAGAAGTTTCGAGAAAAACAAATAGACATTACTAGTGATTTACAAATTGTTGAATTGAATGGCACTGTTTCATTAGATCCATTTGAAATTGAATATATAACTTTAACTCATTCAATTTTAGAACCAAATGGCTTAAGAATAAAAACTCCTGCTGGTGTAATTTTACATACAGGAGATTGGAAAGTAGATCCGAATCCACTTATTGGTGACAATATAAATGAGAAGAGATTAAAAGAAATTGGTGATGAAGGAGTATTAGCAATGATCTGTGACTCTACTAATGTTTTTAGTGCCGGCAAGTCTGGATCTGAACTAGATGTTAGAAAAAATATGTTAAATGTAATGTCGAGATTGAAAAAGAGAATTATAATTACTTCATTTGCATCTAATGTAGCAAGAATGGAGACAGCATTTTATTGTGCTGAGCAAACAGGAAGACAAATTTCACTAGTTGGAAGATCGATGCATCGTATTTACAAAGCTGCACGTCAATGTGGATATTTAAAAAATACAATTGAACCAATTGACCCTCGTGAAGCTAAAAATTTCTCAAGAGAAAAAATAGTTTATCTTTGTACAGGTAGCCAGGGAGAGCCGATGGGAGCTATGATGAGAATTTCTAGCTATGTACACCCTGATGTTTTTATTGAAAAAGGTGATGCTGTGATATTTTCATCAAAAATTATACCTGGAAATGAAAAAAAACTTTATAAATTGCACAACCAACTTGTTAAAGATGGTATAGAAGTGATATCTGAAGAAACTGAATTTGTTCATGTTTCTGGTCATCCAAATAGAGAAGATTTAAAAGAAATGTATCAATGGGTTAAACCTAAATGCGTAATACCTGTACATGGTGAACATAGGCACATGATAGAACACATAAATTTTGCAAAAGAAATGCAAGTTCCATATCCTGTACAAGTAGAAAACGGTGATATAGTTAAGTTATATCCTGGTAATCAGCCTGAAGTTTACGACAAAGCTCCAAGTGGTCGATTGTATTTAGATGGCAATGTAAGTGTTGATCCAGACTCACAGTCAATAAAAGATAGAAAAAATTTGAGTGCAAATGGATATCTTGAAGTAACTTTAATGATAACACCTAAAGGAAATATCCATAGCAACCCTGTACTTTCTTTTCGTGGCTTACCAGTAGATGATAGAGAAGAATTTGTTTATGGACTAGAAGAAGAAATAGAAAAAACTTCTAGAACGTTTAAAATTGGAAGCAAACAACAAGAGCATAATTTAATTGATGCATTGAAAATTGCCTGTAGAAAATTTTCTAAGGAAAGAACAGGAAAAAAACCTTTCACTAATATAAATTTAGTGAGAATTTAATGAGTGTAACTGGTTTAGCAATTATCTATGTAATTATATGGTGGATAGTTTTCTTTGCTATACTTCCTATTGATGTAAACAGAGCAAAAACAGTAAAAATTGATGGTGAAGATCCAGGATCACCTGAAAATCCAAAAATGTTGAAAAAATTCTTATATTGTACTGGCATAACCACTATAATTTTTGTCATTATTTATTTACTAATAAAATTTGAATATTTAAATTTAAGAAATATGATCAGTTAAGATGCTTTTATCAAATTCATTTATTCCAATATTAAAAAATAATCCTTCTGAAGCGAAAATTAAATCTCATCAATTAATGTTGAGAGTAGGTATGATTAAGCAAGCTTCTGCAGGCATATATTCATGGTTACCTTTAGGCTTCAAGGTAATGAAAAAAATCGAGCAAATTGTTAGAGAAGAGCAAAATAAAATTGGAGCTCAAGAAATATTAATGCCAACAATTCAATCCAGTGAGATATGGAAAGAAAGCGGTCGATATGATGATTATGGTGAGGAGATGCTTAGAATAACTGATCGTCAAAATAGAGAAATGCTTTATGGACCTACCAATGAAGAGCAAGTAACAGAAATTTTTAGATCCTCAATTAAATCTTATAAATCCTTACCTCAACTTCTGT
>CACJPA010000059.1 GCA_902595105.1 uncultured Pelagibacteraceae bacterium
AAGAAATTTATTAGAAAAAGGTAATTTAAACACAGCCAATAAATTTTTAGGAAGAAAATGGACTATAGATGGAATAGTTCAAAAGGGCAGACAAGTTGGAAAAAAAATTGGTTTTCCAACATGCAACATAGATATTAAGGATTATATTTTAGCTCAGCCAGGGGTTTATGCGGTAAGAGTGCTAAGAAAAAAAAGTCAAAAAAAATTGAGTGGCATAGCAAATCTTGGCTATAGACCTACATTTAATCAAAAAAAAATCTTACTTGAGGTACATTTGTTTAATTTTTCTGGAAATCTTTATAATAAGCTTTTATCAGTGCAGTTTTTAAAGTTTATTAGAAAAGAAAAAAAATTTAAGAATGTTGATCAACTTAAAAGACAAATTAAATCTGATTTAAATATTGCAAAAAAAACTAAATGAGTAAATCTGATATAAATCTGCCTAAAACAGCTTTCTCAATGAAGGCCAACCTACCAATAAGAGAGCCTGAAATTCTAAATTATTGGCAAAAAATAAATCTTTATGATGAATTGAGAAAATCAAGCAAAGGCAAAGAAAAATTTGTCTTACATGATGGCCCTCCATATGCAAATGGCAATATTCATATGGGGACAGCATTAAATAAAATTCTAAAAGACATAATCGTGAAATTCCATCAAATGGATGGTAAAGATTCAATTTATGTACCCGGATGGGATTGTCATGGTCTACCGATTGAGTGGAAAATAGAAGAGGAATATAAAAAAAACAAAAAAAACAAAAATGATGTTCCTATAGTTGAGTTTAGAAAAGAATGTAGATCTTTTGCAGAGAAGTGGATTGAAATACATAAAGGTCAATTTAAAAGATTGGGTGTAGTTGGAGATTGGGAAAATTACTATTCAACAATGAGTTTTGATGCAGAGGCTCAAATCGTAAGAGAGCTTGGAAAATTTCTTAAAGAAGGAAGTTTGTATAGAGGGTATAAACCAGTTTTATGGTCAACTGTTGAAAAAACTGCTCTTGCTGATGCTGAAGTAGAATATCAAGATCATAAATCAGATACAATTTACACATCGTTTTCAGTAAGGTCCTCTAAAATTAAAGAGCTGGAAGAAAGTGAAATTATAATTTGGACTACAACTCCGTGGACTATTCCTGCTAATAAAGCCTTAGCTTATAACGAGGCACTAGAATATGTTTTATTACAGGTAAAAGATGAAGGAGATTTTCAAAATAGAAAAATAGTTGTTGCACAAGCTTTACTTGAGTCAGTCATTAATGAATGTGGAATAAAAAATTATAAAGAGATTAAAAAGTTTAAAGGAAAAGAGTTTAAAGGTACTGTTTGTAACCATCCTTTTTTAAATTTAGGTTACGAAATTGAAATTCCAATGTTAGAAGCAAGATTTGTGACGACAGAACAGGGTACAGGAATTGTTCATTGTGCACCAAGTCATGGGCCAGATGATTTTAATTTATGTTTGAATAATGGAATAAAAGCAATAGAGACAGTTGACGGAGACGGTAAGTACACAAATAATGTAAAATTATTTGAAGGTATTCATATTTTTAAAGCCAATCCAATAGTAATTGAAAAACTTAAAGAACAAAAAAATTTATTATCTAATGGGGAACTAGTTCATTCTTACCCTCATTCTTGGAGGTCAAAGGCACCATTAGTTCACAGAGCAACGCCTCAGTGGTTTATTTCTATGGAAAGTCACAAATTAAGAGACAAAGCTTTAAAAGCTATTGATGACACAACATTTTATCCAAGCAAAGGAAAAGAAAGATTAAAATCAATGATAGAAACTAGACCTGATTGGTGTGTTTCTAGACAAAGAGTATGGGGTGTACCCCTACCTATTTTTGTAAATAAAAAAACTAAAGAAATTTTGGTTGATGATGAGGTCAATGAAAATATTGCTTCGATTTATGAAAAAGAGGGATCAGATTGTTGGTTTTCAGACGATCCACAAAGATTTTTAGGAGATAAGTATAAAGCTCAAGATTATGATAAATTAAGTGATATTGTTGAAGTTTGGTTTGATAGTGGCTCAACTCATTCATTTGTATTAGAAAAAAGGAATGACCTAAAATGGCCAGCGTCAATGTATTTAGAAGGTTCAGATCAACATAGAGGTTGGTTTCATTCATCATTATTAGAATCTTGTGGAACTAGAGGTAGAGCTCCTTTTGATTCCATTCTATCTCACGGTTTTGTTGTAGATGGCAAAGGTTTGAAAATGTCTAAATCATTGGGAAATGTAATTGCACCTGAAGATATTTTAAAAAAATATGGAGCAGATATTTTGAGAATTTGGGTAGCATCATCAAATTATTCAGAAGATTTAAGAATAGATTATTCAATCCTAGATCAACACGCAGACTCTTATAGAAAGATTAGAAATACATTTAGATATTTATTAGGAAATCTTAATGATAATTTTG
>CACJPA010000060.1 GCA_902595105.1 uncultured Pelagibacteraceae bacterium
TTTCAGGTATCATTTTTATTTCACTATTTTCTTTTGAAGTGGCATTAATTATTTGCACAAAGAGTCTTTCAAGAATATCTATTCTTACAAAAAGATTATCAAATTTTTCAAATCCGCAGAGAAGCATAAAGTTTTTATTTTGAGAGTCTTTATCTTCTAAAAAATTTAATCCAAAAGTTGGTGGTTTTAAATTATAGAATTTTTGATGAAAATTTTTCCACAATAATGTTCTTAAAGATACAGCATCTGGTTTTATAAGTTGATAAAGGAATACATGGTATCTTCCAAATTTCACACCCAATTCTCTTAGTACTTTTCTGTCTATTTGTTGAAGATTTTTTAAATAATCAGAAACTTGTTCTCTTTTTAAAACACCATTATTTTCATAAAGCTGATAAGCCAAAGCCTTAATTGAAGATTTATCCTCTTTAATGTTTTTTAAATCGATTAAACTTTTTAAGACATTGCTTATTTTTGAATTTAGCCATCTTTGAATAAAATCATTTAGTTTTTGTTTTGGATTTTGTTCAATAATGTCATCAACAACTAAAGTAAAATTAGGACTTAAATAATCATTTCCTGGTAACAACCTAGCAATTGGAAATTCATTCCAATATATTTTAAAGTCTTCCTTTAAATCTATTAATTCTGTGTCTATAATTGATTGAATTCTTTTATCAAACTCAGGTCCAATTGATTGTCTAGCTGCTTTTTTTAATGACTTGATATCAGTTTCTAGAGAGCCTTTTTTTAAATCTAATTCTAATTTCAAACCTTTGATCTTACCAATAAACTGATCATCTATTTTAACGTCATTGTTCTGTAATATTTCAGTTTTAAATTCCATGTCTTGTTTTAAACCTCTTGCGAGTATACTTGCTCTTTTGTCGATAAAAGTCTTGGTAAGTTCTTCATGAAGTCTGTCAGAAAGTCTATCTTCTAAATGTTTTGTTTTTTCTATCCAATAATTTTGATTTTCTACCCAATTATTTTTATTTGAAACATAAGACCAAGTTCTTACATTTGCAATTCTATTTGATAAAGAATCTACATTTCCCTCTAATTTATCAAGTTTCATGAGCTGTAATCTCATGTAATCTTCTGAAATCAGACCTTTTTCACTGTTTAAAAATCTAAAAACATTTTTGATCACTTCATAATGATTGCCGTAGGTTTTTTTAACAAAATCAGGTATCTGACAACATTCCCATAATAATTTGAGAGTTCTTTCGTTAAATTCTAGATTATTTTTTTCATCTTTTATAAAATATTTTAGTGCTCTTTCATCCTCACATTCTTGAACTTTTCTTAACCATTCCATCCGAGGTCTTTCTTCAAGACTTTTAATCAGTGAATTTGGGTTATTGAAATTAAGATCAGAATTTCTCCAGAATAAAGTTCTTATTTCTTCAAATTTATGTCCTTCAATTAATTCTACTTCTTCAGGTGAAATTTCTTTACAATCACCAGTTATTCCAAAACCACCATCATTTAAATATCTTCCAGCTCTTCCCGCTATTTGACCTATTTCAGATAAATTTAATTTTCTTAATTTTTTTCCATCAAATTTTTTAAGGTTTGAAAAATATACAAAATCTAGATCCATATTTATTCCCATTCCAATAGCGTCAGTGGCTACTAAAAAATCAACATCTCCAGATTGATAAAGCTCTACTTGAGCATTTCTCGTTTTAGGACTTAATGAACCCATAACTATAGCTGCCCCACCCTTTTGTCTTCTTATTAATTCTGCTATTGCATAAACTTCCTCCGCTGAAAAAGCTATGATTGCAGTTTTTCTATTTATTCTTGATATTTTTTTATGTCCGGCATAGGTGAGTTTTGATAATCTATCTCTATTAATAAATTCTATATCCTCGTTTAATTTAGATATGATTTTTTTAATAGTGCTAGAACCCATTAACATCGTAAGTTTTTCACCTCTTAAATTTAATAATCTATCTGTGAATATGTGACCTCTTTCATGATCTGCACACATTTGGATTTCATCTATGCCCACAAATTCTAAATGCTTTTCAATAGGCATTGATTCGACTGTGCATAAATAATATTTTGCATTTGTAGGAATTATTTTTTCTTCACCGGTTATTAAAGCAACTTTGTCTATACTAATTTTTTTTATTACTTTATCGTAAACCTCTCTTGCTAATAATCTTAATGGGAACCCAATCATTCCGCTGTCAAAAGATAGCATTGTGTCAATTGCAAGATGAGTTTTACCCGTGTTTGTTGGACCAAGAACAGCTGTAATTTTATTTTTAGGCATTTCTATCTTTGGTGTATATTTTTTTTTACCTACCAGATATTGTTAGTGCTAAAGAACAAAAATAGACTAAAACATGACCGAATCGGAGGGTAAA
>CACJPA010000061.1 GCA_902595105.1 uncultured Pelagibacteraceae bacterium
AAGTTTTGAAAATTTAGATAATTTATTTAAAACAGATAATTTAGAATTAAAATCTAATCACTTAACATTACCTTTGACGGCTAGAAGAATGAATGTTTTGGATATTGATAGTGATGGAAATGAAGAAATAGTTTATCTAGGAAATCGTGAAGACGGAAGAAACAGAAATAGTAGCTGGAAAGATGTTAATTATATTTTTGATTTAAATTCAAATGAATTAAAAAGTTTTGGATCACCTCATTTTTCTCATGATTTAATGTATTTTGATTTTAATCAAGATGGATATTATGAAATTATTGATTACTTCTATGGAGATCAGAAACCTGGTGCTATTGAAGTTTGTGATATGAAAACTAAAAAATGCCGTAAAGCTAAAAAAGCAAATAATTTTATAGACATTGGATTTAATCATATTCTTCCAACAGAAAAAGGAGCAATTATTTTCGGAAGCTGTCCAGGATACGGTAATACAACTTTTTGTTGGTCTAAGGTAACTAGTAAAAAAAATAAATTAAAATTTGAAAAACTTGATAGTTATCAATTTAAAGAAAAACCAACAGGCAAAGCAAACTTCTTAATCTGGACAGGAGACATCAACGACAAACCTGGTTATTGGGTAGAGGGATCAGATAAAAAAGTTTTTAAAATGGCTGATCGAGCATGGATCTCTACCGCCATTGATTTTAACAAAGATGGTAATACAGATAGTATTGGTGTTGCTAAAGATGTAGTTTGTAAGCGAAAAGATAATTCAAAACCATTTAATCGTGGAAAAGATTGTAAGACTGAAGAGTTTTTATATGTTTTTAAAAACAATAATGATCAGTCATTTGAAAAATATCAAGTAATGCCAGTTTCTCTCAATGGTTCATTTAGAATTGAAACTGCAGATATAAATAAAGATGGAACAGATGATATTTATGGATTTAAAGAGGATTGGTTTAATCCATGGATTGACTGTAAAAAACAAGTAAGTGCAATGTATTTTAATCAAGACAACAAATCTTTTGAACAAGCATCTAAATCATTTAATCAAGAAAATTTTGGGCTATATGGTTGTGAACGAGCTTCTAGTTTTTTTAAACACAATAATAATTATTATAGATTGTTTGTAACAATACCATCTACAGAGTCAAAGTTTGCTTATTTGGGGATTGAAAGATATTAGCAACAACCGCAGCTTTTCTTAGCAGCTTTTGGTTGATCATCAGCTTTTGCAGCTTCTAATTCTTTTTGTTCGTCTTCAATAGCTTTTTGTTTCTTTGAAATCTTATCTTCAAAATACTCATAGAGAGAAGCAAAGCCTAATTTAGAGGCTCTTTTTTCCTCATAGCTCCTTCGACCTTTAAGATTTTCTATTATTTTGACTATTTCTTGGTTTTGCATGCTTCTTTTTTATTAAAAAAGCCAGATAAATCAAGCTCTAATAGTTGGTAAACAATAAAAATCAGCAGTATCAATTTTAGAGGAATATTGCCTTCTCATGTTCCACTTTTTATGAACCCCAGCACTTGCAACACTTAAAGTAGATCTTCCATATCGATGATTAGTATTATCAATTGATCTCATTAAGCTATTTATTTTTTCATCTTTTTCAGAAGTAAATAAATTTGTTTTATCACTTGCATTCGATAACCCTGTTAGCATTACACCTGCCTTTTGATAACGGTAACCATTTTTAAAAATATTTTCTAATATTGAAACTGCTGTCTTAACTGTTTCAATACTGTTGTTTGTTGCAATTGGAAAATCAACTGTCTTCGCATTTGAATAGTAACCAAAGTTTCTTTGGAAAGGACTGGTTCTAACAAACACTGTGATTGCTTTTGCAACCAAAGATTCTGATCTAATTTTTTCAGATGCATTTAAACAATAGTTTGCAACTGCTTCTTTTAATTCTTGGAAAGTTTCAATTCTTTTTCCAAATGATCTTGAAACTACACAACTCTTCCTTTTTGTCGTAGTAGTTTCTAAGTCAATACAAGGAATTCCTTTAAGCTCCATTGCTGTCCTTGAACTTAAAACATTAGAACTTTTCTTAATCCAAGTGTTAGATTTATTTTTAAGTTGCTTAGCATTGTAAATTCCATGCTTTTGATAAAATTTAGTAAGTTGTTTTCCAACACCCCAGACATCATTAATTTCAACCTTTTCTAAAATAGGATCTAAATTTTCAATTCCAATTAAACTAGTAACTCCTGATTGTTTTTTCTTTGCAATGTGGTTTGCAACTTTACTTAAAGTTTTTGTTTTTGCGATCCCAATACTAGTTGGAATACCTGTCCATTGAAAAACTGTTTCTCTAATTTCTTTTCCAACTTTTTCTACATCTTGATCTTTAAAGTTTGAT
>CACJPA010000062.1 GCA_902595105.1 uncultured Pelagibacteraceae bacterium
TAGATAAAAATAAACTTAATCTTTTTCTGACCTCTTTGTGAACAATATTAGTAATTTTTTTTAAATTATTTTTCTTATCAAAAATAGCTTGTGAAATTTTTTTTTTATCTATTGGAAAAGTTCTAAAATATTTTGGTAAAATTTTTTTTAATTTATAAAAAATTTTTCTATCATATCTGTACAAATAAGACACTTCATTGTCAGCATTAAAAACAGGGTATCCAAAATTCTTTGCTACAAAACTTTTGCCAGAACCAATATCTCCAATTATTGCTATTCTAATCATGATTTAAAAATCTAATTAATTCATCATTAACATTTGGCTCAACTTCATGCCATAATCTAAATGCTTCAAAAGCTTGATAAATAAACATTAATTTACCATTTTCTGTTTGGCTTCCTAATTTTTTTCCAACTTTTAAAAAATTAGTTTCACTAGGATTATAGATTACATCATAAAATAACTTTCCCCCACCAATATTAGAAGTATCTAAATCGATGGTTTCATTATTTAAACCTAAACTGGTCGCATTAATAATCATATCAAAATCAGGCACTTCACCCCAGCTTACGGTATTAATTTTATTAAATTGAAATTTTAAATCTTCAGCTTTTTTATTGGTTCTGTTACTTACAGTAATTTTTGATGCTTGCATTTTATCTAATGCAAAAATTATCGATGGGACAACTCCACCAGCGCCCAAAATAAGAATTTTTTTATCTTTAACTTTATAATTCAACTGATTAAGAGCTTTTTCAAAACCATCAATATCTGTATTATGGCCAATTAAATTACCATTAAGAAAACTAATTGTATTAACTGATTGTGTTCGTTCTGCTTCTGGGCTTAATTTATCTAAGAAAGGAATTACAATTTTTTTAAATGGGACGGTTACATTACAACCATTTATTTCTTGGTTTTTAATTTTAAAAATAAAATTCTCGATTTCATTTTCTTCAAGTTTAATTTTATCATAAGTTGCATTGATATTATTTTCTTTTAACCAATAATTATGGAGTTTTGGAGATAATGAATGATTAATTGGGTTTCCAATTACAAAATATTTTTTCATTTTTGTAAATTTAAATATTCTTTAATTTTCTTAATTGGTAAACCCATTATTGTATCTTCGTCTCCTTCTATGCTGCTGAACAAATTCCTACCTGCACCCTCAATCTGATACACATTATAAGCATAAAGATTTTCATCTGTTATTTTTGATAAATAGCTCTCTAACTCTACATCTGAAAAATTCTTCATCACTAATATAGCTTTATCAGTGTAATTCCAAATCATCGAACCATTTT
The DNA here is from genome assembly GCA_902595105.1 of uncultured Pelagibacteraceae bacterium. GTDB lineage: Bacteria > Pseudomonadota > Alphaproteobacteria > Pelagibacterales > Pelagibacteraceae > Pelagibacter. Next base: position 1,309 of record CACJPA010000062.1, read on the forward strand.
TTGAAATGCAAACAGAGCTTATTAAAAAGTGTGATTTACCATTGAGTTTTTTTAATATATTCAATGCATCTTCTCTACTCTCAGGTTTTGATATTAATTCTCCATTTAAATCGATAACACTATCAGCACCAAGCACTATTTCCCCTTCTCTTTTGGCGCTAACTTTATTAGCTTTTAATTCTGCTAAATTTTTTGAAATAATTTCAGGAGTAGCATTTTCTTTAATTAAGGATAATTTTACAATATCTTCATCAACGTTTGAAGGCTCTACAACACTTTTTATATTATTTTTATCTAAGATATTTTTTCTAACCTTGCTTTTAGATGCCAGGATAATTTTATTTTGCATTATTTAAATATATTTCGTGTATTTTAATTATTGAAGCAGCAGTTTCTTCAACAGATTTTCTTGTTACATCTATTAAAGGCCATTTATATTTTTGAAATGTTTTTTTCGCTTGAAGAACTTCTTTTTTAATACTCTCTAAATTAGTATAGTTTATACTTTCGGTTTCTTTTAGTGAATTCATTCTATTTTTTCTTAGATCTGCCAACCTTTCGGGCTCTGTGCTTAATCCAACAACACATGTCATATGAGGATTTTGCTTGAGTTTATCTGGTAAAGAGTTTTCATTAACTAAAGGAATATTTGATGTTTTAAAGCCTTTGTTGGCAAGATAAATAGACGTTGGTGTTTTGCTAGTTCTACTAACACCAACAAGAATAATGTCAGATTTTTCAACTTCGTTTATTAAATTACCATCATCATGATTCATGGTAAATTGAATTGCTTCAATTCTATCATAATATTCATCATTCAAAACGTGTTGCCCGCTCGGTTCATGAGTAGCTTTTTGGTTTAAAATTTTAGAAAAATTTAAAATTAAATTACCTAATACTCCAAAACAAGGTATCTTTTTTTTTTCACTTTCATTGGCCAAATATTTAGCAAGGTTGTTATCTACAATAGTATATAAAATTATTGAATTATTATTTTTTTTT
>CACJPA010000063.1 GCA_902595105.1 uncultured Pelagibacteraceae bacterium
TTTTCAACATTTTTTTTTACATTTTCTACAAATTGACCAGTAATTTTTTCTAAATTATTTTGAGAATTACTTGGGTGGTTTTCTTTAATTTCATCTAAAATTTTTTGATTTAAAACCCACAATTTTTGTAAAAATTTAAAAGATGAATTCATTCCCTCATCTGACCATTGGACATCCTTTTCAGGTGGACTATCTGATAGTATAAATAGTCTTACAGAGTCGGCTCCATAGTTTTGAATTATTTTCTCTGGATCAACTGTATTCTTTTTAGACTTTGACATTGACTCAGAAGGTCCAACTTTAATTTCTTGAGTTTGATCTTTAAGAAGGAATTTTTTTCCATCAATAGTGGTGATTTCATCTGGACTTACCCAATTATTTTTTTGATCTTTGTAGGTTTCATGACAAACCATTCCTTGAGTGAACAATCCTTTAAATGGCTCTTTAATATTAAAAGTTGAGTTATCTTCTGAAAGCGCATGCATGAAAAATCTAGAGTATAATAAATGGAGTATTGCATGCTCTACTCCACCAATATACTGATCTACAGGCATCCAGTAATTTACTTCTTCATTGTTAAAACCATAATCTGTTTTGTCTGATGAACAAAATCTTAAAAAATACCAAGAAGAATCAACAAAGGTATCAAGAGTATCTGTTTCTTTTCTGTATTCTTTTCCATCAATAATTATTTTTTTCCAGTCTTGCATTAGATCAAGGGGATTTCCTGTTGAATCTAATTTTTCTATTTCAGGTAACTTTATCGGAAGTAAATTTTTTGGAATTTTTACTGGATTATTTTTTTCATCATAGGCAATGGGAATTGGGCATCCCCAATATCTTTGTCTAGATATTCCCCAATCTTTAAGTCTAAAATTAGTTTGTTTTTTTCCTAAATTATTTTTTTCTAAATATTCAATTGTTTTTGGTATTGATTCTGTTGGAACTTTTAATCCATTTAAAAATTGAGAATTAAAAAGCTCCCCGTCTTCTGTATAAGCTTTATCTTTAATTATAAAATTTTCCTCATTAGAAGGTTTTACAACAGGAGTTATTTTTAAATCGTATTTTTTTGCAAAATCTAAATCTCTTTGGTCGTGTGCTGGACATCCAAAAACTGCTCCTAGTCCGTAATCCATTAACACAAAGTTTGCAAAATAGACTGGGACTTTTGCGTTCTTGTCTAATGGATTTATCGCTAGCAAATCAGTTTTAAATCCAAGCTTTTCTGCTATTGCGAGGGACTCCTCAGTAGTTCCTGTTTTAGAACACTCCTCTTTAAATTTTTTGAATTTAGGATCTGAGAGGTAAAATTCAGCAATTGGATGATCTATAGATAAAGCTATAAATGACATTCCAAAAAGGGTATCTGGTCTTGTAGTATAACACTTTATTTCTTTTATTGGTTTTTCAGACTCTATTTTAAAATCTATTTCGCAGCCAAATGATTTGCCTATCCAATTTTTCTGCATGGTCTTTACTTTGTTAGGCCATTCATCTAACTCATTTAAACCGTTAAGCAGATCATTCGAGAATTTTGTTATATTAAAAAACCATTGGTTTAGTTTCCTTCTTTCAACTATGGCTCCTGACCTCCATCCTCGACCATCGATAACTTGTTCATTTGCTAAAACTGTTTCATCAACAGGATCCCAATTTACGTAATTTTCTTTTCGGTAAACCAATCCTTTATCGTATAGCTCTAAGAAAAACTCTTGTTGATGCTTATAATATTCAGGCGAACAAGTGGAAATTTCTCTATCCCAGTCTATTGAAAGTCCCAATTTTTTAAGTTGTGATTTCATGTTGGAAATATTTTTTTCAGTCCAATCTTTGGGGCTTAACTTATTTTGTCTCGCAGCATTTTCTGCGGGCATACCAAAAGAATCCCATCCCATCGGGTGCAGTACATTATAATCTTGCAATGTTTTGAATCTGGCTAGAACATCACCTATTGTGTAATTTCTAACATGACCCATATGAATTTTACCTGATGGGTATGGAAACATTTCAAGACAGTAAAATTTTTTTTTACTTTTATCTACTTTTGTTGAGAAAGTTTTATCTTTTTCCCATTTTTCTTGCCATTTTTCTTCGATATTTTTGAAGTTGTATCTTTCCACAAAACAATAGTCTTATTTAAAAAGTTCTTTAATTTGCTCCATACACTTTTGAGTTAAATGGCTTAAAGTTCTTATCTTTTGTTTG
>CACJPA010000064.1 GCA_902595105.1 uncultured Pelagibacteraceae bacterium
AAAATAATCCTGATTTTATTAATTTATGCTTAAATGATAATTTATCATCTGAGATAACATTACAACCATTAAAAAGGTTTGATATTGACGCTGCAATAATTTTTTCAGATATTTTAATGTTGCCTTATGGCCTGGGTCAAAAAGTTAAATTTGAGAAAAATTTTGGACCTAAGTTAGATAAATTAAATTTAAATGATATAGCAAATATTGATGAAATAGACTTTGTTAAAAAAATATATCCTGTTTACAAAGCTATTAAAAAAGTAAGCTCTGATCCAAGTGTAAAAGATAAAAATACAATTGGATTTGTAGGCGCCCCATGGACCCTTTTAGTCTATATGATTAATTTAAAATCTCCAAAAAAGGATTTAAATGAAAATTTTTTTAAAGATGAGTTTTTAATAAATAGAATTTTATTAATTATAGAAAAATTTTTAAAAGTTCATATTAAAAACCAAATAGATAATGGGGCAAATGTTATTCAAATTTTTGATAGTTGGGCTGGTTTATTAGAAGAAAAAGACTTGCCGAACTATGTTTACACACCTACTTTAAATTTAGTAGAATATGTTAAATCCCTAAATGTACCGGTGATATGTTTTCCAAGAGAAATCAAAAATTATAAAGAATTTTGTGAGATTGTTAAACCCGATGCAATAAGCATTGATTATAATGTAGATCCTAAAAAAATACTTAAAGATATAAAAATTCCAATTCAAGGTGGCTTAGACCCAAAAATTTTATTAACAGACAAAGAGACACTTAAAAAAGAAGCTTCAAAATATCTCGATATTTTTAAAGATCATCCTTATATATTCAATCTTGGACATGGGGTTCTCCCAGAGACAGACCCAAATATGTTTGATTACTTAGTAAAAACAGTAAAAAATTATTAATATGAGCCAGATTTATACACACCCAAAAAGAAAAACAAAAGTCGTGTTTGTTCAGCTCGGATCTCCTTCTGAACCTACCACCAAAGCATTAAGAAAGTATCTTAGAAAATTTTTAGGAGATCCAAGAGTTGTTGATATTAATCCATGGTTATGGAAAATAATCTTAAACTTATTTGTATTACCTTTCAGGCCCAAAAAATCAGCAAAGCTTTATGCAAGAATCTGGGACGGTAAAAACTTTCCTTTAATTACAAACACAAGAGATTTTACTAACAATGTTAGGGAAGAATTAAAAAAAATCGATCCCAATGGATACGTTGAGGTAAATCATGCTTTTCTTTTGTCACCTCCATATGTAAATGAAGTTTATGATAGTTGGGAAGCTGATTTAAGAAAAGGTGTTGGCGCAACAAAATTGTTAGTAATTCCGATGTTTCCTCAATACTCTGAAAGCACTATAGCCTCAGGTATAGATGCGCTAGCTAAAGAGTTATCAAAAAGAGTTAAAATCCCAACCTTTGAGGTAATTACAAATTTTCATAGAACACACGCATTCATAAATAACTCAGTAAAGCAAATAGATTTTAAAATAAATAAGTTGCAGGAATCGGGAAAAAAAATTGATAATTTAATAATCACTTTTCACGGCATGCAAAAAAGAAGAATTGTCCATAAAGGCGATGATTATTACAGACATTGTTACGAAACGTTTTGTCTTATAACAAACAATTTAAAAAATTTAAGACCCGAGCAATGCGTGATGAGTTTTCAAAGTCGCTTCGGATCTGAAGAGTGGATAACCCCTTATACCGAAGATGTTGTGAAAAAATTAATTACCGAAGGTAAAAAAGAAATAGCAATATATTCCCCAAGTTTTGTTGCTGATTGTCTCGAAACTACTGATGAATTAGGTCACGAACTTGTAAATGAAGCAAGAGATTGGGGTGGCAATATATATCCCATAGAATGTTTAAACACCAAAAAGGATTGGTGTAAAGATTTTGCAAAATATACATTTACACAGGCAGAAGGCTCGGCGCAAGAAAAAGAGGATATCGAATATCAGTTAGATAAAAAGTTTTATGAAAAAATGCCACAACAAGTGATGAACAAATCATAAGATTATCTAAATATGCCCAGTTTTTTAATTATTTATTCAAGTACAGACGGTCACACGAAAGTAATATGTGAAAGAATTACAAATTTTCTTAATGAAGAAAATTTAGTAAGTCTTTTTT